>NZ_AUCX01000013.1 GCF_000429985.1 Maridesulfovibrio bastinii DSM 16055
GAGAACAGCTCAGATAACGAATTCCTGCCACTGCAAAGACAGGCCGAACGGGCTGAAAAGGAAATGGATCAGATCAGGCTAGGCAAAATCAGGCTTGCTCCCCCTGAAGCAACGAGCGCGCAGCCCAATGACACCGTTATCGTCGTAACCCCGCCCCGCAAATTTAACGATTGGAGCAGATTCTGATGGGTGGCGTCCGTTTTAAAATGGATATGAGCAAACTAATGAGAGGAGTTGGAGCTGCCGCAGAACGTGTTCAACATAGTCAGGAACTTATGGATGCAATAGGTGAAACGCTTGTCAGTTCAACAATACAGCGTTTTCAGGATGGTGCAGGCCCGGATGGTAAGAGATGGAAACCAAGTAAACGCGCAGAATCCGAGGGTGGACAGACTCTTGTTAAGTCCGGCCAGCTCCGCAATTCCATAAGTTATGAAGCTAGCCCCAAAATGGTCTGCGTCGGGACCAATAAAATTTATGCTCGCATCCACCATCTAGGAGGTAAGGCCGGGCGTGGTTTGAAAGTGAAGCTACCCGCAAGGCCGTATCTTGGCATTGATGATGAAGACCGCGCCGAAATCAAAGAGCTGATGATGGAAGAACTTAAATCTATGTTCGGCGCATAAGGACAGCCAACATGAGAAATTTGATTTTTGAAACTCTGACTACAGCCGCAATCGCTGCCGGATTACCACTTAAAACTGACGGTGAGGCTCCGATTTACGAGGCCCCTGTCGAAATGTCAGACAAGCTTCTGCCCAAACCTCGAATTGAAATCCAGCTGACCAAAGCCCAGGTTAAACATCTGAGCCGGAAGCTGTCCAAGTATCCAAGCCCCGGAAAAGAAGATTTATACCGCACGGTCAGAAAAGCCATTGATCAGATCATTCAACCGGTGCGTCTTAGCATAATTTCAAATGACGAAAATTGGCTTGCAGATTTCTCGCACCGTTTGCACAGAGACCTCCCGCGTCAGCTTGCAGACAGGCATAATAACAACGTCTTGGTCAGCATTGAAGCGGTTGAATCCACAGGCGGAGGATCGAAACTTGTGGACGTGGCCATCAAACGAAAGCTGATCAAGGTCTTTCATCTCCGTTTTAGCGGATACGTCACGATGGATGATGAAACCGTCTGGATAAAAGACGTTAATATTAAAGCTCATCAAAAGGAGGTTGAAGATGGCCAAGAAGCCGATTGAATTGTTTCCTGTTTCAGAGCTGGCCGAGAAAGCCGGTCTTCAAAACTGGAAGCTGGCAGCCATGTGTAAAGCCGCTGGCTGGACCACAGATAAACAGGTTTCACAAAGCGATTTTGATACAGCGGTAAGTAATTTGGAAAGCCGCAAGATGGGAGGCTGATCATGTCATCTCATGATGTTTTTGAATATATTGTAGACGGAACTTCCGGCCTTGTTCCCGGTGATGTCTCCGGCAAGGCTCTTATAGCCGGGGTGTGCTCAAAAGGAACTGCCGGTAAAATATACTATCTTGGTAAAAGTTCTGATTTAAACGGACTGCTCGGTGCTGGACCTCTTGTCGATCGACTAAATGATATTTTTACTGTTTGCGGTCAGTCCGCAACCGTTCTTGCCGTTCCGGTTCCAGGAAGTCCAGCCGGTTATATCGGGGCCGTTGAACATATAGGAGAAGGCCCGGAGATTGAAATTCACGGTTTGGCGGCAATAAATGCTGACGTGGTTATATCAGTAACCGATGGTGGTGCTCCCGGAGTCGCAAAAGTTAAAATATCAAATGATGGCGGTGAAAATTTTGATGCTGCAACCGTAGTACCTGAGAATGGACAGATTACAATAAATGATACCGGAGTCACCATTGTTTTGGAATTCGGGGATCTAATCAAAGATGATAGTTATTCTTTTGTAGTACGCTCCGCAATTGGCCCAGTTGAACAGATTGGACACGGACCCCAAATTACCGCAGCTGGAACCGTAACCATGGCGGCCCAGATACTTATGCAGGTTGTTAAATCCGGTGGCAGAAACAAAGGACAGTATAAAATATCGACTGACGGAGGCGATAACTACGGACCATACAGGACAATCCCAATTGATGGTCTTATTTCCGTTGGTGACACCGGAGTAAGCATATCATTTCCTGAGGGGGAATATACTTTCGGAACTGAATACTGTTTTGATCTTATGGCTCCTGTTCCAACAATTACAAGTGTAATAGAGTCTCTGGCTCTTCCTCTTGAAAGTATAGACCCGGAATTTGTGCATATCTGCGGTCCTTCAGATTCCATTGACTGGACAGCTTTAGGCAGCCTTGCCGATGATCTTTTTAATAAACACCGCCCGACAATTTTCACCTGTGAATCAAGACTCCCGAATGCTGCTGAAGATCTGAATGATTTTACAACGGCCATGAAAATAGAACGCAGGAGCGTTTCAGCAAGATTTGTGGCTGTCTGCACGGCCTTTGGAGAGACTACCAACCGCACAGGAGAAAGCGTTCTGCGAAATGCTGGAGGACTTCTTGCCGGGCGTATTTTGAGCATACCGGTCCAGCGTGACATTGGCCGGGTGCGTGATCAGGGCATAACCCCGTTAAAACTTCCTGAAGGATATGCTGAAAGTATGCAGTCTGAGCTTGAAACAGCCGGATTTATTACCGCAACGACTTACGCCGGTCTTTCTGGAGTCTACTGGGGAGATGCCAGAACTCTTGCCGATGCCACCAGCGATTATCAGTATCTGGAAGTTCTGCGGGTAACTTTTAAGGCTATTCGTCTCTTGAGAATACAGG
The DNA here is from genome assembly GCF_000429985.1 of Maridesulfovibrio bastinii DSM 16055. Lineage (NCBI taxonomy): Bacteria > Pseudomonadati > Thermodesulfobacteriota > Desulfovibrionia > Desulfovibrionales > Desulfovibrionaceae > Maridesulfovibrio > Maridesulfovibrio bastinii. Next base: position 2,769 of record NZ_AUCX01000013.1, read on the forward strand.
CTTTAAAGTCCCTCAAAGATGAGGCCGGGGACCCGATTCTTGGCCTTGACGCTTCCGGTCTTTCCTATCTGAAAGCAAATCTAGAGAATGCTCTTGATACCATGACCAAGGCCAAGCCGAAAGAAATGGCTGCTTATGTGGTCAATATTCCTGACGGTCAGGACATAGTAAATAATGGTGTTGCCGTTGAGGTAACCCTAATCGGCATCCCGATTATCAAATCCATTAAACTTTACGCCAGCTATGTTTATGCGGGCAGTTCATTTGACCCGCGTCTTTCCGCGTAAGGAGGTATAATGGCAAATAAGTCAACAGTTTCAGTCCTTGGAAGGTCATACGACTGGGAATCTCTGACAATTACCGGCCCTCAGGGTGTGATTGTCGGGATTTCTGAAATCAACTGGAAATCCAATCAAAAGAAAAAAAGAACCTATGGCAAAGGGCTACTGCCACGTGGCGCAACTCGCAGTAACTATGAAGCAACTGTAGATTTTACTCTAGACTATTCCGAATACACGGATCTGTTGTCCGCTCTGGATTCTGGAATATTCAATTCAGTATTCAATATCTCACTGGTCTTCGAGCCAGACGGCGGAGACAAGCGTGAAGTTGTTTTAAAAAACATCATGATCGACGACAAAGATGAAAGTGCCAAGCAAGGCGACGATGAACAGACTGTAAAGCTATCCGGTACGGCTGAAATGATAAACATAAACGGCACACCGGAATACGAGGAGAAATAAAAAAATGGCTGAAGGAAAAGATATAGCAACTGATGATAAAATAAGCAGTCAATTTAAACCGTTTACCGCTGAGTATGACGACTTTGAAGAACAGGCCATCAAGCTGACTTTTCATTTCAAAAAGCCGGGGCGGAAGCAGCTTGTCTCTCTTTCAAAGGCGGATAAGTCCAAGCAGTTCGACACCATGTCAAAAGTTTTGGGCCAGCTTGTTGATCCATCTGAAAGGAATTCTCTCGACACTGAACTCAAAAAAGAGCCCATGCTTGTCGCTGCTTATGCTGATGCAATCATGCGCCGCTGTGGCGGCGGGTCGGTTGAGCTGGGAAACTAGAGCAAACCAGGGCTGCGTATCAAAACGCGGTCCTGGTTTATTCGGATCTAATTCGTCATTGGCTGCATGAACCGCCCGCTGATGATCTGGACGAATTTACAGAGCAGGCAGCCAGAGCCTTGAATATGGAAGAACGCTTCCACAAGCAACAAGCCGTGCATCTTGGAAACGTAATAGCCAAAATTTTTGGAAGTGAATAATGGACGTATTTGACGTATTCGCATCATTCAATCTTTTAGACTTTATGTCTAATCCATTGAGTAAAATAAGGCACGGTATGGATCAGACCGGTGCTGCCGGTTCTTCTCTGTCTGGTAAAATGGGTGCGCTTACAAAGTCCATGTTGCCATTTGTTGCGGCTGCTGGGCTATTTCTAGCGTCGTTAGCTCCTGCAATCGGTGTTGCGGCTAATTTTGAGCAGTCAATTTCTGAAGTCGGAGCTGTTTCCGGTGCTACCGCTTCTCAAATGCAGACTCTTGAGCAAGCTGCTCAGGATCTTGGAGCCTCCACGGCATGGTCAGCTTCCCAAGTTGCTTCGGCTGAAAAATCACTGGCTATGGCTGGTTTTGAAGTCAAAGACAATGTGGCCGCTTTGCCTGGTGTTTTAAATCTGGCCAGTGCAGCCCAACACGATCTTGGCTCAACCGCTGATATTGCATCGAATATTCTTTCCAGTTTCAGCATGAAAGCTAATGAAATGGGTAAAGTTGCGGACATTCTGACCACCACTTTCACCTCATCAAACACAACACTCGCCTCACTTTCCTCAACTCTTGCCAATGCCGGTCCTGTTGCCGCTGCGGCAGGAGCTTCACTTTCTGATGTAGCAGCTATGGCCGGAAAACTTGGTGACGTCGGTATTGATGCTTCCGTTGCCGGTACCGGTATTAAAATCATGTTTCAGCGTTTGCAGGCTCCTGCCGGTGGAGCCGCGAAGGCTCTTAAGCATTTAGGAATTACCACTAAAGATGCTCAGGGAAACATGCTTCCAATTTTTGATATTCTGGGAAATCTGGAAACTGCCCTTTCTGGCATGGGAAGTGCGGACAAGGCCGCATATTTGCAGAAAATTTTTGGATCTGAGGCTGTTGGTCCCATTCAAGCCCTGATGACTACCGGGATAAGTACTATTAAAGAATACGCAGCGTCGCTGGAGAAGCCCGGCAAAGCCGCAGAAGTCGCGGCCATGCAGCTTGATAATTTTAATGGTGCCACAACCATTTTAGGCTCTGCATTTGAGGCTCTGCAAATCACCATAGGTAATATCTTCCTGCCTGTACTCACATACCTTGTTAAGGGTGTGACCTCAGTTGTGACATGGTTAAATAAGCTTGCAAGTAGTCCTGTAGGACGATTTTTCATTGCTTTTGCTGCGGCTCTGGCCGTTGTGGTCGTTTCTATAGGCATATTCTCCGCAGTTATGTGGGCTGCAACACTGGCTGCTGGAGCACTGAATATTGCCTTGCTGGCTAACCCCATTGTTTTGATCGGCGCAGCAATTGTCGCAGCCGCAGTTTTGATCATTTCTTATTGGACAGAGATTAAAGATTTTTTTGTCGGGCTTATTTCATATTTCACTCCAGTAATAGATTTTCTGTCCAATGCTTTTGAGCCGGTAAAAGCTGCGTTTGCTGATGTCGGATCAGACCTTGAGGACCTCGGTTCAACAATATCAGAAGCCTTAGAACCACTTTCTGACCTTTTCGATGGGATTTGTGAGGCATGGGACAATCTGGCGCAGGATTTCTTTGGTGGTAATGACGACGCAGAATCCAGTTTTAAAGTTTGGGAAACAATTAGTTCTATAATCGGTACAGGCGTGCGTAACTCCTTTATTCTTCTCGGTGCAGCCATTCGAATAATCTTGAACCCAATTAAAATGGCCATTTCAGGTATCAAAACCTTTGTTGAATTATTAAGTGGCAAAATTTCATTGCGTGAAGCCGGTGTAAGGCTTGTTTCAACATTTGTTGACGGTATAAAAACAATGGTCATGGTTCCGTATAATGCAGTTAAAAAGATGTTGTCCAACGTCCGTAAATTGCTTCCGTTTTCGGATGCTAAAGAAGGACCGCTCTCAACGCTCACATTATCTGGTAAGCGCACAATGGAAACTCTGGCCACCGGAGTTCATTCCGGAGCAGGCAGCTTTTTTGATGCTGTCTCTTCAGCTCTTTCAGCACCGGGAAAATTATTAGACGCTGGAATTGGGGCACTATCCGTTCCCGTAGATATGGTCAGCAGAGGTCTTGACGCAGCTGGTGAAATGCTTTTCGGACCAAGCCCTGAACCGGCGGAAGGTGGTGCTCCGACAGCGGAAGTTTCTCCGGTTAATTTCAAACCGGCTGCAAACACTTCCAGATCGAAGCACAGCTCGTCAAAGTCCAGCGGGATCACGATTCAAAACATGACCGTAAATATGCCTGATGTGACTGACGCAGAAGGTTTTAAGCGTGAGCTGCAAAAACTTTTGGAGAAGTACGATGGCTAATGGATATTTGTCGTGGGAAGACGGCGCAGTCGTGCTGGGTGATTCCGAGCTGGACGGCATTTTACAGAACCTTTCTGTGCGCGGGGCGGTTTTGTTTGACCGGGCCGAACAAGATGGACTCAGCGGTAAAACCAAAATCCCCATGGGTTGGGAGGACGCTGATATCACCCTAGTTCTGCTACTCGAAACTAATGAAGCTGCTGATTGCTACGACCGTCTTGAAGAATTGGACGCTCTGTTTAAAGGGCAGGACAGTAACGGCAACCCACTGATCTTGGACGTGCGCAACCGTCATTGCCAAGCTCGGCATATTAACCAGGTCGTTTTTTCCGGTTTGGATTCTCAGGAGAACAACAAAGACGATGCTATCATAGCCTCGCTTGCTTTCTCTGAGCACCGCCCGGCAACGGTGGCCACTGAAGAACGTGTTGTCGCTTCCGGCAAGGCTGCCCCGGCAATCAATGCTTCCGAGGAGTCCCGCTAATGCAGATTAACGGTGTACGCACTCATATTATGATCGGCGGAATTGAAATCCTGCGCTGCCCCCGGTTGGCCATCATGTCCCGTCGTGGTGCCCCCATGTGGACATTTGAGATTACTTTGCCCGATCCTATGGGCAAGATCGGCCGCGCGGTACGGCTCGGCGATGCGGTTAACATGGCCATCGGCTACCGCGATAAAGAGCCGGTACTGTGGGCCGGAACCGCCAAGGCCATGCGACCGGGCAACAAAGATCAGCTCATAGTCTCCGGCGTTGGCCGTGATGACGAGCAGCTTAACACCGTGACTGTTTGTCAGTCCTGGGAAAATGAAACACCTGAAGCAATTGTCCGCTATGCCGCTGGCCTGACTGGATTACCCATTGCTCGCATCGACTCTCCCGGCGTGATTTTTCCACGGTTTGTTTCTTCGACCGTTCCCGTTTGGCAGTTGTCCAGGCAAGCCTCCGAGTCCTGCCAGCGCGGTTTCAATATCGACATGGCCAGGTGGAAAATGTGGCTCGGCTCTGACGGTATCCACTGGGGGGATCATGACCAGCCCGGAACTATACCGACTATTGCGACCGGCGCAGGACTGATTACGCATCTTCCGGCAGACAACCCCGCGGCACTCTCCAAGGTGGAAACATTTCTGCTTCCCAACCTCATGCACTCCCGTGTTTTCGGACTTATCGACAACAAACGCGGCATCAATGACAAATTCCGCGCTTTGAAAGTCCTGCATCTAATTGAGAACACATCTGCAAGAACCCTCATAAGCTACGGAGTTGAATATGGGTACTGATTTGCTTGCACTCTTAAAACGCGTTGTCGAACTGGCTATGCCCAACCTGCGCACCTATTACCGCATCACAAGAAAAGCCAAGATTGTGGCCACGTATGCTAGTGACGATAATTACTGGGCAGACGTGCAGCCGCTCCGCAATGATGAATCCGTAGATGACACCGAGCCGGTCATACCAAAAGTTGAAATCCCGATTATGTGGGCCGGACCTTTGCGTGGTGTTGTCTGTCCACCGTTGCCCGGAACTTACTGTGATCTCACATACTATGACGGAGACCCCGACTATCCGCGTATTTCGAATTTCCGCTGGCACGTATCTCAGGCTCCAGAATGTGAGGTCGACGGTTTTATTATCCAGCAACAGCCTGGCGTTCATATAAAGATAGATGCCGAGTCAAATATAATCCATTTCACTACAGCGAACAGAGTGAACAAAATCGGAGGTGAAAAGAATGAAACGATTGGAGGAAATTGGACCATAAGTGTGTCTGGATCAGCTGTTATTAAATCAGACGAACGCATTGAAATTTTGGCTCCTGAGATTCTCCGCCAGGGAAATGAGACATCAACCGGTGCATACGGTAAAATTGGAACCTCACATGAGCGCACTAACAGGGAACATGAGGGCAGCTACACATTAACCGGGACTCAGGTGATTAACGGTGACGTTACTATCAATGGCAATCTTACGACATCTGGTAACAGTCATGCTGGAAGCAGGACCGGGGGTAAGATATGAGTGCAATTTACGGCCAGGATATCCGGCTGGATGGTGACATGCAGGCGGCCGTTGCTGCAAACGGTGAACTAGTGCTGACAGACGGCACAGATACAGGTGAACAGGATATCAAGCTGGTGCTGTTCACTTACCTTGGAACTCTTTTTTATGACGTCGAGCACGGCAGCACCGTGCTCGACTGGATCAAAGAAGAATCTACTAACGCAACACGCAGCGCATTTTGTGTTGAAGTTGCACGTTGCATTAATACTGATCCACGCGTTGTCCCTATGTCCCCAAAATGCCATATCTTAAGTTGGGATGAAGCTGGAATAACGGCAAGAGCAAGCTGGAGATTTATAGACGAAACCCATCCGTTTAATATTATTTTTGAGGTTGGCGAGAATGGCTTAGTCAAAGAGGTTATTGAAGATGTCAATCCCCGTTAAGAAGACACTAGATGAAATACGCGAAGAAATATTTACCAGGATAAATGAAGTTCAAGACGAATATTCGGATAAGGGATGGCTTCCAAATCGACTAAATCTGAATAAAGGCGTCATACGCGGACTTATAGAAGTCTTCGCTTTCAGTCTGTTCAAACTCTATGAACTGCTTGCCATCATACTTGAAAATGCTTTTCCAAAGACATCCACCGGAGACTGGGCGGACTTACATGCTGAGCAGCTAGAGCTGACCCGTAAGGTTGCAACCAAGGCCAGTGGCAATGTTGTGTTTAATGGTGAAGAGTCCGGTAATGTTAAAATCCCTGCTGGCAGAATTATTAAGACCGCACCAGACGGTACCGGAGCCGTTTACCGCTTCATCACTACTAAAGAAGCGGTCATCCCTGATGGTCAGACTCGCGTTACCGTTCCTGTTGAAGCTGAAGAGTACGGACGCGGAGCAAATGCCGCGGCTGGTCAGATTTGTGAAATTTCAACAACAATATCTAAAGTTACAGCAGTAACAAACACATCTGACTGGCTCATAAGTGAGGGAGCGGATGAAGAAACCGACGCCCAACTAGGTCAGAGATATGTACTGCGATGGATGGAAAAAAACGGTTGTACCAAATATGCTTATGCTTCATGGGCGATGTCTATTTCTGGTGTTATTGCAGTAAAGGTTCTCGATCAACATCCTCGTGGCCAGGGAACTGTAGATGTTGTTGTGAAAGGAGCAAATGGAATTCCAACTAATGAATTATTGTCCAAAGTACATGACGCTATTTCATCAAATTTCCCGATAAATGATGACTGGATTGTGAAAGGCCCCAAGTCTGTACCTGTTGTAATTAATGCCGAGCTGGTTCTCGTGTCCGGTTCAGCCTCAGAAATAATTTCTGAGGTTCAAAATAGAATTACTACATTGTTTACTGATCCTACTACCGTGCCAAGCATTACCCCTCTCCAGATCGGGGAAGACCTAACCCGTGACCGGTTAGTGTCCACTATTATGGCCGTATCAGGTGTTAAATTAATCAACTGGAAATCTCCGATAACAGATGTGTTTGTCGCTGCTGATGCGCTGGCCGTGCTAGATGGCATAAACATAACCAGCAAATGGGCAGATGAGGATTAGCCGTGGATTTTAAAGACTACATTTTTAAAAAATTACGCTGGCCACTTTGTATGAGTTCAGGCCCTATTGCCGTCGTAGTTCACGGATTGGCGCGGGTCTTTAACGATGTCGTCATGGATATTAACTGGCTGCGTGATCAATTTAACCCCGCGACATGTGAGAATCAGTTCGTACAACCATTAGCCGAATCACGAGGTATAAAGCGTCACCGTCTTGAAACTGACGATAACAAATTTCGCCAGCGCGTAGTTAAAGCTTTTGCCTGGCAGCTTCTAGGCGGCAAATCGGCTGGCATGCCGGTGCTGCTTAAGCATTTTGGATATGAAACCGAGGAGCCCGTAAATCTCCGAAGTGAAGACCAAAAGCGTTGGGCTGAATTTAGAATCAATCTTACCACACCTATTTCACCCATTCAGCAAGATGATTTCGAGCTTTTAGGCTGGGCCATAAATGAATCAAAGCCAGCACGTTCAAAATTAGCATCAATCAGAGTTGCTAAAAAATTTTTTTCCAATGTTTATATAAGAGGATACCTCCGAAAAACCAGAACTCGAACAATTTATCCAGCAGATTTAGGACCTACAAAATCTGGTCCAGCTAGTGTGTATATCGGAGGAGCAGTTATTCGGACACGTATCAGGACTATAAGGAGCGTATGATGAGTACTAATGGATTGATACTTACAAGAGCGGGATTGGATTTATATAACAGAACTCAGACTGGTGAAATAATAACTTTTTCACATGTCGAAATCGGCGCAGGAGAGTGGAATAACAATGTTGATCCTGAGTCCGTGACTGGCCTTGTTGATTCACGAATGAGTTTTCAGATTCAATCTGCAACTGCACAGGGAGATGGAACTACTTTAATAACAATTGCTTTCACAAATGAGGGATTAAAAACCGGATTTTTTCATAGGGAGACCGGAATTTTTGCTAACGATCCGGTTTATGGACAAATTTTATATGCTGTAGATTATTCTGAAGGTGGTGTCGTTCCTGCATACGGTGGAGCTTATTTAGCTGAGGAGATTTTACGCTATTATGTCAAGACAGGTAATGCAGAAAACATTAAAGTAGTGGTTTCAAATACATCAGTGTTTGCGACTCAGCTTGATCTTGAAGATCATAATACAGATACACAGGCTCATCCCGATATTCGCTCCCAAATTGGTGCCTTGTCACCCAAAAAGCATACACATACTTCAACTGATATTACTGACTTAGAACAAAAACTGGACGCTAAATCAAACATTGGTCACAAGCATACTTCAAACGATATTGTAGGGTTAACAGCAAGTGAATTGGATTTTTTACGTGAAAATTTTAATAAGCTTGTAACTGGCGCAGCCATAGGGACAGAAGGCCCAATGATATGTGTTGAGCATGAATCTTTTGTCCTCGAAGCAAAGGGTTTTGTTTCAGGAAACTATGGAACTGATGTGACGCGGATCGCGAACTGGTCGTCCGCCGCTGGAAATTTAGATGCGCATGCCATTCACGGAGGAGTCAGAATCGTGATTTGTGGAGACTCCGGAACTTTTTATGAATGTATAAATAAAGATTCAAGGGAAAGAACATTATTAGATATCAGTCCGTTATATGGGGATGTGACGTGGGATTTTACCATTGGAAATCAGTACTCATTTATAGTTTTTAAAGAAGATATAGATAACAAAGGTGACCTAGTTGATATAGTTGAAATTTCGCCCGGAGGACAGTCAGCTTATTCTATCCCTGAAAGTACAAAACAAATAGATCCGGCAGCTGATGTTGATATGTCTATTCCCCATTCTTTTGTAGCAAACAGTAGAAACGGGTCTAGAATTGAATGGAAAAACGGCATTTTATGCGGCAATAGTGATAAATATATAGCAATTGATTTTAGACAAAAATGTTTCGTAGATGTTCGTCCAGGTATGACTATTAACATAGAGGGCGTTGTCGGGTCATGCAGCAATGAAGAAGAACGCAATTTTGACGTCGGGTGGGGATTGTTTAATGCAGAGCAATCAAGTCATTTTTGTACAGTATTCAGCGACCCTTTTTTTGAGTTTCGTTCAGATCAAATAGCGACAGAACCTTTAGATACAAATCAAGACGGTTTTATCCAGCCGGGGGAAACGCAAGAAATTAATATGGGCGTTTCGTCGTGGACGAACAAGTTAAACGGTCGTTACGAAATTATTTTTTTCTTATATACATCAAAAACTTTTCCCAATGAAGTTTCTGTTGACTTTAGTAATGCTAAGATAACAACAGATCCTGATATAATAGAGAAAACTATACCTGCGTCATCATCTCCGGCTAAAATTCCAACCAAGGAAGAATTGTTAGAACTATGTCCTGTAGGGAGTCAATGCACTCTGAATACCGGCTATAGAGACGGTGGAGAATGGCGATCACAACTTTTATCTGATGCAGAATACGAATCAGTAAATGGTGATATCATAATTAAGGCTTCACGTATTTATGATACAAACCAGTCGATGATGTGTTTTGCACATAAGAAAGATTGCTCATGGCAACGCTATTTACCAGGTTATCCTACTGGTGAAAATTTATTTGTCCTTAGCTCAGTTAAAAATGAATTTAAAGTTGACGTAAAGTCTTCATTCTCAGGCCTTGGGTATGACTCCGAGCAGCAGTTTCGTAATGACTCTGATATACGAGTTGGTTATAAATCAAAATCCAGATGTGCACGGTTAGCCGCATTGCCTCCTAATATTTATATGGATAATCGTGTGTATTTTTTAAGTTCAGCAGATATCTCAGCTGGTGCCAATTTATTATATGAATTGATAGGAAATGTACCAACATTAGAACCTTCTCCATATATGAATTGGTCATATTTACAGATTGGTGGCGATACATATCAAAAAGCAGGGGCTGCACCAGTTGGCAATTGTTTTTATCTTCCCAGATCACCACGGTTTAAAGAAACAAATGCAGTAGTTGTTTGGCCCGGATGTTTTGTCCGTGAAGGAACAAAACGTATAGGAATGTATTTTAAAGAGTTAATCCTTGGAAAGAATGGAACATATGGTGATGATTACAAATTAAATACTAATTTTGGCTATGTTCGTTTTGATTTTGACTTGAATGGAAACGTCTATCAGTTCGGATTTGCTGAGTACGACACAGGTATTCCTGATTAGGAGAGAGCTATGTTTGATTCATATTTATTAGCACTTGCTTACGGCAGTCCTGACCACGTTTTGGAATCTCATTTTTATGAAGGCTTGCAAAGCATGTACTCTGAAATGTCACTTTTCAATTGCCCAGACATTTTACCAGGAAAAATTAGTGAGACAGATTGGTATAAATCGGGAGGATGGGAAGAGTGCAGAAAAGCTATATATCCAGACCCTACAATGTATCTGGATGGCGTAGCTAAAGGTGATGAGGAGCAAATTCAAAATTATAAAAATAAATGTATGGCAGTTAAAACACAATTTCCTAAAATAGTTTGAAATTATACTGAAAATTTTAATTAATCTTTGAAAATCGATAGGAAAATTTTGACAGATTGGAGCAGGTCAGGGACTCAGAATCCCCAACCGAAGCGATGTTGACGCATCGCCCCACGGCCCGACAATCGGCTGACTTCCGATTGAAGAGATAACCCGCTGCTCCGCAGCTTGATCAAGCCGAGTAGCTATTTATCATTTGGGTTAGAAGTAGACAATCAAAATGAGAAAAAACGAAATTAGATGCGGCAAATGTAATCGTCTGCTTGCTATAGGCACAGCAGAAAATATTGAAATAAAATGCCCCAGATGTGGGACATTAAACCATGTGAGAGCCACGAGCCCCAATAAAGAAAGCCTTAGAGCATCATTAGGAGAACCTAATGAAGGTAGGCAGTCTTTTCAGCGGAGTCGGTTTAACTGACTTTGGTCTGGAGTTGGCCGGGTTTGAGCACGCTTGGTTTTGTGAAATAGAACCATACGCTCAAAACATACTCTCCAAGAGGTGGCCCGGAAAACAAATTTATAAAGATATAAAGGAGCTTGATGGAAATGATGTTGAAAAAGTCGATCTGCTCTCAGGTGGATTCCCATGCCAAGACGTCTCATGTGGAGGCAAAAGAAAAGGTATTACAAAAGAAACCAGGTCAGGATTATGGTATGAATATGCCCGTATTATTCGCCAAATTCTTCCCAAATACGTACTCATTGAAAATGTACCAGGTCTCAGGTCTAAAGGGTTTGACATTGTCCTCAAAGAGTTGGCCAAGATCGGGTATGATGCTGAATGGATCGTGCTATCTGCTGCCCAGTTTGGTGCGCCGCATCTGCGTGAAAGATTGTTCGTTGTTGCCTACCCCCACAGTTATGGGGATGACAACACAACTGGCACACGGCGGATATTTACGGAAGCACGAATCAATGCAGTCAACTTCCAACTTAATTCCAAAGCTAGCTGGAATAATCTTCAAATTGACAGGACAACGCCCGAAAAAATTTGCAAAGCATATCCCGGACCCATCATTCATAGAATGGATGATGGGGGTGCCGACTGGTTGGACAGACTTAAAGCACTTGGAAACGGCATCACACCACAGCAAGCGCACTTTGTCGGCAGCTTAATTCTTGATCATGATTTTAACATATTGAATTTACTAACTAATGAGTAAATAATTAATATCTTGAAATAGTTGAACAAATTAACAGATGTAAATTTATAAAAAAGGCCGGACTAACCGGCCTTTACAATTTGCGTTCCAGCAGTGCAAAATGTGCACATTCTTTTTCTCAACTCAAATGTCCAAAATTCTCAGGTAGGGTGTCCGCTTACATTAAACTGCAAATTCTTTTTCATATTCTAAATATTTTTCGGCAACCATAAAAAAAGGATTGGCTAATTAGATTAGCCAATCCTGATAATAGCGTCTTTGGTCGGGATGAGAGGATTTGAACCTCCGACCCCTTGAACCCCATTCAAGTGCGCTCCCAAACTGCGCTACATCCCGACGCGGAGAAACTTCTATGTAATCATAGGATATAAGTCAACATTAAATTTTATTTAAAATGAATTTTTTTGATAAAATGTTATTAAAATGTATTATAATGGTAAAAATAATATTTAAAATTTTATCGTTAAACAATTTTTAACCATTGAATCAAATGAAATATACCAAAAAAATTTTAGTAGTCGGAGCTACAGGTTATATCGGCGGACGTCTTGTCCCAAGACTTCTCGATGATGGCTGGGATGTGCGTATAGCTGTGCGGACTGTCGAAAAAGCAATGTCCAGACCGTGGAGTGGACATAGAAATTTAGAGATTGTTCAATCGGATCTTTTAAATCGTGAGTCTATCGAAGCGGCAGCAACGGATTGTTTTGCTGTCTATTATCTTGTTCATTCTATGGGTGGACATGATAGTAATTTTTCCTTTGTTGATCGTAAAGCTGCCATAAATATGGTCCATGCAGCTAATAAAAATAATATAGAACGAATTATTTACTTGAGTGGGCTTGGGAATAGAAACGATGCTCTGAGTGAGCATTTGAAAAGTAGAGCAGAAACTGCGGAAATACTGGCTTTATCATCTGCAAAATTAACTTGCCTCAGGGCTGCAATGATTCTTGGTTCAGGGAGTGCTTCATTTGAGATTTTAAGATATCTGGCTGACAGACTTCCGATTATGGTAACCCCGCGCTGGGTGGATACCAGAACACAGCCTATAGCGGTATCTAATGTATTAACTTATCTTGTCGGATGTCTGAACTCACCGCTCACCGCTGGAAAAGTATACGATATTGGCGGACCGGATGTTTTATCCTTTGCTGAAATGTTTCAGCTTTACGCACAGGTATGTGGTTTAAGAAAAAGGATTATGATCAGATTGCCTTTTATAAGTCCCGGATTAAGCTCGCACTGGCTTAATTTAATAACTCCTGTCCCTATATCAATAGCCCGACCATTGGTTGACGGGTTACGAAACGAGACCGTTTGTGAAGAAAATTCGATAAGAGAAATAATCCCGCAGGAATTATTGAGCGTGAGTGATACTTTTAAAATTGCCTTACAGAAAGTTGATCAGAAACGCATTGATACCTGCTGGCACGATGCAGGGCAGACTTTGCCTGCCGAATGGACGATTTATGGTGATCCTTCATACTCTGGAGGACAGGAATTGCAATGCGGATACAGATGTCTGCTGGCAGCTGAGCCAAAGGATATCTGGCCTGTTATTTCCGGTATCGGAGGCGATTCAGGTTGGTATGCTTTTAATTCGTTATGGAAGATTAGGGGATGGATAGATAAGATTATCGGTGGAGTTGGTCTTAGGAGAGGGCGTAGGGACCCTAAAGATATTTTTGAGCAGGATGCTTTGGATTTTTGGAGAGTTTTAAAAGTTGAACCTGAAGTTGAGCTGGTTCTTCAGGCAGAGATGAAGCTTCCAGGAGAAGCCCTGCTCGAATTTATTTTAGTCAGAAAAGGAGAAAACAAAACAGAATTGATAATGCTTTCGCATTTTTTACCGAAGGGGTTGGCAGGATTATTATATTGGTATGCGGTTTATCCTTTGCATCATCTTGTTTTTTCAGGAATGTTGAATAAAATGGCAGAAGCTTCTCTAGCTGAAATAGTATCAGCTCCAGAGAGATATACACCAGTATGGCGTAATGCAGCTAAATGTCTTTTTAAAACAAATATTGAAAAATAATCTTCATAATTAATCTATTATAGCAAATAGTTCCAAGTTAAGGGGGTGCTTATGTTGGGGAAAATTAATCTGCGTTGGAAGATTATGCTGATTCTTGTTGTCGTTGTTCCTGTTCTATTGGGCATAACTCTTTTTCAAGAAAGCGTGTTTCTAAGTAAAATGCGTGAAAATGCTGAAGCTAAAGGCAAGGGTATAGCTCAGGAATACGCAAATAAGATTGATGCCTCAATGAGTTCTGCCATGGTGTCATCAAGGACAATTGCTAGAATAATCGAAGGACTTTCCGGTTCCAGTACTCCTATACCGCGTAATGAATTATTGGATGTCTTTAAAAATTTTCTCTCTGACCATAAGGAGTATCTTGGGGTTTATGTTGCTATGGAGCCTGATGCTCTAGATGGAATGGATAACGAATATAAAAAAACAAAATTTCATAATGAAGATGGTCGTTTTGTGCCTTGGATTTATAGATCAGGTGGTAAAATAAATGTTAAAGCCAGTTCCGGATACATGACTGATGGATCTGGAGGAGCATGGTATCATTTACCTAAGGAAGTCGGCCATGAAATTGTTATGGACCCTTATGCCTATGATATAAACGGTAAAAAAGTCCTAATGGTTGATATGATAGTCCCTATGTATAAGTCCGGTAAATTTATCGGAGTGGCTGGAGTGGATTATCCAATGGATACCATTGATAAATATGTCAGCCAATTAAATGTATTTGATTCGGGGTATGCATTTTTATTCTCCACGTCAGGTTCATTTGTTGCTCATCCTGACAATGAAAAATATGTTCAGGGTGGTGTTAACTTTTTTGATATGCCTGAAATAGATTCATCAATCAGAGAGCAGGTTAAACAGAATGTTTTGCAAGGAAAGGTTTATACGTCTTATGCAGAAGGAAAGGATGGAGAAACTTTTTATGTTTTTGCTCCGATAATGATTGGTAGGGCTACAACTCCTTATATACTCGGCCTTAGTATTCCTATGGATAAAGTTTTAAGTGAAGCTAAGCAACTGAGAACCGTTATGGTAATAATTGGTGTGCTTGGTGTAATTCTCGTTGCTGTTGCTATCCTCATAATTTCTAATTTGATAGCTTCTCCAATTAAGCAGACCATGACAGCTGTTGAATCTATTGCCGATGGAAATCTTGATGTTAAACTTCCTGCTACAGCTTCAGATGAAATTGGCAGAATGCAGAGTGCTGTAAATAACATGTCGGAGAAGTTAAGGTTAGGTATGGAAGAGATAAGACAGCAGAAAGCCCATGCTGAAGAGAAAACCATAGAAGCTGAGCGTGCTATGGATGAAGCCGAGGAAGCTCGCAAGAAGGCAGAAAATGCTAAGCGTGAAGGTATAATGCACGCAACCTCAAGATTAGAAAAAGTTGTTGGAAATGTCTCTTCTGCTTCTGAAGAAATTTTCAGCAGATCAAATGAAATATTAAGAGGAAATGAAGTTCAGCGTGATAGAATTTCTTCCACAGCTACTGCAATGGAAGAGATGAATGCAACTATTCTGGAAGTTGCTAAAAATGCAGGACAGGCTTCTGATCAGGCTGAAAGGACTCGCGATAATGCCCAAACCGGAGCTAAGGTGATAAGCAGGACTGTTGATTCAATGAACAGTATTCAAACTCAGGCTGAATCCTTGAAAGCCAGTATGAATGAGCTTGGCGAAAAAGCAGATGGAATCGGAATTGTTATGAATGTTATTGAAGACATAGCTGACCAGACCAATCTGCTTGCCCTTAATGCGGCTATCGAGGCAGCTAGAGCAGGTGAAGCCGGGCGTGGATTTGCTGTAGTTGCTGATGAGGTAAGAAAACTTGCTGAAAAAACTATGGGTGCAACTAAAGAAGTCGGAGTTTCAATTAATTCAATACAGGAAGTTGCCCAAGGGAATATAAGCAGTATGGAGGATGTGGTATCCCATATCTCTTCCGCTACTGAAGATTCCAGAAATTCAGGAGAAGTTTTTACTTCTATTGTGACTGATGTTGAGGAAACTTCACAAATGATTCGCAGCATTGCCACGGCGGCAGAACAACAGTCTGCCACATCAGAAGAAATTAACAGGTCGGTAGATGAAATAAATCAGATTGCGATAGAGACATCAGATGCTACTTCTCAGGCTAATAATGCAGCAGAAAGGCTTGTTGATGAATCCGGAGAGCTTACATCTATAATTAACGATATGAAATCTGAAAGCTAATTACTGATGCTCAGCTCAAATTGAGTCCCTTAACAAGGCTAGTTGTATAAAATAATTAAGGCTGCCTGAAATTTCAGGCAGCCTTAATTACTAAAAATTCAGTATCAATAAATTAATCTATGCGGTAATGGCATCCCACACTGGAAGTATTTCTTAGTGCAGACAGAGTAATTGTTATTGCTGCCTGACAACCATGAAACAAGTCGATTATAGGCTTAGATATAGGGGTACGCTTGTAGAAAGTCCTCAAATTGCGGTTTAGGTGCTGTAAGTCTTCCATTGCTCGCGTAAGCCTGTCTGTTGATCTTGTTATCCCAACATAATTCCACATAGTATTTTTGATGAACGCCCAATCCTGAGCAATTAATGCCGGGTCTTCGTTATGAATATTTCCTGGAGATTCCCAGTCCGGGATAGAATCCATTATTTTCTTCTTCAAAGCGGTTTTGTTTGAGCGGCGTCTGCCGACATCTTCTCCTGCAAGCAGTCCCCATACAAGCCCTTCAAGCAGCGAGGTGCTTGCCAGCCTGTTTCCACCATGAAGACCTGTACAGCTGCATTCTCCAATGCAATACAATCTGTCTAAAGTTGATCTGCCTTTATCGTCAACAAGGATTCCTCCGCAAAAATAGTGGGCTGAGGGAACTACCGGAATTGGCGTTTTGGTCATATCCGTTCCAAGCTCTCTGCATTTTGCAAATATTGTGGGGAATCTTTTCTCAAGGTCTTTATGTACGTATTTAGCGGCATCTAAATAGACATTTTTTTCACCTGTCCGCAGCATTTCTTCCTGAATCGACCTCGTTACAATATCTCTCGGGGCAAGGTCGGCTCTGGGGTCATACCGAGACATAAAAGGCTCTCCGGCTGAGTTGACCAGTTTCGCACCTTCCCCCCTCACTGCTTCAGAAATGAGGAAACGCCTATCTTCCCGTGAGCGTTCCACATAAAGTGAAGTGGGGTGGAACTGAATCATCTCGGCATTGATAACTCTTACCTTAGCTCTTGAAGCCATAGCAAGGCCGGAACCGATGGCGCTTGAACTGTTGGTGCTATGCAAGAATATCTGACCAACACCACCAGTTGCCAAAATAGTATAATCGGCTAAAATTGTTTCAATTACATTACGGACTTCATTGTAAACATAAGCTCCAAGACATTCATTTTGCAGAGTATATTTAAACTCCAGTGATCTTGCCTGATGGTGGGTAGTAAGCAGGTCAATGGCAGTCCTCTGGCTACAGACGGTTATGTTTGGATGCAGTTCGACAGCCTTGATCAGAGAATTAATTATGTCTTCGCCGGTATGGTCGGCACAATAAAGAATTCGAGGTATTTTATGCCCGCCTTCACGGGTCAGACAGTATTCTCCAGATTCATCTCTTGTAAAATTAACAGGATATTTTTCAAGAAGGAGTTTTTTTACTGCTTCAGGTCCCTTTCTGCATAGGGTTCTTACTGCTTTTTTATTATTATAATTCCAGCCTGCAGTAAGAATATCCTTTTCCAGTTTTTCCGGCGAATCGTCATGCCCAGTATATATTATGCCACCCTGCGCTAACCTTGTATTACCACTTTTAAGTCCTTCACCTGATGAGAGAATCGTAACATCCAGCCCTTTTTCTGCGGCTGTTAATGCAGCGACGCATCCAGCTATTCCTGAGCCAACGACAAGAATATCTGTTTTAATCCGGTAATCATTCATGGTAGCCCCTGTCTTAGGTCAGGCCCTTTCAGGTCGACGGTTGAGATTAATGTTTACAAGCAGATTTTAAGAGCATGCCTCCAGCATTCTTTCTAAAGCTTTGCGTGCCGGAATCCGTATGTTGTCATCCACGTCTTCTTCATTGAAAGTTTCAATGTTTTGTAGAAGCTCAGCTAGATTTTTTTCAGTAATTTTAGCCATATTACTGCAAAAGCTTTGACCAAGAGGTAGTATGGTTTTGTTTTTATATTTGGCTGCAAGCCTGTCCACAAGATTTGTTTCAGTTCCGATTACTATAGTTGCTCCATCAGGAGCCTGCTCAACATATTTTATAAGGAAGGATGTTGATCCGTCTGCATCGGATTTTTTAACAAGTTCAGGAGGGCATTCCGGGTGTACGGCTATTTTAGCTTCCGGAAATTTTGTTCTGAAATGATCTATATCTTTAATTTTAAAACGCTGGTGGATAGGGCATAACCCCGGCCACATAATTAGGCGCGCTTTCGATGCGGAGTTCATGTCGATTTTATCGCCGCAATTGCGTATATCCATCTCATACCGTTCGGTTTCATCAAGTCCGAGTTTATCTGCTGTATTCATCGCCAGATTTTTATCAGGCAAAAAAAGAACAGAGTCTCCTTTTTCAAGAGCCCATTTCATCATCGTAACAGCATTGGCAGAAGTACAAACACTACCATCATACTTTCCACATACGGCTTTAACCGCAGCCGGAGTATTTACGTAGGCCAGCGGAATGACTTTTTTCCCGGTTTGCCTGGAAATTTTTTCAATAATTTTTTCAACCAGATCAGCAGGAGCCATGTTAGCCATTACACAGCCTGCAGATTTATCCGGAATAAAAATTTTCTGGTTTTCCTTTCTTAATATTGCCGCAGATTCAGCCATAAAGTGGACGCCGCAGAAAACAATATATTCGGCGTCTAAATTCCCGATCTGGCGTGCAAGTTCCAGCGAATCTCCTTTGAGATCAGTGTGCTGAATAATTTCGTCAGATTGGTAATGATGCCCTAGAATTGCCAGTTTAGCACCATACTTGTTCTTTATATCCTTAATTATTTTTGAATACATGAGGCTCCCTCAATTGCTGCTGAAGTACAGGGGACTATATTTGAAAAATTCTCATACTAATATCAGATGATTTCGCAGAATGAGTGATTCCGCCTACCGAAATGAAATCCGCTCCGATTTTTGCAAGGTTGGAAATTGTATCAAGTGTGACGTTGCCACTTATTTCCGTTTCTATTGAATCGGGAATGATTTTGATAGCCTCAGCTGCTTCAGCAGGAGTCATGTTATCAAGCATAATTCTATTAACTTCAGTTTTTACAGCCTCAACCACTTCCTGCTGATTTCTGCACTCAACTTCGATTGGAGGGCAATCATCATACGTTTCACGAAGTTTTTGCACTGCGTTTGTGATTGAACCAGCTCTGTCAATGTGATTGTCTTTGAGCATGAGCATTTCAACCAGATTGAGTCTGTGATTTTGAGCTCCACCCATGAGGACTGCATATTTCTCAGGATATCTTAAACCGGGCAGGGTTTTACGGGTATCAAGAAGGGTGGTTTTACTTCCTTCGAGGGCTTTTACATATTGCGAGGTGAGAGTGGCTATTCCTGACAAGTGACTGATATAGTTAAGTATGATTCTTTCTGCTTTTAAAAGAAGTGCTGCGGGACCTTCCATCACAGCCAGAAGAGCACCTTCGTCTACTGTTTCACCGTCATCGACATTTATGAAGACTTCACACTTTTTATCCTGATCACCAAATTCGAGAATCAGAGGAATCAGAGGCATTCCGGCTACGACAGTCTTCTGTTTAGTTATAATTTGTGCTCTGGCAATATCTGAGGGCTCGAAGAGTCCTTGTGAAGTCAGGTCTGGACCGTCTTCACTTAAAGCAATTCTGATTGTTGCCAACATGAACATCCGCGCTTCATTTTTGAAAAAATCATCAAAGTTCATTTTGCTCATTTTCTTTGTTACTCTTTTGCAACTTTAGTATTAAGGTTCTGTAGCAAAATCTGGTAGTCATTTTTTGCTGGTGACACAAGGGCTGAGAAGGATTTCACAAAGTAATTGTCAAAATTCTTCAACGCCTGTTTTTTTGACGTTTTCAGGTAATTACGATAGATGAAGCGCCATGAAAAGGACAAAAGGCATACCAGAACCACTCCGCAAATGGCAGGAAAGCGGCAAAGGACTCCCGGGAAATGTTGATCAGCGGGTTATAGATGCTTTGCACCCTGCGGATACTGCAGATCATATTGAAGAACTTGGCCTTGAAGAACAGGTTAAGTTTATCAAGCAGCTTCCAATTAAGGATGCCGCTGATTC
The DNA here is from genome assembly GCF_000429985.1 of Maridesulfovibrio bastinii DSM 16055. Classification (NCBI taxonomy): domain Bacteria; kingdom Pseudomonadati; phylum Thermodesulfobacteriota; class Desulfovibrionia; order Desulfovibrionales; family Desulfovibrionaceae; genus Maridesulfovibrio; species Maridesulfovibrio bastinii. The sequence goes on from NZ_AUCX01000013.1 coordinate 22,880, forward strand.
GATAGCGGAGATGGACAGATACGACCAGCAGGAGCTTATGGAAAAGCTCAACAGTGGTCTTGTTGCCCGTATTCTCGAATTCATGTCCCCTGATGACGCCACGGATATTCTCGAAAATTTTGAGGATGATAGACGTGAAGCAATTTTAAGGCAGATAAAGGCTGAAGACCGTGAAGAATTGTCAACACTGTTGACTTTTGACCCGGAAACAGCCGGCGGTGTCATGAACACCGAAGTTGCCATGTTGCGTGAAGATTTTACCGTTGATCAGGCAATTCATGCTATAAGAGCTGAAGTTGAAGATAAGAGTATCCCTTATTATGCATATCTTGTTGACAGTACACACCATCTTACCGGTGTAGTTTCCATGAGAGATCTGTTGATAACAAAATCAGGAACAAAGCTGAAAGATCTCATTAATAATCAGCATCTTATTTCTGTAAGATATGATGTGGACAAAGAAGAAGTTGCCAGACTTATAGCCCACTACAATTTTCTCGCCCTTCCTGTAGTTGATTTCGATCACCGTTTTCTCGGTGTCGTAACAGTTGATGATGTTATTGATATTCTGCACGAAGAAGCCAGTGAAGACATGCAGTCAATGGTTGGTGCGGGTACAGATGAAACTACTGATTCTCCATGGACATATTCTGTTCAGAAAAGGCTGCCGTGGCTTATTATCAATGTTGCCAATTCAGCTATTTCTGCATGGGTCGTCCACATGTTTGAGGGGAATATCGCCAAAATGGCTATATTAGCCGTGCTCATGCCTATTGTTGCCAATCAGGCAGGTAATACGGGGCAGCAGGCTCTGGCAGTTATGATCCGGCAGTTTGCTACAGAAAAGTTTGACCGTAAAAAATCCTGGCTTGCAGTAATAAGAGAACTCAAAATTGGCTTGGCAAACGGATTATGTGTTTCTTCTTTAGTTTTTCTTGCCGTATTTTTGATGACATCCAGTTTAGGCCTCGCCGGTATAATGTCTGCGGCTTTATTTTTTGATATGATCATAGGTGCTGTTGTTGGTGGATCAATACCTATTGTGCTGAAAGAATTCGGACGTGATCCGGCTCAGGCTTCTTCAATATTTTTAACAACGATAACAGATAGTATGGGATTCTTTTCTTTGCTTGGGCTGGCCGGGTTGTTCTTGCTATAAATAGCTCTGGATCAACAAAAAAATATTTTTGATTATGCGTGTCTTAATTCTCAGTCAGCCGTATATTCAATTTCAGGGATACCTTGAAGCCCGCTAAAATATGCACTTATACCGGCCTCGTAAAATTTATTTGTAATACTAGCATTGGTGTCGGTTAAAGTTACTTTTTTACCTGAAATATTTAGTTTTCTGGAAATATTCAGTAATGCTTCTATCCCATCAAGGCTGATATCAACAGCTTCTGACATATCTATCTTCAAATCTGTCTGACGTTTCATTATTTTTTTTTCAAATCGCGCTATGGCCGGAAGCATTTTGCTGTCAATCATTCCAGAAAATTTGATACTGCTTCCTGTTTTTGATCCGACAAAGCGGAGAGCTGATGATGTACAGTCAAAAGCTACATTGGAGAAAATTTTTTTAATGTTTTTTTCCGACATTAATATATTTTTTATATCAATTTTTTTTCGAATAGTACTTAACCAATTAGAATTTGATTTTTTGGGAAAACAAACCAGTAAAGATCCTCTACTATGTTCCATTATATCTGGAGAAAGGTCCTGTATAATGTCGTAATCAGCGTGAATAAGAATTACATTCGGTCTGTGTTCTGAGATGGAATGTAGTATGGTTTTTCTTTCGTTTTTTGTTAATATTTTGTTTTCAATTATAAAGTTGGTAAATAATTCATCCTGCACCAGAAATTTTTCAGGATTATCCAGCCATTCCAGAAAAATAGGTCCTGACGCTATATTGAAAATGGTATGCCCGTTATGAGCGCAGATTCGAATCACCTGTTCGGCAAAATCTTCATAACGTGCAGGCAATTCAAGTGGGGTGCCATTTTTTCTGGCCATTTCGATTAATTCCGTATCACATGGGATGTAGAAATCACAGAATTCAAAAGACTGCAGCGGATTTTTAATAGTTCTGATGACATAATCAGAAGTAGCAGCAAGAATACATTGTGAGAATTCAGAGCTGACAAGATCGTTGAAAGCCGGCATCAGCTCATGGAACCCAATATTTTCAAATGGAATTCCAAATGCAAGTCGTATTTTACGTGAGCTGTAAAAATTGGTCATTCTACCTTGGCATTGTCTTTTAGCTGCAAATTTAATTTTATAAAATTAAAAATTATCTCAATTGAATAATGTTAGTTATAGAATTATAAAATGGTACAACTGGCTATTGTTAAAAATCCATTTTGCCCCAGTTCTGTCCCTTATCCCATTGTATCTTACCACCTTTTTTGTTTTTGCGAAGAAGAACGTAGATGGCTCCTGATCCGCCGTCCTTAGGTTGAGCTGTGCAGAAAGCAAGTATGATTCTTTTGAAAGGTTCTCTTGCAAGCCATTCATAGACTTCACGTTTCAAAATACTTTGTCCACCGGGAGAATTTTTACCTTTACCCGTAACGATTAGGATACATCTTTTACTTTGCAGGTATGATTCTCTAATAAAAAAATGCAGACTATCGTAGGCCTGATCTGCATTAAGTCCATGAAGGTCTATATAGTTCTCATGACTGAATGATCCGGATTTAAGTTTTTGAAAAATTTTGGAATCAATTCCTCTAACAAATCCAAACAGATAATCTTCATAATATTCTATTTCAAATTCTATTTTACCGGAAACAATGCCGGAAAGGATTTTCTTCCCTTCATCTTCAGTCTTTTTTTGTGGCTGCGGTTTAATTCTTTTTTCAGCGAGTGGTTCAATTTTTTCACCGTCAATTTTTTCAACTCCACCCATTGCTCTCAGAAAAATTTCTTCATCGCTTATAGTTTCCACGTTTTTTTCTTCTATTTTTGGAGCTGGAGTTTTTGGTTTGAGTCCAGCTTTTTTTATTGCTTTTCTGATTATTTTTTCTTTCGGATCTATCGATTCTTCTTCTTTTTTATTAAATTTTAACGATTTCAGATCTGATAATGAATTAAAATGTTTTTTTGCCATAATTATCTCCTAAAAATTCAATTGTGAATTTAATCATATTTTACGGCGAAGTAAACTTAATCTGTTGAAAGTTTGCTGGCTGTCTCTTGACAAACTACAGATGATAATCACCTTTTATTAAGTGATTTATTAATTCTGGACTTAAAAGGTGAATTTTATTAGCTCTTCTAATCAAACAGTCGAACAGGGCTAGTAAATATACTGATTATTGCCCTTAAAGTGAGGAAATTTAATGCTTAAAATAGAAGATCTGCACGTCAGCATTGGTGACAAAGAGGTTATCACAGGCCTCGACCTTCATATAAAAGACGGCGAAACATTTATTCTTTTCGGGCCCAATGGCTCCGGAAAAACTTCCCTGCTCATGACCCTTATGGGTTTTGGAAATTACACAGTCACTCAGGGTAAAATTATTTTTAAGGGCGTTGATATCACATACGCCCCCATATATGAACGCGCCAGATTAGGAATTGGAATGTCTTTCCAGCGTCCTCCGACTATTCACGGACTCAAAACACGTCATCTTGTTTCCATGTGCGGGCATGGAAAAGATGTTGATGTTGATTACCTTGCAGAAAAAGTCAATATGGAGAGTTTTTTGGACCGCGATATTAACTCCGGTTTTTCCGGTGGGGAGATAAAGCGTTCTGAATTACTTCAGATTATGGCTCAACAGCCGGACCTCCTTCTGTTTGACGAACCAGAATCCGGTGTAGACCTTGAAAATATGCATCTCATCGGTAAGACCGTAAGGACTCTTCTTGACGGTGAACTTGAACCAGCAAGCGGAATCAGCATGAAAGAGCAGAAAGAGATGATCACAAAAGCATCTGGTTTGATTATCACCCATACCGGTTATATTCTTGATTACATAAATGCTGACCGTGGACAGGTTTTATATAACGGCCATCTTTGTTGTGAAGCCAGACCTCGCGACATTCTCGACCATATTCGCCAATATGGTTATCAAGAATGTGTTAAGTGCTTGAACTAATTGTTAAATCACGAGGAATATTCTTATGAAAAAGATTGATCTCAACGAATATAAATTTGATGGTCTGGAACATGATCAGATCGCCGATCTTAAAACACTGAGTTCTGAAGAAAAAGAACAGCTTTTAATGGCCGGAATTGATGTTGAAGCCGCTGATACCAGTGCTAATTTTTTGCAGATAGATCATTCTAATGTTCATTGCGACAACGAAAATAAAGATGTTGAAGTTATGGATATTAAAAAAGCTCTGGAGAAATATGACGGTCTGCCTGATTACTTTTTTAAATTGATTGATAAGGATCAGGATGAATTTACAAGAGAAGCAGCCAAAAACTTGCATGGCGGATATTTTGTCAGGACTAAGAAGGGAGCTAAAATCACAGCCCCCGTACAATCTTGCCTCTTTCTTAAAGCCGATAATGCCGGTCAGAATGTTCACAACATTGTAATTGTTGAGGAAGATTCTGAGGTTCACATCATCACAGGATGCGCCGCAGCTCATGGTAAATTCAGTGGAGCTCACTTCGGGCTTTCCGAGTTTTATGTGAAAAAGGGTGGTAAATTGACTTTTACCATGGTGCATAACTGGGGAGATAATGTTGTTGTCCGTCCGCGCACTATTGGTGTTGTTGAGGAAGACGGTGTATTTGTAAACAACTATGTATTGCTTAAAAGAGTTAAGGATCTTCAGTCCTACCCCAAAATTTATTTGAATGGAGACAACTCCGTAGCAAGATTTAATTCTGTTCTGGTGGCTCCTGAGGGCTCTTATCTTGATACTGGTAGCCGAATTATTCAAAACGGTAAAAATACTCGTGGAGAATCTATTGCCAGAACAATTACTACAGGCGGAACAATTATAGCCCGTGGTCATATTCAGGGAAATGAAATACCTGCCAGAGGTCATATCGAGTGTAAGGGGCTTATTCTTGGTGGTGGTCGCATCCATGCCATTCCAGAACTTGAAGGCACAGTTGAAGGAGTAGAACTCTCACATGAAGCAGCTGTGGGTAAAATTGCACAGGAAGAAATAGAATACCTGATGGCCCGCGGAATGGATGAAGATGAAGCTACTTCTACAATTGTTCGTGGATTCTTGAATGTAGATGTAATGGGACTTCCTGAAAAATTACAGAAAGAAATTAATAAACAGATTGAAGAGCTTGATTCTGGAAACGCCATGTAATCAGCCTTTGGAATTTAGTTCTGTTTTGCTTATTAAATATAGAGTTGACTGGTATTAGAGAGGTCTCCACTAGTTTGGGGCCTCTCTTTTTTTATATTAATGTAATTTTAAGTAGCTGTTTGACTTTTAAAAATTAATATATTTTATAGTTGTAATAGATATAATAAAATATAATCTAAATCTGGTGTTTTAAAATTTAACGAAATAAGTATATTACGCAGTAGATAGTGACGATCTTTATCGATCATTCTAGTTCAGGACATTAAAAGTTATATTGGAAAACGTTAGATAATATATGCCCGGTTATAAAACACATATCAGTGGTGCTCTTGTGGGAGCCTGCATTTTGCTGGCGGCTTTATTGTATTTTGGCCTGTATAAGTTTGATCCTCAGCAGGTGTGTACTCTTATTATTATCTGTGTGCTGGGAGCACTTTTCCCTGATGTAGATACTGATTCAAAGGGAAAGCGTCTTTTTTATTCAGGTATGCTCATTTTTGATATTGCCCTTATCTATTTAAAACATTTTAAATGGGCATCCTATCTTGGGTTACTTGCCATTCTTCCGGGAATCTCGGCTCATAGAGGATGGACTCATAAATGGTGGGCTATGTTTTTAGTGCCAGCCCCGTTGGTGGTTGTTCCTTATTATTTTTACGGAATGGATTATTCTATTTTTATGCCGTATTATTTTGCTTTTGTATTCGGGTATTTTACCCATCTTCTTTTGGATAAGGAGTTTTAAATTTAGAACTATTCTTCAATAAGGTCCTTAAGTTTTCCAAGAACAAGCGGGGTATCAAAATTTTCTAAAACTCTTTTCCGTCCTTCCTTTCCCATTTTATTTCTGAGTTCACTGTTTAAAATAAGCCTTTCAAGCGCTTCTGAAAGTTTTTCCACGTTTCCAGATTCAACTAATAATCCTGTAGAATTATTAGCAACAACTTCAGGGTTAGAACTTATGTCAAAAGCCGCTACTGGTTTTTCCATTGTCATAGCTTCAACCAGAGCATAACCGAATCCCTCCCAAAGAGAGGGAAGACAGAAGATATCTATACTTTGATAGAAACTTTTCATGTCATCAACAAATCCTAAAAATTCAACACGGTCATCAAGATCAAATTTTCTTACCAGACCCATGAGTTGATCTTGCAATTCACCGGTGCCGGCAATTGCAATTCTAAAATTGAGCCCTTTATCCCGTAAAATTGCTGCAGCTTCTAGCAGATATTTCTGTCCCTTTTGAATAGTTAATCTGGCTGCATTGCCGATAATTATTTCATTATCCTTTTTTTCAATAACAGGCTGGCTTTGTTGGGAATCAAAATCGGCAACGTCAAATCCGTTATAAATTAATCTGATTTTGTCGTTACTGATAAGGTTAGGAGCATTTTTTAGGACCATCTTTTTGGTTTCTATTGAGTTCACAATTAAACGGTCAATGATTCTAGAAAAAAGATAGCGATTAAGTTTTGAATTTCTGACCGGTACAGCTATACCACGGCGATATATAATTTTTGAAACACCAGCAGCTTTCGCTGCAATACCTGCTGTCTTCAAATCCGAAGGTAAGGCCATAATTACACAGTCGATTTTATTTTTATGAAAGTAGTTTCGTAACGTGATGAATGATAGTGGATTTAAGAAACTCAAATTAGATACGGAAAATTCAGATAAGGTAATTCCCGGTTCATTTTCAAGTTTTTGGTAAAGTTCAGAGGCCTTATTTGTCGCAACAAAGACTTCATATCCGGCATCACGCAAAAGTAATGAAAAATGGTGATTCCATTTCTCGCCACCGCCCCAGGCTTTGTTACTGTTGAAGAAGCATATTTTTTTCAAGATGTTAAACTCGTTTTAATTATATTTTCTGCGTTAAATTTAAGCTGGTCCGTAAGTCTGTTGGGATACTTTTTTTTGGTTAATCAAAATGTTGAAATTCCCTTACACTAAACTTTTCAGCAAGTAATCTCTAAATTATGATTATTAAAAATTCATTGGCAGCTGAAAAAATTTGAATTTATGAGTTTCCATAGTTTAACAATGGCTGGTAGAGCAGAGGAGATCCTGCCGTATAACCTATTTACAAGCAGGATCTTTTATTAAAAGCTCTGACATTATACTTATTGGTTGTTAAGAACTTCTGCTGTGAGATCAGGGATGGATTCAAGACTAGGGCAGACTATGAAGCCTGCTTTACGCATTCTCTCAAGCTTGTCCAGAATACCTTTTCCTTCTTTTAATATGGCTCCGGCATGTCCAAGCCTTTTACCCGGAGGTGCTGTCTGTCCAGCTATGAAGGATAGGACTGGTTTCTGAAAACCTGTCTTAATTACATAATCAGCAAGGTCCTGTTCAGCCGTCCCACCTATTTCTCCAAGAATTATTATTGCCTTTGTCTCATCATGATTACGCAGCATATCAAAAAGATCGGCAAAAGTTGTCCCTATATATGAATCTCCTCCGATTCCTATGCTTACAGACTGTCCAATTCCAGCTTTGTTGAGTCTATCCGCCACCTCATAGGTCAATGTTCCGCTTCTGGACAAGATAGCAACCGGGCCGGGAGAAAATGGTGTAGCAGGCAGTATGCCGATTTTAGTTTGTCCTGGAATAATTATCCCCGGAGTATTGGGGCCTATAATTTTTGAATTACTTCTTTTTACCTGTTCAAGCACATTAAGCATTGAACTTTGAACGATTCCTTCAGTTATGCAGACTATCCATGGAATATTGCAGGAAGCAGCTTCCAATATGGCATCCGTTGCCAGTTTAGGAGGAACAAATATAATGCTCGCTCCTATTTCATGCGACTGCTGGGCTTCGATAATACTGTTGTAAACAGGAACGTTCAGAACGTTTTGGCCCCCTTTAAAGGGGGTTACACCGGCAACAATATTGCTGCCGTATTCGAGCATAAGCTTCGTATGCAATTTCCCTTCATGCCCGGTTATGCCTTGTACAAGGATTGGCGTATTTTTATCTATCAAAAATTTTTTGGAAGAAGTGTAATCCGTCTGTTCAATTTTTCGTCTTGATACAGACGATATCGGCTCTGGGAATGGGATGTAACTCTGATCATTTGGTTTCAGTTTCCGTAGAAGTTCAATTGCTTCTGTCATATTTTTAGCAAGATGCAGTTTTGAAGAACTAATTTGTTTTAATTTTTTCAAACCAGCCTCTGAACTATTCCCGGACATGCGTATGACAATATCTTTTTCAGGAGCTTTTCCACCAAGAGCAGCTATAAGGGATGTAGCAACAAGTTCACAGGAAAGAATTCCACCAAAAAGATTGATAAAAATTGCTTTGACCTGTTCATCGTTAAATAAAATATTTAACGCGGCCTCAATCCGCTCCTGATTTGCCGCTCCTCCAAGGTCGAGAAAATTTGCGGCTGGAAGGTTGGAAAAATTCATGGCATCCATTGTTGCCATAGACAGACCGGCACCGTTTGCAATGAGTCCGACCCATCCTTTGAGAGAAACAAAACTCATTCCTGCTTTTCGCGCAATATTTTCTTCGGTAGTACTGTGCTCCGGCTGGTAAAATTTTTCAAAATCAGGATTAATTTCAACTATATTGTCATCCATTTCTATTTTGGCATCCATGGCAAGAAGTTTACCATATCCTGTAAGAGCTAATGGATTTATTTCAGCTAGTAATAACCCATAATTGATCATAGTGTCATATAATTTGGTGATTATCATACTGAAATCAGGGAAAAGTTCTTTAGCTATTTTTATATGGAAAAAGGCAGCTCTTATCTGGTTGGGTTGAATTCCTCCCGGAAGGCTGATTTCTTGGATAAGCAGGTTGCCTTTGCCCATTGTTTCTATTTCAATTCCTCCCTGTCTTCCAACAGTCATTATAACTTTTTTCTTTTGTCGTGATAGGGTTAGAGAAAGGTAAAATTCTCTACGGATATCAATAGCCGGTTCAACTCGTAAAAAGGGGACCTTGTGTCCTTTGATTTCCATTGATAATATCTTTTCAGCCATAGCTTCATATTTATCACTGTCATCAACTTTTTGGATTCCACCTGCTTTTCCTCTCCCTCCAACAGGAACTTGGGCTTTTAAAATCCAAGGTAGTGGAAAATATGGTTTAAGCTCCGGTAAATCGTCATTCGTAACTTTAACTCCTGTTGGGACGGGTATTCCGGCAGCATTTTTTAGAAGCATTTTGCTGAGATGTTCATTTAGAAGCATTTCTCCTCCTGTTATTTTTTGCTGGAAAGAGCTTGAAAACCGGTTGTATTTTAATGAAGGATTTTATTTCCATATATTGGAGTTCGCATAGTTAAGTTTATAATATTTTTAATATAGTTTAAAAAAAAGTTGTGTTCAAGCTGAGCTTGCGAATTCTATTCTGTTTTTTAATATTTGTTTTGGAAGAAAAATATTCGGGTAGGTAATATGGATAGCATTAAAGATTTATCAGATGCTCTTAATGATGAGGTCATGACAGAAGTTGCAGATAACTTTTTTGGAACTCGGAAAAGACTTGATGATGCTTTTGAATTTTTTGACGAAAAGGTTGAACGTTTGCGTTTGAAATTGGAGAAAGTCTATGTCAGCGCTTCTTATCTCAGGTGTTTGTGTATAACTGATGATAATTTTATAAAATTTTGGAAATATATAAATGTAGAAGGTGATGCCTTTAGCGAAATAAGGGAATATCCATGCAGTTCATTGAATCCAAAACATCAGTTCTCATTTACTGCTAAAGGTGAATATAATAAGTATTTTTTAGAGTCCTATGAAATATTATATACTGCAGTTAATGATTATATGGTTGGCAGTTATGTTGATTCCCAAAAAAATGATGGAAGAAAAATTTTAACAGTTAATAGAACAGATTTATTAGAACTTAGTATAAATATTAATAATAGTGTCAGAAAGGTTAATGGTGATGTTTCCCCATCAGGGGTGTTACAATTTACTAAATCTTTAAAACCTGATGAAGTTGAGAAAGAAAAAATAGGTGCCTGTGTAGGTGGTAAATGTGATTCATTCGATACTGCAATGAAATTTAAAGAAATAGAATTTGAAAATTTATCTTTGCCATCTTTTCCTGACCTGCCTGAAGTTAAAAATATTTCTTCGGCGATTAAAGAGTTTTGTAAAAAAGTTTATTATGATAATAAAGACCAGATAAAAATGATGATTAAAGATTTATCTTGAAGTTAAATTTAAAACAAAAGGTGTCTGAAATTGTTTAGTAATAAATTGTTGCTGATTATATTGGTTGTATTTTTTATATTTCCCTGTTCTGTCCAAGCACAGGATAAAACTGCTCCGGATGTGAAGAATAAGCCAGCTGAAGTTGTAGCTAAAGAAAAATCTCCAGCAAAAGCTGAGGGACGACCTGTTTTTATTGAGCATTCAGGAAAAGACGCCATTGGTGGCATGCTCGCGTTGAAGCTTAAAGAGAACCTTCATCAATCTTCATTATTCTCTATAGCTGATAAAGGTAAAAAATCTGTTAGAATTCGTGTTGTGACCAGAAGTGAGTTTTCAGATCGTCCGGCTGTTGGTTCATTATATACAATTATATGGACTTTTGCTGAAAACGATAATGTTCTAGCTTACTACCTTTCTGATACGATTGGGATAGTCGATAACTCCTCTCTGGAGCTTGAGGCTGAGAAACTGACAGCAATGACCGATAGCGTTGTTGATCAGTATAAATTTTTGTTTGAATAGGAATGAATTTGATACTGTTAAGTAAGGCCATATTGGTTATATTCCAATATGGCCGATTTTTATGAATCAAATCTTTTTTAAAGTCTCTATCCTCATCTCACGTAAAATCCTTCCTGAATCCCTGCCCCTGTTTTGATCATTAGGCTTTAGTCTTACTTTTAAAATTGTATCCAGTTCTTTTTGAGCAGATTCCATTAATCCCACAGATTCTTCAGCAGCAGTAAGTGATTTCATCATATCCAGTAAATTTGTAGAATGTAGTTTTAGCAACAAGTCTACTTTAGTATCTACAGTTAACTTTTTGTAGTTGCATGCTAATTTAAAATAACCAGCAGAAATCTCTCCTGCTTTAATGTATTTGTTGGGTAGTTTTAGTTTTTTACCAAGGTAAAAAGCTTGTTGCTGTCCTATGCTGTTTATCTTATTTAATGCCTTTAGATTATTGCTAAAAGATCTTCCTAAAGAGTGACATAAAGCCCCCCAGCAGAATATGCTGTTAAAGTTCATTTTGTCCATCAGCTTTGCTGAACTGTCTATTCTCGTATTTAAAATGTTATGAGGACATGAGTCAGTTCTTGTAGCAAAGCATTTAAACCATGGGTCTAAACAGTTTGTTTTATGCAGCAGGCGTATAAAATTTCCGGGTGATTTTCCGGAAAGGGCTTTGCGTACCTCCATAGCTATACGGTCTGGTGCTAAGTTCGAAAGTAAATTGTGTTCAGAACACTTTTTCATCCCCATCATAAGCTCGGATGACGGATTTAATTCAGGAAATCGTGCGTATAGGCCTGCGGCTCTGAAAATTCTTAAAGGGTCTGCTATCAATGCGTGAGAAGATGTCGGCCTAAGCATTTTATTGTATATATCAAAAAGAGAATCCGGGTGTGTATATAGCTCTCCGTCTTCATCCAGGGCTAATGCATTGATTGTAAAATCTCTTTCAATTAGATCATTATCTATACGTTCATCTGGAGAGTTACCTCCGTTACGCGGGAAGGAGTATTCGTATCCATCTACAATAAAAACTGTATGAGATTTGCCGGCTGAAATGGATTCAGGGAAACGTAATTTAAAATTTGAAATACTACCATCAGCGACAAGAAAGTCGTAATCAGAAGCTTTTTTTCCCGTAAGCAGATCTCTGACAGCCCCGCCTACTAAAAGAATTTTAGAGTTCGATCTTTTCATAGTTAAAGTCTGGTTGATAATTTATTTACAACAATCACAATACAGGTTTAATGGTTTCTTATGAAGAGTCGAATCTCTATAATTATTTTTATAGCCGCTTTAGCAATAATCTTTTTTGCTTTTGATTTGCAACATTATCTGACACTTGAGTATTTGAAATCCTCAAGAACTTTTCTACAGAATTTATTTAATGATTATCCTGTTAAAACAAGCGCTGCATTTTTTTTTATTTATGTATTCGTAGTCGCTGTAAACCTTCCCGGTGCAACAGTTCTGGGTCTAGCCGGTGGAGCAATATTCGGTTTTATTACCGGAACGCTGCTGATTTCTTTTGCAAGTTCCATCGGAGCGACTATTGGATGTTTTGTTTCCCGATATATTTTTAGAAATTTCGTTGAGATGCGATTTAAAGAAGTTTATGACAAAATTAATAAAGGTATCGAAAGTGAAGGACCATTTTATCTTTTTACAATGAGGCTTATTCCTGCAATCCCCTTTGTAGTGATTAATCTGGTCATGGGTCTGACAAAGATGCCCTTAAAAACTTTTTACTGGGTTTCTCAGATTGGTATGCTCCCCGGAACAATGGTTTATGCCAATGCAGGAAATGAGCTGGGAAAGATACATTCAGCCAAAGCTGTTTTTTCACCGGAATTGATCATTTCTTTTCTTCTTTTAGGACTTTTTCCTTTGATTGTTAAAAAGGTTATGAAACAGATAAGAAAAAGGAGATCTTCTTTAAAGTTATGATTAGGCCCAAATCTCCTACAGTTCGATCATATCATCGGGGGAAAATACTCTTTCGTGAAGGGCATGAAAGCCGCATTGCTTTTATGATAAAATCCGGAACCGTAGATATTTATAAGTTTCATAATAATAAAAAAAGAGTTCTGACCTCTTTGGGACGAGGTGATATCTTTGGGGAAATGTCCATTCTTGCCAGAGCAAAACGGACGACAAATGCTGTAGCAACTTCTTATTGTGAGCTAATAATTCTTACTGAAGAAGTAATGAAGGTGCTTCTTGATTCTTCTCCTGTAACAATAAAAAAAATGGTTGAAACTCTTGCTCAGAGAGTAACTGACACCGATATAAATAATGATGGACAAAATTCAGGCAATTCTTTTTTAGCCCTTGCCAAGATTCTTGACCTTGCTTACAAAGATTACCTCTACATACCACTGCAGGAAAAAAGAGAAATTCTTAATTATGATCTCGGACTTTCCGTAGAAGCCTTTTCATGCACAGTTCGCAATTTAGCTGTGTATTCCCGTCTCGAAATTGATTTATTTATTGACACGTTATCCAGATTAAATCTGATAGATATTACCAGTTTGGGCTCAAGAAAATCATTTAAGGAACGTTATATAAAAATTAACGATCCTGATGATTTTATTGATTCTATTACTGAGCTTAATCATGAGATGAGAGACCTGTACGGTCTCGCTGAATGTCGGATGACTTTTTATTCTATTCCTGAATTTTCAAGAAATAATGGTGTATCCCAAGAATATTTGTATAAAGAAATATTTAAGGGTGAAGTTCCTGAAAATTTGTTTTTTTTCAATTTAGAAAAGGCAATGAGCTGGAGTAGAGGAAAAGAAGAAAAGTTTTATCAGAAATTTTATGTTCAAGCTAAAAAGAGTCAGGATTTAAAAACAATTGATGATATAATTTATATTGATGATCATACTGTTAAAATTATTTTAAAAAAGTTTGATTATTCGAAAATTATTAAATTTTATCAAGGTGGAGACGAGTCTGTTAAAAATAAGATTGTTAGCAATGTAGGAAGGAAACTTGCAGGAATAATTGCTGAAGAGGCTGGGATACTGCCTTCCCCTGATCCTGCCGAGCTTCAATCCATAATAGATGATTTTTATACTGTTTTAAGACAATTGAAATGACCGCTATGTTCTTGCAGAGGAAAGTATGAAGTCATTTGTTCCTGAAATAAAACAATTTCAAAGTGGATCTGTCATTTTCAATGAAGGTGATCCAGGAAAAGTGGCTTATCTTATTCAGGAAGGCTCGGTTAATATTGTAAAAAGAATTAAAGATAAAAAAAATGTTTTAGCAACTTTGTCTGTTGGCGAAATATTCGGCGAAATGGCTGTTATTTCAAGCTCTAAACGTACAGCTGGAGCTGAGGCTGTTACTGATTGTTCTTTGACGGTTCTTGATGCGAAGCTGATTTATGCTCTTCTTAAAAAGAGTCATCCAATAGTATTTCATCTGACCAAAGTTCTTATTGCAAGACTTGCAGATGCTAATTCTGGTATTGGGGTTAAACGCTCAGAGAATGTCTGGATGACTATGTGCAAATTTCTTGATTTGAAATGCAGAATTGCTCGAAGAGACCCTGTCAAAAGTATGAATGTAGGTATTGAATATAACAATTTTTGTTTTGATTTAAAACAAATTGCCAATATCTCTAAGAATGAAATTGATAGGATGCTTGAATCAGCTATTTCTGTTAAATTGATTACTAGGACCAAAATTTTGAGTGAATACCGCCTTGATATAAATGATCCAGAAACATTTTTGGATTCTGCAGCAAGTCTTTCCGAAGAATTTAATACTCTTTCCGGGGTTGTGTGTCGTACTGAATTTTTGGATATTTATGATTTTGCAAAAGCTGTCAATTCAACCCCTGAAATTATTTATAAAAAAATTGGTTTGCAGGAATTTCCTGATGATATTTGCCTGTTGCATAAAAAAGGATCTCAAGAATGGGCTAAAAGAGTCGGGTTAGAATTTTTTAGGGAAGGAATTCCTCAAAGAGTTTCTTTGAAAGAAGTCGAGGGATTGGATGATATTTTATTTGTTGATGCCACAACGTTGGAAAAAATTTTTCATGATCTTGGGTACTATAAGATGGGAATACTTTTAACGGTGGCAGAAGGTAACGTTTATGATAAAATAGTCTCTGTTTTGTCAGATAAGATTGTGAATGCAATTCTTGAAGACTCGAAGGGGCGGACGGCGATTGACTTTGAAGAAGCCGTTGAAATTGAGGAAGATCTGGTCAATGCAATCAACAGGTTGATGATATCTGATAAAAACTGACCACAATTTTATAATGTAGTATATTTTATTGTAGTTAGTCCAGACCTTGCATTTAATACTTTAACCGTGAAATAGTGAGCCATGATCAGCAGAATTACCATTGTAAGCGGAAAGGAAGGCAGCCCAGTAGCAAAAGTTACTCCGGAAACTTTTTTTGTCTCTCATCCTTTATGGGCAAATGATATTGAAAATCTTGGCCCGTGGAACCGTGAAGAATTAGATTATCTGCCGTATGATATCTGGTTATCCGGTGCGAGAAAGGGTGTCCCTGTTGCTGTTTGCGGAGCCTGTCAGTCTAGTTTCGAAATCGCCTGGTATTTAAACAGGCAGGAAGATCTCCCTGAATGGGGAAGTGTTCTTGCTCTGGAACAGACAAGTGGAAGAGGGCAGGTTCGCAGAGAGTGGATCTCTCCTTCCGGTAATATTTATGCTGTTCTCAAATGGCCCGCCTTGAAAATTCCTGCAGAAGTTGAAGGTAGGCCCATTTGGACAAGAATCCTTCCTCTGATCGTAGGTGACCTGCTTTGTAAGGCTTTCGCTTCTTTAGGTGTTGATATCAGTCTTAAATGGCCTAACGATCTCCTTATTGGAAATAAGAAAGTGGGCGGAATACTTATTGAAGAACGTGATGGCGTTGCAATGGTCGGGATAGGGATAAATCTTGATTCTGCCCCTGATAAATCACTTCTGCGTAAAGACTCAATATTTGCCGATAAAATTAATTCTGAAGAATTACAACTCAGTCCTTTAGCCACATGGGTTGAAATTGTACCCTTTATAAAGGGAGCTTACACTGAGATGCTAGCCAATCAGGAGCCTTCATTGTTTTTGGATAAGCTTGCCCGGAATATGGTCTGGGCTAATGAACTAGTCAGAGTTGTTGATGGTCCTGAGGGGTTGGATCACGGAATTGTAAGCGGTCTGACTGAAGATGGCGGCTTGGTTATTGATTGTGACGGTGAAAAAGTCAGCATGTATTCCGGTAGCATTTTGCCGTACGAAAAGTGATTTTTAATATTAAGATCGGAAATACACGATAAATATGGTTTTTTCTTGACATGTCTGGGCTGGTGGGCAAATTTTCTTTGCGAACAATGCTGGTTTAGACATGCCTTTTGCAACCTGATTCTTTCGGGTTGTTTTTGTTCTTTATACATTTGTTCTGTCGGTATGCAGCATAGATTTTTTACCAATGTTGCATGGAGTTTTGTTGGAAAACTAAAATTCTTATAAATCCGATGAAAATTGTTTAAAAAATTAATTCCTAATCTGGCTTACACTTCATAGGAGGGAGCGATGGCTGGTAATGCGGGCGAGAAAGAAACCAATAAACAAAAAGTCGCAGATAAACCCAATAAGGGAAAAGCGAAGATCGGTCTTGAGAAGAAAATAGTTCTTAATGGTGCCGATATCGTTAAAATTGGTCCTGACGCAGAACTGATAGTTGGTGGTAAAAACTACAATACGGCTATAATCAGTCAGGTTGAAGGGATAAGGGCGCCTCAATTCAGAGCTATTTCTTCTATAGCTTTTCACAAGTTATTGGACGAAACAACTGTTAATGCCGCTGTTGTCCGTTCTATTGTTGATAAGGAATACAACGCGGTTGACTGGACTGCTGAAGAAGTTAACTCTGATAGTGAATTTCTTCAAAAATTTGTTCGTTCAGTAGCCTCTGTTATAAAAGAAGAGGCTAAAAAACATGTAGAAACAGAAATTCAATTGCGAACCTTTATTAACAATGTTGTTGAAGGGTTTGCTACTTCTCCGGAAGGAATTGATCAACTCCGCAAAAGATCAGTTCTTGTTCAATGTGCTATTTTATCCGTCTCCCTTCCAAAAGAAGTCGATGAAGCAGTTAGATCTGCTTATCTCGATATATGTAAAGACGCAGGGCTGGAGAATGAACCTGTGGCGGTTCGCTCCTCCGCTGCTGGTGAAGACAGCCGTAAGAAAGCGTTCGCCGGACTTCAGGATACATATCTTAATATTGTCGGTGAAGATTCATGTTCAGAAGCATACCACTGGGATTGTGCCTCAGCTTATAATCTTCGCAGTATGACCTATCGCCGTGAAGCTATACTTGATGCAGTCACTCTTGCTGAAAAAACCGGTGATTCCTCTATCGCAGCGAATGCTAAAGAAGAGTGGGCTATTGAAAATACCTCACTCTCTGTTTGTATCATGCGTATGATTAACCCTGTAATTTCAGGTACGGCTTTCAGTGCTGATACTGCTACCGGTTGCAGAGGTACTTCACGTAAGGATTTAGTATCAATCGATGCCAGTTATGGTTTAGGCGAAGCTGTTGTCGGCGGTATGGTTACCCCTGATAAATTTTATGTCTTTCAGCGTGATGACAATTCTGAAGTTGTTGTTCGTACTATGGGGTGTAAAGAAAAGAAAATAGTCTATGACGAAGATCGTGGAGGAACCAGAGTTGAACAGGTTGCTTCAGGTGAGATCTATCGCTGGGCTCTTTCTCTTGCCCAAGCTGAAGAGGTAGCAAAAGGTGTGCGTGAAATCAGTGTCGCTTATGGCGGCATGATTATGGATACCGAGTTTTGTATAGACGCTGCCGAACGTCTCTGGTTTGTTCAGGCCCGTCCTGAAACGCGCTGGAATGAAGAGCTGGATAAGCATCCTAATACAATTTATATGCGCCGCCTTGAGGTTGAACCAGCTGCCCTGAAAGATGCTGAAGTCATTTTTGAGGGTAATGGTGCTTCACGGGGAGCCGGTCAGGGAACGGTAAGATTTTTACGTTCAGCCTTGGAGCTTAATAAAATCAATAAGGGTGATATACTTGCAGCGGCGCGTACCGACCCTGATATGGTTCCAGGAATGCGTATAGCCTCAGGTATTCTCGCAGACGTTGGCGGTGATACCAGCCATGCGGCAATCACCTCCCGTGAACTTGGAATTCCCGCTATTATCGGTATTCAGCGTTTGGAAGCATTGCGCGCACTGGATGGCCTTGAAGTAACTGTTGATGGGTCCAGAGGGCAGGTCTATCGCGGCATGCTGCCTCTGACAGAGGTTGGTGGCACAATCGATACTTCAGTTCTTCCTGCAACTAATGTCAAAGTCGGATTGATACTAGCCGATGTAGGGCAGTCACTGTTCCTATCGCGCTTGAGAGATGTTCCTGATTTTGAAGTAGGGCTACTGCGTGCCGAGTTTATGCTCGGAAATATTGGTGTTCATCCTCTTGCTCTTGAAGCTTACGATAATGGTCGTCTTGATACTCTGATCAATAAAAAAGTTAAGGAGCTTGAAGATAGACTGACTTCAGTTATGAAGGCTCAGTTGGAATCAGGTCTGATTACCCTGCATCTTAAACTTCGCGACTATGTCAGCGCTGTTACCGGCCTTGATGTAGAAATGGAATCTCTTGCAAACGCTGAAAATGCTAGAGGAACTGAAGAAGTTCTCGCAATGCATCGCAAACTCAGAAATCTTGATAAGAAACTTGACCTGTATTTGAGTCATGCCAGTGAACGCCTTGATATTCTGAAAACTTCCGTAGAACTTGAAGATCATATCCTTGCTATAATCGGTTACAGCTCTTACGTGGATGAGCAGGATCAAAAAGCCAGCCTGCGTCAATCTGAAACCATGAACGAGGTTACAGCTATGGTTGAAAAGGCCAAGCTAAATCCTATGGTTCAGGATATGATAGCCCGTATTAAGTCACTTCGTGAAGAAGTTGCCATTAAAATGGGTGTTAAATCAGAAATGGACGAGGTTAAAAATCTTAAGTCCAAAATTGCTTCTCTTCTCAAATCAAGAGGGCTTAGAACTGGTAAAGAAAACTATATTCAAACTCTTTCTCAGGGATTGGCTCTGTTTGCTATGGCCTTTTACGGTAAAGACATCATTTACCGTACAACTGACTTTAAGAGTAATGAATACCATAACTTGCTTGGCGGACTTCTTTTTGAACATAAAGAAGACAACCCTATGCTTGGTTTCCGTGGCGTTTCGCGTGATATTCATGATTGGGAACTTGAGGCATTTAAACTCGCCAGAGGTGTTTTTGGCGGCAAGAATCTGCACCTTATGCTTCCATTCGTAAGGACAATTGAAGAAGCCCGCAGTATGAAACGTTATCTGGCTCAGGTTCATAATCTTAAGTCAGGTGAAGACGGGCTCAAATTAATCCTTATGTCTGAGATTCCAAGTAATGCTGTCCTTAGTAAGTCTTTTATCAAAGAAGTAGATGGATTCTCTATCGGCTCCAACGATATGACTCAGCTTGTCCTTGGAACAGACCGTGATAACGCCAGACTGCAGCATATATATGATGAAGAAGACCCAGCTGTTGTATGGGCTATTTTGAGTACTATTTTTACGGGACAGAAGTTTTGTAAAAAAATCGGTTTTTGTGGACAGGGTGTTTCTAATTCTGAGATTCTCAGGGGAATTGTTTGTATTGCAGGTATTGTTTCTGCTTCTGTTGTTCCTGATACATATATTCAAACCAAGAAAGATATGGCAGCCATTGAGGCTGAGAATCTGAAGGTCAAAGATCTTGGTGAATGGATTCGCGGCAAGCATTTTGAAAGGCTTGCAGAACTTATGAGCAACAACGGATACAATCATATTATTAAAAAATACAAAACTCCGGAAGACCTCGAAGATTGGTATGAAGGAGAGATCAGCCGTTTGAATGAGCAGATCAGAGATAATATTGATTCTCCAAAAGAAGACTTTTATCGTCAGGAGATGAACAATTTCAGAAGAATGTTCCATAAACCGGTTATTTATTCTTCATGGAATTGGGGCGAGACAGTAGAAGACGCTTTGCACCATTCCGGATTTGCTAATTTTGAAGAGCAGGAGGAAGCTCTGAAAAAGCAGCGTGAAAAGAAATGGTAGATAATTATGTAAAATATGATTTTTAGTTGAAACTAGCTTTTCAACATAAGAATTGGTAGTTTATAGCAGGGAATCTGCCTCCATCAACGAGGTCGGTTCCCTGTTTTTATTACTATTGTTATAGTTTTAATAGATATTTTCGTGTATTGAGTGTATTTCAAAGTTGTTTTGTTAAGGCTGTGTATGGAATTGATAGTTTACTTGTTTTGTATGTTGCAGCTATCATATTTATTTTTAGGTCTTTATTTTAAAATATAAAATTATATCTGAAAGGTTTACCTATGTTTAAAGTCAATGCTTTATTTTTGTGTTTTTTGATTTTGTTAGGAGGTTGTGCCAGCAAAACAACTGTGCGTTCTCAGGTTGAGGATGTTTTAAAAGAAAATCCACAACTGATATTTGAAGTTCTTGAACAGAATAATGTTCAATTACTTGAGATTGTAGAACGTGGCATTGACAAAAGAGAGAAGCAGGCGAGAAAAATGCAATTTGAAAAAGAGTTGAATAATCCTTTTAAGCCTAAGCTTGATTTAGCAAGACTTGAACTTGGTAATCCTGATGCTCCTGTTACTGTAGTAGAATATTCTGATTTCCTGTGTCCTTATTGTAGTAAAGCGAATAGCATGATCAATGCTATGGTTAAAAACCATCCAGATAAATATCGCCTGTTCTACAAGCATTTACCGTTACATAAAAATTCGCGTAAAATTGCTATGATTTACGAAGCTATTGCATCTATTGATCATGGAAAAGCATTTAAATTTAAGAATTATGTCTTTTCACACCAAGCTAAGTTTCGTGAAAAAAATATAGATATGGCCTTAAGTCAGGCTGTATTGGAAACAGGCATTGACTCTAAAGCGTTACAACAATCTTTAACATCTAAAGAACTTTCAAGCATTGTTAGACAGGATGTTGCTGAAGCAGATTCTTTCGGCCTTGATGCCACTCCGACATTTCTTGTTAACGGAGTTACGATCAGGGGATTTGTTTCTGCAAAACAATTTGATGACATCGTCACAACTATTTTAGAAAAAGGTAAAAAAGCTGAAGATGATGGTGAAGTCTGTGAAGACTGCTTGAACAAGATGTAATCAACTATTAATTATAAAATTAGAAAACGGATTTCAAAGTGAACTACTTTGAAATCCGTTTTTTTATATATAATTGAGCCTGTTTGTCTTTTGTTTATTGGCAAAGTTTTTAAAATTCAGGATGCTGGTGCCAGCGCCATGCTGTTTCAATTATTGTTTTGATATCTGTAAATTTAGGAACCCATTCTAATTGCTTTTTGGCTTTACTACTGTCAGCCACGAGTCTGGCAGAGTCTCCACTTCTTGCTTCCATAATATCATATTTAATATTTTTGCCGGTAACTTCTTTGGCCGCATTAATAACTTCGAGGACACTGAATCCGTTTCCGTTGCCTAGGTTAAAAATTTCAGCACAGTTATGCTGATCCAAGTAAGTTAAAGCCTTAAGATGTGCAGAGCACAAATCCTGAACGTGTATATAGTCTCTGACACATGTCCCGTCTGAAGTTTTGTATTTGTCGCCGAAAACTTTTAGTTTTTGATCTTTGTTGATGCAACTTAATAAAATATTGGGGATCAAGTGAGTTTCCGGGTAGTGGGCTTCACCTAAAATCCCTGATGGATGTGCTCCTGCTGCATTAAAATATCTGAGGCTAATAGATTTTAAACCAAAAGCTATATGATAATCACGCAGAAAATCTTCAACAAAAAGTTTACTTCTTCCGTAAGGATTAAGTGGAGCAAGCGGATGGCTTTCATCTATAAAATCACTGCACGGATTTCCATATACTGCTGCTGTAGAAGAGAAAATAAATGATTTAACACCTGCTTCACACATCGCGTTAAGTAGGTTTAGTGTCCCTATTATATTGTTTTCATAGTATATATCTGGGCGCTCAACAGATTCACTTACTACAATCAGCCCTGAGAAATGAAAAACAGCATCAAATTTTTCATTTTTAAAGACTGCGCGTAAAGCTTCAATATTTCTTAAATCTCCCTTAAAAAAATTACCCCATTTGAGAGCCTGCTTATGACCAGTAGAAAGATTGTCAAAGACGGTTACGTCATAACCATTTTCTGCCAGCATAGCAGTCATGTGCGAACCTATGTAACCAGCACCGCCGCAGATAAGAATCTTTTTATTCATAAACAGCTCCACTAATTTAAATTTTGTTAATTATCTTATATAATAAGTCAAAATGCAACTAATCATAGTTTTAGTTAAATAAAATAGTAATGATTCTTGACAATTTTGATGAACTAAAGAATATTCTTAAACTATATTTTAAATTTTAAAAGTAGGAGTACTTATCATGATATCCAGAAGATCATTTATTTCATCCTGTGCAGTTGGCCTTACCGGAGTTGCTTTGTTAGAAAAAAAATCTTTTGCCGGTTCCTCGGCTGTTTACCCTGATCATATTATTTATACTGCTGATAAGCCCGGCATGTGGGAGAAAAAAGTAGCTTTACATGTACCTGAAGTAGAAGTTGAAGGTGATAAAATTATTGTAACAAATGCTCATCCAATGACTGAAGATCATTATATAGTTAGGCATACCATAGTCTCAGAGGATGGTGTTGTTTTGGGAGGGCATACTTTTTCTAATAAAGACAAGAAAGCGGTTTCAGAGTTCTCAATTCCTGAAGATATGCGTGGAAAGAAAATGTATGCAACCAGTTTTTGCAATCTGCATGATTTCTGGGTTGCAGAATTTAAACTTTAATTAAATTTATACATTCTCAATATATTGTAATAATTAAATAACAATTGGAGAAAAGTATGTTTTTTAAGCAGATTCACACAGAAGGCTTGGGCTGCTATTCGTATGCTATCGGATGTCCTGCTGCGGGGGAAATGCTGGTAGTTGACCCTAAAAGAGATGTTCAGGAATACCTTGATATTTCTCGTGAAGAAGGAATGAAAATAACCAAGGTTATTAACACGCATGTTCATGCTGATCATGTTGCTGGTGAACAGGAGCTGAAGTCTCTTACCGGGGCGGAGCTCTATATACATGAAAATGCCGGAGTCACCTATAAACATAGTACGATTAAAGAGGGTGATTCAATAACTCTTGGTAATGCAAAGCTGGATTTTATTGCTACTCCCGGTCATACACCCAATTCTGTCTCAATTTTACTCACTGACCTTGCCAGAGGAACAGATCCCTGGATGATTTTGACTGGCGATTTATTATTTGTGGGTGATATCGGCCGTCCGGATTTGCCAGGGAACGAGATTTTAGATGAGCAAGTTAAAAATTTATATGACAGCCTCTATAATAAATTGGGTCAGCTTCCGGACTATCTTGAGGTTTTTCCTGCTCACGGGCAGGGGTCTCTCTGTGGAAAGGGAATGAGTGCTAAATCCAGTACTACTTTAGGTTTTGAACGTAAGTATAATCCGATGTTTCAGTTTAGTAATTTTGAAGATTTTCGTGCTGAGGTTATGAAATCATTTCCTGTTCGTCCGAAATCTTTCAGTCATATCATTCAGACAAATCTGAACGGAGCTCCTCTTCTGGAACGTTGTCCATTGGATAGGGCAATGAATCCGGAACGTTTCAAAGAAGTTATGGAGAAAGGAGCTGTTGTCATAGACGTTCGTGATGCTGCCGGTTTTGGAGGATTTCATATTCCCGGTAGTATAAATATAGGACTGGAAAAACAACTCGCGAACTGGGTCGGAATGGTTATTGACCCGAAATCTGATCTCCTCTTGGTCGTGAATTCACAAGCGGACTATGACAGAATGTTGCTTGAGCTTCATCGGATTGGCTATGATCAGATTCATGGTTACCTCATGGGTGGAATCTCATCGTGGCTTTTGAGTGGGTTTGATGTTGAAAGTCTTGATCAGAAGTCTGTTAAACAGGTTAAATCAGCAATTGATGAGGGTAGAAAATTTGTCCTTGTAGATGTCAGAACTCCGGCAGAATGGAATTCTGGGCATATAGATGGAGCAGTTCACGTTCCTCTTGCTGATTTGTTGGAAAACGGAATAGACGTTGAGAAAGATAAACCTGTAGTTGTCATGTGTGGATCAGGTTATCGTTCTAATATCGCTGGGAGCCATCTCAAGAAGATAGGACATAAAGAGGTCTGCTCTTTAGCTGGAGGGGCTATGGCTTGGAGTCGATCCGGATTCCCTATGGAAAAATAAGTTTCACATATTGTCATTAAAATTAAGTCCTCTGAAATTTATTATTGCAGAGGACTTAATTTTTTATGAATGATTGCGTAATTTTAATTCTATAGGATGAGGATTCAGATAATACTGTTTTTTTAAATAATCCTTATCATATTTCCGTACATAATGATTCAGCAGTGTTACCGGGACAATCAGTGGTACAAGCTCTTTGCGGTAGTTTTCAAAAACTTCAAGCAATTCAGACTTTTCATCCTGTGAAAGATCTTTCTTAAAGTATCCCATAATATGCTGTAATACATTAATATGTTTTTTGATTGTCGGTTTGTATTTTAAAGCTTTTGACAGGAGTAAAAAATATTGCCCGCAGACATCGCTGTCGTCTTGTTTGTCATGATTGGCGACCAACTTTCCCATTTGCCTGTAAGTACTCTCATGGTGTGAAAATATGAGTAGTTTGTGGTTGGTATGAAATTTCATAAGTTTTTTAATTGAAAACTCAGGCTCAACTGTTTCTCGCCATCTTTGCATTGTAAAGATACTTTCAATAAAATTTTCTCTAAGTATAGGGTCATGTAGTCTGCCATCCTCTTCTACCGGGAGGGTGGGGAATTTTTCCATGAACATTTTAGCAAAGATACCAACTCCTTTGTTCACCGGCATTCCCTGGGGATTATATATTTTAACTCTTTCCATTCCACTGGATGGTGATTTCCTTTTAAAAATAAATCCGCAAAGATTTTCTTTTTGCAGCTCTTCAAGCTTGGATTCTGACCAAAATGACATTTTATCAGTGATATCAATACCTGTTTTTTGGGTCATAAGTCTGTAGTTCTCGATTGAACCAACAAGCCTCAGAGCTTCTCTTGGAATCCCAAGTCCACATTCAACTTCGGGACAGACTGGAACAAATTCAACATAAGCTCCAAGTTCGTCAGTTATCCATCTGTCAAGCTGATGACCTCCGTCATAACGGACTTTGTTTCCCAGCAGACAGGAGCTTACTCCTATTTTAAATTTTGACATTTTGAATTCCTTATAAAAGCTAAAATATTATTCCAATTTATATTTAAAAATATATTATTAAAAATTAATATGGTAACTAAATTAGCTGAAGTAATTTTTGATTTTCAAAGTTTGACACAGTATGTCTCGTGAATGAAGTGCTTTCTTGAATTTTTGGTCTGTATATGAGAATAAGGCCCAGCTTATGAGTGCTTCTAGACTGTTTATACAGCTAATTAAAAAAACGATATTCCAGCAACTGTTTAATTATTATTAAGGAGATCTTCAATGGTCACTCTTGGAACTGCAAAAACTGATTCCGCCCGTAAAATGATGCTGCTTGGTGGAGGTGAGTTAGGCAAGGAAGTTGTAATTGAGGCACAACGCCTTGGAGTGGAAGTTATAGTCGTTGATAGATATGAATATGCTCCTGCTATGCAAGTAGCTCATCGCAGCCATGTAATGTCTATGCTTGACGGTAAAGCTTTAAGAAAAATAGTTGAAGCTGAAAAACCTGATTATATAGTTCCTGAGATTGAGGCTATAGCTACGGAAACTTTGCTGGAACTGGAGAAAGAAGGGTATAATGTTGTTCCAACTGCCAGAACAACATGGTTAACAATGAATAGAGAAGGGATTAGGAGACTTGCAGCTGAAGAGGTCGGGCTCAAGACATCCCCCTATGAGTTTGCTGATACGGAAGAAGACTACCTTGAAGCTGTGAAAAAAATTGGGGTCCCATTTGTAATCAAGCCCGTGATGAGTTCTTCCGGTAAAGGGCAGAGCATCGTAAAAAATGATGGTGATATTAAAAAGGCATGGGATTATTCTCAGTCTGGAGGACGGTCCGGTAGCGGACGTGTAATTGTAGAGAAATTTCTTAAATTTGATTATGAAATAACACTTCTCACAGTCAGGCATGTTGATGGTACTATTTTCTGTGAGCCTATAGGCCACAGGCAGGAAGGCGGTGACTATCGTGAATCATGGCAGCCTCAGCCAATGCGTGCAGATTTATTGGATAAAGCTAAAGATTATGCAGAAAGAATAACTCAGGCTCTTGGTGGGCGGGGTATTTTTGGAGTTGAACTGTTTGTTGTCGGTGATGAGGTCCTTTTTAGTGAAGTCTCACCAAGGCCTCATGATACTGGGCTGGTTACATTGATATCCCAGGATCAAAGTGAATTTGCACTGCATGTGAGGGCTATTCTTGGTCTTCCTGTTCCTGCAATTCGCCAGTATGGACCTGCGGCATCAAGCGTGATTCTTTCAAATGGAAAATCTGATGCTCCACAGTTCTGCAATGTTGAAAAAGCTCTGGCTGAGCCGGATACAAAGATTTTATTTTTTGGTAAAGGCGAATGTAATGGAGTTAGACGTCTGGGGGTGGCCTTGGCGTTGGGAAGTTCAGTTGAGGAAGCAAAACAGAAGGCTGTGTCAGCATCAAGCGCTGTGACTGTTTCTTACTAATTTTTCGAGAGATAAGATGATTTGAAAGGTCGGACTTAATTAAGTTCGGCCTTTTTTATGCAATAAAAAAGGTCGATAACTTTTGTTATCGACCCTGGTCTTGCGTCTCTGGTCGGGATGAGAGGATTTGAACCTCCGACCCCTTGAACCCCATTCAAGTGCGCTCCCAAACTGCGCTACATCCCGACGCGAGTGAGGTAGTGTTTAAGCCCTACGCTAGTATATGTCAACCATAAATCTAAGTTATTAAAATTATATTAAACAATAGAATTTGAAGCTGATTATTTCATACAAATCAATGTACTGAAATAGTCATTATCCAAAGATAATATTGCACTATGATTATTTAGAGAATATCCTTCGGAGTTAAAGGAGAATTCACTTGAATCTGGTAGCAATTATACTTTCCATATGTCTTCACTTTGTCTTTTTCTTTGGAGTAATCGTGAGCTCCAATTTTAATGAAAGTCAATCTGAAGGTACTGTTTTGCATTTTGAGTTGGTATCGTTAGCACCTCATCTAGATGAATCACCTAAAATTACGCCTCATAGTAAGAAAAAAAGAGAGCTGGAAAGCTCTGCGCATAAGAAGACAGTAATAGCACCAAAGCCTGAGCTTAAAGTTAAAAAAAACGAAGTAAAAGAACAGACTAAAATTATAGACCGTAAAGCTGATAACCATCCCCGAGGTATAAAAGAGAAAACAGAAAAAGCTGTTGTTGAAAGAAAAAAGGAGCCTGTCATCAGGGAATCTTCACCAAAAGGTAAGGCTATAGTTTTAAAGCAGGGGATAGGAGTGAATATCGGTAATAAAACTATAGTTATTAAAAGGGGAGCAGGGCGAGGCAGGAGTCTTGATGCCGTGGCAGCATACTCTTTTAATGAAGATTATTTCTGGGGGAACTATGAGACCTCAAGTGGCAGGAAAGTAGCAATTATTGATGCTCGCAAGGAATGTGGGCGGTTGATCCTTTATGACAGCAGGACTGGATTAAAAAGAAAACTCAGAAATGCTGAGATGGGTGATTTTATTTATACCTACGGTCCATCTTTAAATGAAGATTTTCCAGTAAAAGGTTCAATTGTTTTTCTACCGGGATCTGGTCATTGGATACAGCGGTTTATGTGGATGCCTGAAGAAGGTCCAAGTGTTTATCCTGACAAGCTTAAACATTAATCTAAGTTAATTGTTTCAGTTTGCATATTAAGTTTAATACCTATCTAATTACAGGTATTAAGCATTTAGAGCGCATCTTGATATGTGTAAAAAATATTTCTTAGAAAGGTCTATGCTGTCATGATGGAATACTGAACTTCAGCGCTGCCCGATAACAATCCGTTTGAAACGGGCAGGCTTTGTTCAGACTATTCTGGAATAGGATCAGAACTCAATTTGGTGTGTACTCATTGCATTTGGTTCACGCCAATTTTTATCAATCTGCAATAATCAATAATAATTGTAGGAATTGTATAGACAAATGCACAGACAAGTCATTGGTGACCTGTGAGTAACCAAATTATTCTCCTTTAGTTTCATAAAGTGAAATTAAAAAAAGGAGATTTTGAGAGTCGCTATCTCTCTTTTATGATTGTTAGCTTTGTTGATATCCTTGATGGACGGCTCAAATCAGTCCAGTGGATATTAAGATATAGGGCTCGATAATTATTGCAAAAAACCCTCTGCTTTTATGATTTGTCGTGTGATCTAAGATGCAGAGGCTTCATCGGAATCGGACTCGTTTTCCATTGCGAGAGCCTTTTCCTGCTGGTTGAGAGATTCAACCATCGCTTCGATGTGTTTGCTGACTGAACGGAATTTGAAAGGGTCCATTTTTTCCATTCTCTTGAGGGCTTCTGAAGTTTCAGCAGTTTTGTCATTTTTGTTCATAAAAACCTCCATTACGATTTACGGCTGTTTAGCTGAGAACGTGTTTGAGATTTTTTTGAGCCTGATCCAGTACAAGAGGCAGTATATCTAAAAAAAAATATTTGTCCAGTTTTATTCTGGACAATTACTTATGACTTAACTGTCTAATTTTATTTAATAAAAGTTTTTTATTGCAAAATTGTAAAATAGTACTTTGGTGATTGATCGGTCAAAATACATTTTTAGTTAAAATTCTTTTCCCAATTCTAAATATTTTGAATGAAAATTTTGATCATTGTTTATAGCAGGGCAATAAAATTTTTTGCTGTTGGATTAGCTTGCAGTACTCGGTTAAATAGTTAAAAATATCTGTCAAATTTCTATGATTTGTGATGTAGTTTTTATATTAGGTTTTTAAGTTTAAGTGAAACATCAGATTATGTTTTTAATGATTTCTTAGATTGTGGTCCAAGGTGAATTTGTTGCAGCTACAAAAATGGAGGAAAAATGAGCAATCCCAAGGAATTTGTTCTTTATAGCGGTGGAGCAGCTGGTACTGAGAGTGAATTCGGTGCAATCGCAGAGGAGTTTGGTGTTCAGGAAGTAAATTACAGCTTTGAAGGACATCAGATAGAACGCACTAGAGGAATGAGGGTTCTCACTGATAATGAACTCCAGAATAAGGATGTAAGCCTTACCTATGTTTCTAAACTTATGAATCGGAACTACACCAGAGCACCCATATTCAGAAAAGTACTCCAGAGTATATGCTGGCAGGTTGATAGCGGTCATGAAGTCTTTATTGTTGGTGCTATTCTCGATGATGGAACAGTAAAAGGCGGAACCGGTTGGGGAGCTGAATTTGCCAAGATTTGCAACAAACCATTGTATGTTTTTTCTCAAGATAGGGATGCCTGGTTTAAGTGGGAAAAAGATCAGTGGCTTGAATGCGGAAAACCTGTAATTGCTACAAAAGAATTTACAGCTACAGGTACCAGATTTTTAGAAGAGAATGGCAAAAAAGCCATTAGAGAATTATTTCAAAGGAGTTTTAAGTAATTCCTGTTCCTGAAACTTGTCCTTCAGCCGGGGTTATTCAGTTAATCCCGGTTTTTTTAATCTATTTTAAAGAACATAATTGTCTGCTGTAGACTTTCTGCCTGTCCTGACAGTTCTTCAGATGTTGCTGCAACTTCTTCAGATGAAGATGCATTCTGCTGGATGACAGTGTCTAACTGCTCTGTTGCATTTTTAAGGGTAATAATAGTTTCACTTTGCTCGTTGCATGCTGCTGATATTTCTTGAATAAGTTCAGAAGTATTTTTTATTTTGGGTATTATTTCTTCGAGAATATCTCCGGCTGATTCTGCTGTTTTCAAACTCTCTGCTGAGAGTTCGCTTATTTGTGACGCAGCCACACCACTTTTTTCGGCAAGCTTCCTTACTTCGGCTGCAACCACAGCAAAGCCTTTGCCATGTATTCCTGCTCTTGCCGCTTCGATTGCGGCATTAAGAGCCAGTAAATTTGTTTGCCGTGATATTTCTTCAATGATAGCAGTCCGCTCAGTAATATTTCTCATGGCTTGCAAGGTCTCATTCACGGCCTTACCACCTTCAACCGTATCTGCTGTTGCCTGCAAAACAATTTTCTCTGCCTGCGAAGCGTTTTTATCATTTTGGATTATGCTGTCAGCGATACTATCCATCGACGCACTTAACTCTTCTACTGCCGCAGCCTGTTCAGTAGCTCCTTGAGATAATGATTGTGCTGAAGCTGAAAGTTCTTCACTACCGGCAGAAACATTTTCTGCTGCATGCTGCACATCAAGTATTGTGGAACTTACTTTATCAATCATTTTTGCTATAGATTTGAAAGCTCCATGCTCATTCTGAATTTTAAATCCGAAATTCATTTTTCCTTCGGCCATATTGTCAGCAACTTTTTTCAAATCTTCAGGCTCAGTTCCAAGTGTAGATGTTATTTTCCCTGCAAAAAATCTTGATGCTAAAGCTGCTAAAAATCCAATTACAACAGCAAGTATAATGATCGTCATCAGCATGCTGTTTATGGTTTTTTGCTGTTGTTGCTTTTTTGTTTGAACGGCATCATCAATCGAGTCTATGTAGATGCCCATTCCTATAACCCAGTTCCATGGTTTAAAAAGCTTTACATATGATAATTTGGGAACACTTTTTTCTTTACCCGGTTTGTTCCAATAATATTTGATAGTTCCTTCTCCTTCTGCGGAACAAAGGTCTACCATCTCTTTAAAGAAAAACTTTCCATTGGTATCAGTTATGTTATCTATTTTTTTACCGTTCATTTCAGGGTTAAGTGGATGCATTATCATTTTGTAATTCAGGCCGTTTACCCAGAAATAATTCCCGTTTTCAAGAGTCATGTGGGCTATTTGTTCCAGAGCTTTTGATTTCATTTCAGCGGTGATATCCGATACCCATGCGCCTGTTCCTATTATCCAACCGAATTTAGGCAATTTTTTTACGTATGAAATTTTTAAAGTTTCATTTTGATCACCCGGTTTTTTCCATAAATAATCGACCATACCTTCATTCTGTTTTCGGCACAGCTTAACCATCTCATTGAACATATGTTTTCCATTGCTGTCAGCTGCTGAAGAAAGATTACTACCGTTAAGTTGGGGAGATGTTGGGTGCAGTATCATGCGTGGTGTAGAATCGTTAATCCATATATAATTTGAACCTTCATACCGTATTGGTGCTACAATCCTTTTTATTCCTTCTTTGAGCTGAGCGGCGGTTAATATACCTTCATTATTTTTTATATATGTATCTATTTGAGAGTAGCATGTAGAAATTATTTGTTTCAAATATTCAGATTTTATTTTTGATAGTGAATCTATATCGATTGATTTTTTATAAAATGATTCAATAGTGCTTTCTGCAAGCGAAACCATATCTTTTAAATCATTTTCTCTTATTTTAGTAACTTCTTTTCTATATTGTAAATTATCATTTTCTGAATATTGATTTATCTTGTAAATAAAAACAAAACATAAAATTATGATGGTTAAAAAGACAACTGCAACCTGAAAAAAAGTAAGTTTTGTTTTTAGTCTCATGCTTCTCTCTGGCGCTAATTTTTTATTTTTTTATACAGCTCAAAAAAATAGTTAACCAATAATACATTAATATTAAAAAAAATAAATACTTTTTTTATAACGATAGAATCTTTTTTAGTACTTGGTTCAGCAATCAATTGAATGAGTATGTTTATAATTTAATCTATTAATTAAAGCTGTTGACTCCAGATTTTTCAAAGCGTAAAAGAATCTTGTTTATTCTCAGGGCGGGGTGAAATTCCCCACCGGCGGTAATCCAATCAATGAATGGAAAGCCCGCGAGCGCCCCAATTGTTTTGGGGGTCAAGCAGATCTGGTGCAAATCCAGAGCCGACGGTAACAGTCCGGATAGAAGAGAATAAGGCAGATTCATTTCGTTATGGGAATTCTCTCATACGCAGACGTTCATATTTTATGGACTGTCATCCTGTCTCTTTTCGCGCCCTGATTCTGGTAAAAAATATCTAAAGGAGAATTACCATGAATCAGAATCTTCTCTCTACTTTCGGCGACTCTTATACCCGAGTTACAAATGCATTGGAAAATCTTCGTAATGGTAACGGTGTTCTTGTTACAGACAATGAGGACCGTGAAAATGA
Organism: Maridesulfovibrio bastinii DSM 16055; assembly: GCF_000429985.1. NCBI lineage: Bacteria > Pseudomonadati > Thermodesulfobacteriota > Desulfovibrionia > Desulfovibrionales > Desulfovibrionaceae > Maridesulfovibrio > Maridesulfovibrio bastinii. Next base: position 55,251 of record NZ_AUCX01000013.1, read on the forward strand.
AGGTGATCTGATTTTTTCTGCTGAATTTTTGACCAATGAACAGATGGCCATGCTCATCAGGGAATGCAGTGGCATTGTGTGTCTCTGCCTGACAGATGCTAAGGTTACTGAGCTTGGTTTGGATATGATGGTAGAAAAAAACACCAGTACATACGGAACCGGTTTTACGGTGTCGATTGAGGCCGCAGAAGGTGTAACAACCGGAGTCTCCGCTGCCGATCGTGTAACTACTATCAAGGCCGCCATAGAGGATGGAGCTAAGCCTTCATGCCTGAATAAGCCTGGTCATGTTTTTCCTTTGAGAGCAAGGGCCGGAGGGGTTCTTGAAAGAGGTGGACATACTGAGGCTACAGTTGACTTAATGAAATTGGCTGGTTTGAAGGATTGTGGTGTACTTTGTGAGTTAACCAATCCTGATGGCACTATGGCCAGACTTCCTGAAATAGTAGAATTTGCACAGAAAAATAATTTTTGTGTACTTACTGTTGATGATATTATTAGCTATCGTAAACAGATTGAGATTAAAGCAAGTTAAAAAATAGTTTTAGGGCATACCTAATCATTACCGACAGCTATATTAAAGCCCGCTGAAGTTTTTAAGCTTCAGCGGGCTTGTAATTTATATTGTTTCTTCATCTCCATATAAAGAACATATGCAGCATAAAAATGTAGCAGAGTCAGTCTCACTGTTATTGCGTAATCCATGTGGTTCCATAGTAGGAGAATAAATATAATCTCCCGGTCCGCAAATCCTGTTGGACACAACTTCATCTGTTTCAGGATCATAAGAAAAACATTCCAACTCACCGCGCTCAATAAACATCGTCTGGAGGTACAGGTGACTATGGCATGGAATAATTCCACCTGGTTCAACGGTAAAATGTCTTAAACCATATTCAGGTTGTCCTTCCGCGTCTTTACCTGATTTTGACAGCCAGCGTATGGTAACTCCCTTAACTTTATATTCTTTACCCTTATATGTTGCTTTTTCAACTTTTTTACCTTCAACTTCCTTGAAATTATAGGCTTCCATTTTTTCTCCTTAATGCTCGATGATTGTATAGAATTAGATTTATGGAGTTGATTACTGCTGTTTTCAGCTTAATTTTTTAATCTGTTAAGAGCAATCAGAGAAATAAATAATCAGAAGTTTTAATTCTTCAACAATGTTTGATCCTTAACTCAGCTGCTTGAGGAAAGTGTCGCTTCAAGTTGAGAAGCTATGTTTTCATAGTATGAAAGCATTTCATCAAGAGCTGCATATTTTCTGTTGAGTTCTGTTTCAAGTGAATCTAGGCGTGCTTCTTCAGTATAAATATTGTTCTCAAGGTTGGTTATAGATTCGTCATAGCTCTTGATGAGAAGAGGTATTGATCCACTTGTAACGTCAGTCATGCTTGTAAACAGATCAGCTAATTCGCCGCATTTACCTTGTTTAACGCTTATAGTCGCATTGTATGTTCCATCATCTGATTCAACGCAGTTAAGATAAAGTCCGTTTGCATCGCTATTGCTTTGGGCAAGCATGGTTGAGCCTGAAATTTTCATTTCGACTCCATCTATTGTCGCAGATATAATTTCTCCGCCGGAGATTTCATATTCAACTGAATACTCACCAGCTTTAGTAAGTCCGCTAACGCTTGAAATTACCTCAAGCGATGAAGTATTGCTCTCTGCTTCACCGGATGCTGCGAAGAGGGTTGCAACCGCTTCAGGGTCTGCTGCAATTGCTTCCTCCAGATCATCGTAATCTATGACAAGTTGCCCAAAAGTATCTGATCCCTGTTCAGAGTCTGTTGTAATTCCTATTGTTGAAAGAGTGGTGTAAAGATCTCCTTCCTCAGTAGTGCTGTCATATCTTTCAAAACCAAGACCGATTGTTGAAAGCACGTTTTTTATTGAATTATAGACAACATCGAGTGAACTGTCATTTAGTGTGAATGAAGAATCATCGTCATCATCACTATCTTCGTCATCGGTGTCAGTAGAAACAGAATAATCAGTGTCGGTATCAAGTCTCCCTGTTACATTTTGAATATCATATATCATTTGATTTATTTCAGATACAAAATTTTCTATAGTGCTTACCATTGCATCTGTATCATATGTTACTCCGACTTCAACTCCATCAGAGTCCGTAGTGTGATTGAGTTCAAGAGTCACACCATCTATAAGATCGGTAACTGTGTTAGAGTCCCGTTCAAGCCATGAATCTTCAGCAGAAGGGTAACCGTCTATTTTTAATTCTGCATTGCACGCCGCCTGAGTATTATTAAAATCAGCAGAACTTATTCCGTTAAGGTCAAAATCCACTATTTCAATTACATTTGAGCTTCCAGTATCGTTACCACTGAGCTTAAGATGGTATCCGCTTCCATCATATATTAATGATGAAGAAATTTTATCATCAAAATCAGAATCAGAGTTAATCATATTAACAAGTTCTTCAGCAGTTGTTCCTGCTGCAATATCAAGGGAGAGACTTTCCCCTGCGTATGAAAGTGTTATAGATGTAGCGTTTGATGCGATAATGTCATCTTCAGATGAAAATGAAATGTCTTCAGCTATCCAGACGTCTTTGCGCGCAAGCTGGCCAATTACTATAGTGTGGGTTCCGGTTTTAGCTCCATCACCTGCTGTTGCGGTTATCTCATCACTTGAAGTTGTCTCTTTGTATGAAAGAAACTCGTCAACTTCATCCATTTCCTGAAGAGTTCCAGAAAGGGTAACCATATTTTCATTAAGAGTTGCAAGAACATCTTTCGCTGTTTCTGCATATTCAAGATCTTCCTCATATGCTTCCTTTTTGTATTCCTGAAGCTCCATGGTCGCATCTATAATGTCATCAAAGTCAGTTCCATTCCCAAGGCCGGAGAAGGTTATTGATCCGGAACTGGTATTGGATGAATATGATAAAACGTCTGAAGAAAGAGAAGAAACTGCCATATTATAAACCTCCTATATATAATCCAGAATACTTTGACTCATAGATTTGGATGCTGAACTTAGCACTGCTTCATATACATATTCAGCCTGATTCAGCTCAATTGACAGTTGCGCTGCATTTATGTCTTCTTCTGAACTGATAGCAGATGCCGTTCTCTCCCTTGCAAGACCAAGACTGCTGACCATGTAATCAACCCTGTTTTCGCGCGCTCCTATTGTCGCAGCTATAGTGTTCAGCTTTTCATTTCCTGAACTGAGTTTTTCAAGATTTTCTTCAACTTTGTCAGTATTGCCTGTCTGCAGGTAAGCAATGGTTTCGCAAATAGATTCAAATAAATTGGGTTCACCATACGAATTTCCATCACTATCCTGACCACCAAAAGCTTCATATCCAACGGTCGTTGCATCTATTGAATAATTTTCAGCAATATTTACAGACATGGCATCATCAGAGCCCTGATATATCATTGTAGTTCTAACTATGAAGGAGCTTCCGGTATCCTCATCTGCTGTAGTGACAACAGTTCCAGAGGCAATCTCAATTGTTGCATCTTCAATCGTTATTGTCGTTTCAGGCGGGACTGAAGTTCCATCTAAGATTCCAGTTTCCCAGGTTGTTCCGCCGTCTGTCGAATATTTATAGTCTAGTGAGTCCGTTCCTACTGTTCCGTCAGAGGTAAATTCTACCATGATCGCACTGTCTATTTCTCCACTCAGGCTAAGCTCACTTGAAGATGGGGAGTCACCAGTAACAGTCACACCGAGACCATATGTGTATGGAGAACTATCAATTGCATCACCTGAAAATATGTATTGATCTCCAGATTTTGTAGCTGATATCGCTACCAGAGAGTCAAGGTATGCCTCCATTTCTTCAGCAATCATATTAAGTTGTGTGTCGCTATAAGTCCCGGTAGAACCTTGTTCAGCTTGTTCCATTAAGGATGTCATAATTTCGCTTGCTTCTATTATCTGGTCGTCAGCTGTACCTAGAAGAGCACTTACTGAGTTTCCGTTATCAATATATCCTGCCAGAGATTCATCATAGCTTCTGAGTTTCATGACTAATCCCATACCCGAAGGGTCGTCAGATGGGGTATTAAGTTTTTTCTGTGAGCTGGATTGTTCGTTAAGATTGTTTAACCGGACCAATGATGAATTCACATTGTTGAGAGACGTTGCGTAAACCTGATTAGTACTTATCCGCATAAGATTTCTCCTTGTCACATCATGTCTAAAATACTGTCGAACATGGTCTGGGTAACGGTGATAATCTGGCATGCAGCCTGATACTGTTGCTGATATTTAGTTAGATTTACGACTTCTTCTTCAACATTAACTCCACTTACAGATTCCTGTTGGTCGTAGTACAGCTGCGCAGCACTGGTATCGCAAGCTATCTGGGTATCGATATTCTGTGCTGACGCACCAACTTTTGAGACGATACTTGATAGATATGAGGACAATGTTTGTGTCGTAGACGATGTTTCAGTATTAATATTAACGGAATTATTAAGCAGAGAACTGATTGATTCAGCTGAAGAGTTGCTGCCGGCCGAGACTGTTCCGTTGTCACCGACTTCTCCACAATTTATGTGGGAAGAATTTTCTTGTATGTATGAATTTACGGTTATATCTGCTGCATTAGATCCTTCGAAGAAGGTATTTATTCCTGCAGCGGCTAAAAAACCGGTAGAATCTGACCCGAATTCAAATGAATAATCGCCTTGGGCCTGAATTTTAAGGGTCCCGTCAGATGTTATTGATGCTGATAAAATTCCTGAAAAATCAGAGTTGATCTGGGATATAATATCATTAAGTGAATCCGTTGAAGCATCAATTGATATAGATGAATTAGAAATTACGGCTCCATCTGAATCATAGGCGTAAATTTCAAATGATCCGTCTTCTATATTTTTATCGTATATAAGCCCGCTGTCAGATAATGCTGCCGTTTGATCTTCAATTGTGTATGTCCCAGTCACAGAAGTGTGGGATTCAAGACCTGCTCCTTGTGAGTGTGCTGAATTGACTTCGTAAATGAGGCCCGATGATAGCGCATCCAGTTCATCTAAAGTTGGCAGTAGATCATCATCCCTGACTTTAAATAGTCCTGCAATACTACCGCCGGTAACCCTGTTGGAGGTATCGTCTCCATTTGAATCAGTAAGCGGAGTACAGTTAACTAATGCCCCTGAGCTTTTTTCCCAGTATAGGCCGGTTTTGGGAACTATAGTGTAGCGGTCTCCGGTTTCATGGTCAGTTGTTCCTCCTGAGAAATAAATTTCAACTCCATCTATCTCTACAGGGGAAGATGAATCTGAGGCAGTGTAGAGAATAGTGTTCCCGTTATCATCTTCCGCCCAGCTGTTTCCTCCATCAAAAGAAACTTTGAATTGAGCTGTTCCGTCTGTTCCGGATGAAACAAACTCGATCATAATTTCTTCACTTGAACTTCCGGAATAATTTATTTCTCCATCATAATCAGAATCAGGCATCAATGAATCATTACTCTGGGATGAAGAATAAGCCAGATGATGGGTTGTTGTTCCGTCTACAAGAGGGAGGCCGTTATCAGTATAAACTGATGTCTGCCCGTTGCTGTTTGTTTCTGTTTCGATGCCAATAAGTTCATCAAGTTCTCTTATTATCTGGGCGCGGCTGGAAACTAGGTCGGTATTGTCTGGGTCTGCAGATATTTGTTTATTCAAACTGGCAAGGGTATCTATGTATTCATTTGCTTCATCGACCTGTGATTGTATCTCATCCTCAATGGTGCTTTTCATTGTTAAGAGTTCGCTGGAAGTAGAGTTCAAAGCATAAACCAACGATTCGGCTTCTCCCAGAAGTGCTTCACGTTCAGCTGTCGAATCAGGATCAGTTGAAAGGTCACTCCATGCATCCAGAAATGCATCAAGTTGTGTTCCTAATCCATCTTCGTCTGATTCGTTTAAAAGTTCTTCCATTTGGGCGAGATAGTCTGCGACAGCTTCATTTCCTGAAAGTGAAGCTGCCGCTGTCAGATATTGTGCTTCCACAAAAGAATCCCAATTAGCTGTTATAGAGCTTATCTCAGCTCCGGTGCCTATGCTGCTTCCTGAAACAGTAATGTTTCCTGTGGAAGAATAATTGGTATCTGTTCTTTGGTATCCGCTTGTCTCTGCATTTGCGATATTGTTGGATGTATTGTTAATAGAAACTTGAGCATTTGCTATTGCCCTTGAACCTATTGTGAAGAGGTTGCTGATCATTTCTTCCTCCAGTCAGTAGCTATCGTTTCAGATTTATTGCTGTCTGGAGAAGGGTGTCAGCTGTCGTTACGACTTTGCTGTTAGCCTGATACGCTGCTTGAATGATAATCAGTCTGGTCATTTCTGATGCCAGATCAACATTTGAAGATTCGAGGGCATTTGATACAACTGAGCCGAATCCGCCTGTCCCTGCTGTCCCTATTATTGCCTGTCCTGATTCCGTCGTTGAGGTGAATAGGTTGCTCCCGTTTGCGACGAGCCCTTCTTTATTTGTAAAATCGGCAAGGGCCAGCTGATAAAGTTCAATTGTCTGACTGTTTGAATAGTTTCCACTGATAATTCCGTTCTCATCTACAGAGACTGAAAGAAGCGATCCTGTTGAATAACCATCCTGAGTTGTACTGTAGGTGGCTGAAGAACTGTCACTATAACTTGTAGTGGCTCCGGTTGTTAGGCTTGAACTGTTGAATGTCGGCAGATCGGAATAGCTGGTTGCAGAAGTGATATCACCGAGAGTTGTCACCCCTGAAGTGGTCGTCCAGCCATCACCGATTGTTGAGCCGGTGTTTGTCATTCCGAAATCTATTGAAATGTCCTGACCGGAAGTGCTTCCGGTAAAGTTGGCATTTACTTCCGTTAGTCCAGCATCGCTGAAATCAGCCAGAACCCAGTTGTCAAGGTCTTTAGGATCGGATGATACCGGTGAGTCCGTAAGAGTGTATGCCGTCTGTGAGATTAACTGTCCCTCTGAATCAAAGGTCAGTGTTCCGGTCATAAGCATACCTGCGGCACTGGTCGTGTTGAGGTCCGTTCCTCCGAATGAACGCATATCTTCTTCCGGATTGCAGGAAACCACGTATTCCCAGACAATATTACCATCAGCATCAACATCCACAGGGTCCATGTAATAGGTAAGATCATGGGAAGTACCATTTTCATCATAAATGGTAATGGTGCTTGAGTAGCTGTATCTTGAGTCGTCAAGTGGAGGATCATCGGTTCCGTCATAAAGCTCAAATTCAGAAGTATACGGATTGGTTGTAACGGCATTGTCGGTACTCTGAGAATTAAGATTCATAGAAACGAAAACTTCACTTGTCGCATTCGGCGGAGATTGGGACTGGTCAAGCTGAATTGTAGTCAATGCTCCAGAAGCAGAACCGTTTTCAACTTCCCATCCCTGAACCTGATTTCCGTATGGATCAACAAGATAACCATCCTTATCAAAATCGAAGTTGCCGGCTCGGGTATAGTATGTTGTCCCCAGATCTGGGTCATAAACTACAAAGTATCCGTCCCCGTTAAGTGCTACATTTGTAGCTGTGCTGGAGTCTTCGTAAGAACCTTGGGTGTAATCAGTGTTTACGGAAGCAACACCTGCTCCGTTACCAACCTGATCGCCACCGCTTCCTGTACTGATTGAAGAGTAAAAAACATCTTCGAATGTTGTGTACGAAGCTTTGAAACCTACAGTGCTTGAGTTTGCAAGATTGTTACTGACGACTGAAGTTGCCTGACTATTGACATTAATTCCGGAAATTCCTGTATATAATGTACTTGTGATACCCATGATAGTTTCCTTATTAAGAGGCTAGAAGGGTTACATCGGTTAGGTTCACTTCCCTGCCGTCTTCAAGAGTGAAGACCACTCCATCATCTTCCTGACTTATCGCGGCAACTGTTCCCTCAGACTCCATCGAAACGTCGACTTCCGCTCCATTGGAGTCGTATGCGAAAGCTTGAAGCGTATAATATCCGTCACTGGTCAAAGCTCCGCTTGCATTTATTTCATCTCCATCAATGGTGAATGTTCCGGAGGAAACGTCCTCGTAATAGTTTGTGGCAACAATATTTCCGTCTGAGTCGTAAATATTTATTCCAAGATTTGCCGCATCTTCACTTAGGGTGATGGTTACGGTTGAATCGATTTCACCATCACTTACTTCTGCTACGCCGCCTTCAGCGGAAACTTTCTGGCCGAGATAACTGGAGCTGTTGATCTTGGACATTGATTGAATTTCAGAAAGTATGGTGTCTAATTTATCGTTAGTACTGGTTTGCTGCTCCAGCATTGAATATTGTGTCATTTGGGAAACCATCTCAGAATTATCAACTGGATCTGTCGGGTCTTGATATTCCATTTGTGTTGTAAGCAAAGTCAGAAAGTCGAGCTGGCTTAAAGTTGTATTGCTGGAAGAATCGGTCGTAGTGGTTGTTGATGAATTGACAGCTTCTACACTCATGATTTTTTCCTCCTTTTGGTGTGAATATCTAGATATTTCCTCAGCTTATTTATTGATTGATGCTTTATGCTTCTGACAGTCCCGGATTTGATTTTTAGCTTGTCTGCTATTTCCACGGATTTAAGGCCTTCAACAAAAGACATCTCAAGAATTTGCGTTTGACGTTGTGTTAGTACACCAGGAGGTATTTTTAGTTTAATATTGTCAGTTTCAACATTTTTATCGATGTATAATTCGTAATATTTGTAGTTATAATTTTTTATTTTACGTAGATAGTCTATTGTTACGGTCCTACTTATTATTGAAATCCAAGTTTTTATTGAACTTTTTTTGTAAGAAAATTTTTTTATGTAATTATTTTTTATAATTTTGAAAGCTATATCTTGAAAAATATCATCAATATCTGATTGATTTAATTTGTATGTATTGTTCTTTAAAAAATAATTAATACAATTTTTAATTGTATATTCATATTTTTTGAAAAATATATTTAAATCGTGACTTATATTTTGATTATCTAATTCTTTATTAATTGTTTTCATAAAGCCTCCTATGCTGTTTAAAAAGCAACAGGCGTGCCTTATAAAGTTTACAACTATAAATTTATAATTAATTTTTCAAAATATAATATTAAATAATATTAATTATAAATTTATATTTTAATTTTTAGTTTGTTTTTTTAACAAAAATTAATGTTGAATATCTTTGAATTGCACAATCAGTGATTTTGAAAATGAGGTTTTGGGTGAAGAGGAATTTTTTTCCTTAGTAATAAAAACTGGACGGAATTTTTTTCAGAATATAAAAAGCCCGCATCAGAATTCACTGATGCGGGCATAAGTTGTTTGTTTAATGGGGTGGATTATCCACCTATCAGAGAGAGAGCCATTTGAGGCAAAGAGTTTGCCTGAGCCAGCATGGACGTTGCAGATTGTGTTATTATCTGCTGTCTTGAGTATTCAGTCATTTCTGTTGCCACGTCGACATCAGATATTTGCGATTCTGCTGAGGATAGGTTTTCGGATTGTATCTGAAGGTTTGAGATAGTTGCATCAAGCCTGTTCTGGAGGGCTCCAAGATTGGCTCTTATCTTATCCTTGGAGACAATAGCCTTGTCGAGAGCAGCCAGAGATTCCTGAGCTGCTTCCTGAGTTGATACAGAGTATCCTGCATTTTCGGTTGACTGATTTCCAACGCCCAAGGCAGAAGCAGTGCACTTCCCGATTTCCACGTCATACTTGTCTTCAGCCGAGTCATTGCCTGTGCCGAAATGGATAGTCAGCGCATTGTCTCCACTTATATTGCCGTTTAAAAGGTAAATGCCGTTAAAGTCAGTTGCGCTTGCTATTCTGGTGATTTCAGATGCCATGGCTTGATATTCTTCATCGATCAAAGCTCGCTGGTCTGAAGTGTATGTTCCGGTAGCAGCCTGCTCAGCAAGTTCCTTCATTCTGATCAGCTTTTCGTCAACTACGGAGAGAGCTCCGTCAGCTGTCTGAATCATTGAAATGCCATCATTAGCATTACGCACACCCTGATTAAGGGTGGATACGTCGGAACGCATAAGTTCTCTGACAGCCAGACCTGCGGCATCGTCAGAAGCACTGTTAATACGAAGTCCGGATGACAGTCTTTCTGTTGAAGTTCCTAATGCGTTGTAGGCATCATTTAGATGTCTTGCTGCCGAATTTGCAATTGAGTTGTTGTTTACTACTAATGCCATAAAAACCTCCATGTAAATGCGTACATCCTTGCACACGAAGAAGAATGACCAATTCAATCCTTCTTTCATCTATTTATACGAAGGTAGTTGTGAAAACGTTTATGTTGATTTTCTATTTTTTATGCGCAGTATTTTTTCCTCTTAACTGTTTTGCGTGATTTCTTAATGTTTCTTAATGTTATTAACCTTTTTTTATATTAAACAGTTTTGCTTATTCCTTCTGAACATATATAGGTCATATAGGAGATTAAACTATGAATAAAATCTTATTGATTGATGATGACCCGGAACTGGGTGAACTTCTGAGTTCTTACCTTGGTGATGAGGGATATGACCTTGAATCATGTTGTACTGCCCAGAGTGGATTGAAAGCTTTTAAAAAGGGAGACCATGATCTTGTGATACTGGATATTATTCTTCCTGACTTAAGTGGACTGAATGTTCTTGGTAAAATTAGGGCGGAATCAAGTGTTCCAGTATTAATGTTAACCGGAAAAGGTGAAGAGGTTGACCGTGTTGTCGGGCTTGAAATGGGAGCCGATGACTATATCTGCAAACCTTTCCCCTTGCGTGAATTGTTAGCCCGAATGAGAGCAGCGCTTCGCAGGGCATTTCCACCACCATTAACTGAAGATCCTTCAGTCCCACCTTTGAAAGGGCAGTTGAGAATCGGAAATATTATCGTAAATCTCGATACTCGCAGTGTTCTTGTTAATGGTGAACCAACTCATTTTACTGCAGCGGAGTATTGTATAATAGAATTGCTTGCCACTAATTGCGGTAAACTTGTTGAAAGAGAAAAATTGATGGAATCAGCACTTGGTCGAAGTGCTGACTTTGACGACTATGTTCTCAATGTCCATATGAGCAACTTAAGAAGAAAGGCCGGTAGTTCTGTAAGTATTAAAACTATCAGAGGACGCGGATATATGATGACCGCCAGAAATCAGGCTGAAGCATGATTAATATGTTCAAGTTTGGATTAGTAATAACTATTCTTATTTATTTAAGTTTTGCTGCAATACCTTGCCGGGCAGCAGGTTCAGATTCTGATTCCAGACTTGAAGATCTTAATCTTGAAGAACTGATGGATGTTGAGGTGGTTTCGCCTTCCAGAAGAAAACAGTCACTTGAAAATATTGCCGGATCTTACACTATCCTCACGGAAGAGGATATCCGGCGTAGTGGAGCGAAAAGTATTCCCGAAGCTTTGCAAACAGTTCCTGGAGTGATTGTAACAAGAACAGATACTGACAAATGGGCAATTGGAATACGTGGATTTAAAGGTGTTTTTAATAGTAAGCAATTAATATTAATTGATAACCGCCCAATAACTTCACCATATTTTGCAGAGGTCCTATGGGGAACTCAAGGTCTGCCTATAGAGATGGTAAAGCAGATAGAGGTGATTCGCGGTCCATGGACGAGCTTATGGGGAGCTGAATCATTCAATGGAGTCATCAATATTATTACTAAGCATGCCAAAGAGCTTGAAGGACTAAAGAGTGTAACTACTGTAGGTTCAGATGGAGTCTCTGAACTTCTAATTGGCGGCAGTAAAATCTCAGATAATGGAAATTTTGCGGTATACGGAAAGGGTGGATATGAAGCAGGAAAAAATTATACTGTTTTTGGACATCCGGAAAAAGGATCAAGAGACTGGACTACAGGGACTGTAGGAGTTCGCGGTGATTGGGAGAATGCCTTTACAGATGAACTTTCTTTTCAGGGTGCAATTTCACATTCCAAAATAACCGAGCAATCTCCTCCCGGCAATCCCTTTTCAGCAGATAGAGATAAAAATGATGTTAATGGGTTTGCCCAGTTTGTCTGGGATAGATCCACAGGAGTTAATTCTGGAATCCAATTTCGTTCCTCATATTCAAGAACTATAGTTACTTTGCAGGATCTTGAAGGCAATTTAAACACATTTGATGGAGAATTGGTATATTCCGGCGTTCAGACAGGAGCTCATCTGATAACCGCCGGTGCCGGAGGCAGATATTTTTGGGAAGAGTTTGAGCAGGGAAAATTTGTTTCTGTCAGGAATGCGAATTTCAGCCGTTTTGATGTCAGTTCATTTTTGCAAGACCGTATAACGCTTATTGAAGATGAACTTTTTCTTACTCTTGGAATGAAGTTGGATTACGTTGAGGATGGTGAAGTTTCACCCCAACCCACCGCCAGATTATTATATACCAAAGATAAGCAGGAATACTGGCTGGCTCTGTCTTATGCCAATAGATATCCTAGTGACTGGGTACATCAGGGACATTATGATGTCATGTATAATGGTTACAGGTATTTTTTAGATTCAACTGCTGATCTTGAAAATGAAGAGCTTACTTCTGTTGAAGCTGGTTACCGAAGAATTTTTGATGACGATCTTAAGATCGATTTGTCAGTTTTCTTTAATAATTATGATCAGATGGTAACAATGTCGTTTGATCCTTCAACAAGAACGGCCAGCCCCGTCAGTTCTTTAGAAGGGATTACTTACGGTTCTGAATTCGCTTTGGACTGGCAGGCTTTGGAATGGTTGATTCTAAGGCCCTCTGTATCCGTTACCTTGCAGGATTTTCCTTCAGTCCCGGGTGATGGGCCTGGTTTCTCACCTCCCCTCAACAGTCCTGTCTACAGTTACAAGCTGCAAGCCATAGCTGCTCTTTCAGATTCATTGGAGTTGGATTTATTTTCTTCATATCTCAATAGCTTGGATGACCGGGATCTTTCAACAGGCTTTGACTTAAGTGCACGTCTCGAATGGAAAGCTTCTGACAAAATATCTTTAGAATTAATAGGCTCAGGACTCCTTAATGGAGTTAATGATGCTAACTATGTAATTACTGAACCTGCTGTCTCAATGAGGCTCACATGGGATTTCTAAGAGGTAGATTAAACCTGCTTGTTTTTCCCGCCGCAGTGGCAGTTTTACTGCTTGTTTCTTTACCGGTATTCGCTGGTATGAACGCTTCTGAAGCTCAATTAAGAGTGCTGTTTATTAAGAAGATAACAAAATATATAAAGTGGCCGGGTGATGAATCTTATTCTAAAAGAAATATGATAACTATTGCCGCTGTCAGAAAAAGTGAGATTGCTAATTATTTTAAGGAAAAAGAACCATTTAAGGTTGTTAGCTGGCCATCAGATAAATGTCAGGTGTTGTTTTTTAATACTGAAAGTTCAAGAGATATAGCTGCTGTTTTAAAAAGAATCTCAGATAGACCTATTTTGACAATCGGTAAAAGTTCACAATTTTTGAAAATGGGTGGGATTATAAATCTAAAAGAATCTGATGGCAGGATTAAATTGCAAGTGAATATATGTGCCGCGCAGAAAGCAGGGTTAAACATCAGCTCAAAATTGTTGAGTTTATCAGAAATTTTTTGTGGAGCTGATCCCAGATGAAAATTTTTAAAGCCAGCATTGGGCGTAAAATAACTGCTGCAATTTTTGGTACAGCTCTTTTTGCCCTTTTGGTCTCAATGATTTTAAGCATTTTGCTTTTATTTATTTCTTATCGGCAGGATAACATTAATAAAGCTAAAATGCTGGCCGATTTGGTGGCAAATTCAGTAAGTCCGGCTTTGGATTTTAAAGATCCCGAAGCAGCTGAGGAAGTTCTGGGGTCACTGGGAATTGTTCCTCATGTCAAATCTGCAGTTGTTTTTACTTCAAATAAGAAAGTATTTGCCAGTTTTGGACATAGACAAGAAAAGCCAATTCGGTTTGAAAGTGCCGTAAAAATTGGTCTTTATGATTTTAGGATAATAAAAACGATTACATCTCAGGGAGAGAACCTTGGCTGGCTTGTAATTAATGCTGATTTTATGGACCAAAACAGCTGGCTTGTTCACACTATTGGGGTCTCTTTTCTTATTTTACTTGTTGTTTCAGCTTCAAGCTATTTATTGGCTTCGTATTTTCGTAAAAAAATAGCCGATCCCATAGGACAGTTGACTGAAACGGTAAAAGAAATTTCGAGTCGTAAAGATTATTCTCAGCGTGTTAATTATATCAGTGACGATGAAATAGGTTTATTGGTTGCGGAATTTAATTTGATGTTTGAAAGAGTTCAGGAGCGTGATGACTGGCTCATAAAGCATAGAGAAATGCTCGAATTAATGGTTGCAAACAGGACAAGAGAAGTTCGCAACAAACATAAAGAGCTTGAAAAAAAGAATGCTCAGCTGGAATTGCAGATAAAGGAGCGAAAAACAGCTGAAATGATAAGAGATGAGGTAGAAAGAATAAATCGTCATGATCTTAAATCTTCACTTAATCTTGTTATCGGGTATCCAGAGTTAATGTTAACTAAAGGTGGAATGACTGCTGAGCAGGAGAAGTATATAAAAAGAATCGCTGCAGCCGGTTACCGTATGCTGGATATGATTCAGTCGCATCTTGATATGTTTAAAATGGAGCAGGGGATTTATTCATTGAAGCTTGCAGGTATTGATCTTGTTGAGCTTCTCTGTTCTCTTGAAGAAGAGATGGCTCTTTTACTGCGCCGTGAACAGACATTTATGAAAATTACCCTGAATGGAAGCGATGTTGATGGGACTGAATTTGTCGAGATTCTCGGTGAGCATATGCTTATGAGGACAATGTTTCGAAATCTTATAAAAAATGCCATTGAAGCAAGCCTGCCGGATCATCCTGTATTGGTAAATATTACCAGAAGTCATTTTATAACTGTTGCTATATCTAACTGTAAGCCTGTTCCAAATGAGATCCGTTCAAGATTTTTCCAAAAATATGTTACACATGGCAAAGAAGACGGTTCAGGTCTTGGGACATACTCTGCGATGCTTATTGCAAAAACACATAATCTGGATATCAGTATGGCCACCTCTGAATCTGACGGTACTGTGATAACTATACAATTTCCTTCCTGCTGACGTTTTTTAGTAAATATTAATAAAAATATACAATATGTTAATATTTTATGGGATATAATTTGCTGCCTTTTTTGCTGAAGCTTGAAGCGGTAATTTTTGCCGCTGAAATTTTAACTTCTCGGCAAGGAGCATTTTATGAGTATATCAGCACTAGGCAGTTTTTCTTCGGGATCAGGACAGTTTATGGAACTGGTAGGCAAGAAGGATAACAATGATAATACCAACTCAATTGAATCTTTTTTAAGTCAGAATGATAGTGATGGTGATAGTCTGCTGACACTTGAAGAATCAGGATTGTTAGATGAGCATTTTGAAAATCTTGATAGCGATGAGGATGGTTATCTTTCTATTGATGAACTTGAACAGTCTGCAGCAGGTGAAAATTCTCAATTAAGTATGTTGGGCCAGCTGAGTGTCTTTTTGCAATCCGGTTCTGATGAGATCGCAGGGTCTATTATTAGTGAGAGTGATTCTGATGGAGATGGAGAAATTTCTTTCGAAGAAAGTGGATTGAGTGAAGATTTATTCAGTATGTTTGATTCAGATTCAGACGGGTCAATTACAAGTGAGGAAATAATTTCAGCAATTCAGGGAGAAGCTACGGATCCAGCTTCTAACATAAGTGCTGATTCATTTTCAGGTGTCTCTTCAGTCTCAACTGCTGATGAAGATTATGACTCTTACGATTTTAATAAAGACGGTGTTGTTACTGCTGACGAACTGAGACAGGCTTTTGAAGCCGGAGATCAATCTCTTTCGGGAGTTTTTGATGATTTAGAAAATGAAAAATCTAAATTGGGAACTCAAAAACAGGATACATTTGCTCAAACAGTTATCAATGCCTATTCAGGACAAAATCAGGATGTGTTTTCCTCCACTAAATCTCTTCTCGTTTGAGAAAGAGCATAGCATTAATTAATGGATACAATTTGATATCAGCTAGATGAAATTCTAGAGATGTAAAAAATGGCTGCTCCCATATTGAGATGGGCAGTCATTTTTTATTAATTATTAATTGACATTGATTCTCATATTCATTAATTTAAATTTCAACAAGTTGATATGAATTTTGAAAGAAGGGAGACTAAAATGTGCGGAATCAGTAAAGTTTTTAAGATTAATAGGTCTGCAATGGAAGCTGCGAATAATGGAAACTACAATTTGGCTATAGAAAGATTGAATGAAGCTTTGAATCTTATACGTTGTGAGTCAAAAAAAGCCCACAGGGCAAAGTTATATATGAATCTGGCTTTGGTACATAATATGTTCGGTGAAATTGAAGAAGCCAGATCAAGTTACCAATTGGCAATTAAGAATCTGAACCCTTTTAACAAGGGGCAGGCCATTTTGATTGGAAGAATCCGTGATCGCATCGACAACATTGCTGCTTAAGTTGTAATTGGTTTATAGTTGTTTATGTAAGATATTAAAGATAAATCAAAATAAAATAATGACGAAAAGAATACATTGTATTTTTTTCGTCATTTGTTTTTTATTCGATGTCATGTCAGATAACTTATTGAAAAAATATATTTTAATTTACATTTTCTTTCATCCTTGTTCTTTAAGGGACTTGACTTTCATGTCAAACTGCCTAAATAATCCCAATTCTTTTGTGGGAAATGAGAACCGATCAAGTTTCCCGCCTAAAATACGAAAGCAATCGCAGCTAGTCGGACTGCGAATATATTTGAGGAGGATGCTTGAATGGATTTTAATATTGAGGAAATTTCTGCCGTCGAAAGGAAAATTGATGTCAGTGTCCCTGCTGAAGAAGTTAACGCAGCATTAGATGCAACTATTGCATTATACAAAGCCCAGACTTCCGTTAAAGGTTTTCGTAAGGGTAAAGTACCAGCTTCTGTTATTCAGTCCAAATACAAAAAACAGATTGTAGATGAAGCAACAACTGACCTTGTAAACTATCATATCAATGACATTATGAATGGTCAGTCTCTTGTTCCTGTTTCAAAGATTGACGTTGATTCAGCTCAGCTCGTACGCGATGAGGATTTTAATTACTCAATCAAGTTTGAAGTTGTTCCTGAGTTTGATACACCTGTGTATCTTGGTCTTGATGTAGAAGAAGAGCGTGCTGAAGTTTCCGATGAGGAACTTAAAGAAGTTGAAAACCGTATGTTGCAGAGCATGGCTGAAATCAAGCCTATTGAAGAAGATCGTCCTGCAAAGGATGACGAACTTGCAAGCATAACTTTCTCTGCTGAAATCGATGGTGAGCCTATTCCCGGTATTCAGGCAGACAATTTTGACCTGCCTCTCGGAGAGGGGCATGCTCTTCCAGAATTTGAAGAGCTTGTAAAGACTCTTAAGCCTGGTGAAAAAGGTGAGAAATTAATTACTTTCCCCGAAGATTTCATCAACACTGATCTTGCCGGTAAAGAAGTTAACATGAAAGTTACCGTGCATGCCGTAAAAGAACGTAAGATGCCGGAATTAACCGATGATATCGTTAAAAAAGCCGGTGGTTTCGAATCTGTTGAAAAAATGCGTGAAATTATTTCCAAAAGCTATCTTGCCAACCGCAAACAGCTCAATAAAAATAACGCATTGACCAAGCTTGTAAAGGGTATCGTTTCAGAGCTTGATTTCCCTCTTCCTCCTTCTCTTTATGAAGATCGCCTCCAGCGTATGGTTGCCGACTATGTTGGACAGATTGAACGTTCCGGACGCAGCCTGGAGTCAACCGGAAAGACTATTGAGGCTCTCAAAGAAGAGTTTCACTCAGAAGCTGAAGAAGCAGTTCGTACTGAGATTTTCCTGCTTTCAGTTGCTAAACGTGAAGAGCTTGCAGTTGAACCTCAGGAAGTTGAAGCAACTCTTCAGAAAATCGCAGCTCAGACCAGACAGGATTTCTCTTCAGTTAAATCTTATTATGAAGAGCATAACCTCCTTATTCCGCTTAGAGACAGACTGCTTGCTGATAAAGCCGGCGAGTTTATCTATGAAAATGCCAATGTTAAAGAAGTTGAACCCGCTCCGGAAGAAAAAGCCGATTAATAGCAGGGGACAAGATTGTATATGCGGCGGCAGGGTTATTATGGCTCTGCCGCCTTTTTGAATTTTTAGGTAGTTTAATAATCTGTTCTTTTTTTATTTTGTATTAAAATCGTTGCAAGCCCTTATTATAAGGCTTGCCTAATCAACTTTTATCTGTTTTTTTTATTCAGAAGGATATTAATTGACAATTTACCCTTGTCGTCTATCATTCTAATGATTAAATTAAATAAAGTTGTTTTATTTTGATGATGTCCGGTCCATCGTGAAAGGTTAATCAGGACCGAATTTTATTTTTTTGTAATAATTATTGCCGGGAGAGATAAATGTCAGGAGCAGTTCCTATTGTTATCGAGACCACTGGACGCACAGAGCGCGCGTACGATATTTATTCACGCCTTCTTAAAGATAGAATCATTCTTCTCGGAAGCGAAATTAATGACTATGTTGCCAGTCTGATTTGCGCGCAGCTTCTCTTTTTAGAATCAGAAGACCCGGAAAAAGAAATTTATATGTATATAAACTCACCCGGCGGGGTTGTTACAGCGGGAATGGCTATATATGATACTATGCAGTACATTTCAGCTCCTGTCTCAACTCTTTGCATGGGACAGGCTGCCAGCATGGCCGCTTTTCTACTCTCCGCAGGTGAAAAAGGTAAGCGTTTTGCATTGCCTAACAGCCGTATCCTGATCCACCAGCCTCTCGGAGGGGCTCAGGGTCAAGCCACTGATATAAACATTCAGGCTCAGGAAATCATGAGACTGAAAAAGACTCTCAATGGTATCATGGCTCAGAATACAGGCAAAAGCATTGAGGAAATTGAAAAGGATACTGACCGTGATCATTTCATGTCTTCTCAGGAAGCCGTGGATTACGGTTTGATTGACGAAATCCTCACCTCGCGCAAAACTCCAGCCAAGGAAGGTTAATTACTGATGAGTAAAGAACATCGGGGTTCTGGACGGGACCTTCATTGCTCTTTCTGCTCCAAGTCTCAGGACGAGGTTCAGCGTCTCATAGCAGGACCGGATGTCTACATTTGTGATGAATGTGTGCAGCTTTGCAATGAGATTATGGCTCAGGAAGCTGTGAGCGAGGAGTTTGATGAAGGAAAACTTCTTCCACCGCAGCAGATTAAAGAGCTTTTAGACGAATATGTTATCGGTCAGGAATATGCCAAAAAGATTTTGGCTGTGGCCGTTCACAATCATTATAAACGTGTATTTTACTCTCTTTCCAATTCTGAAGATCTGGAGATTGATAAAAGTAACATTTTAATGATCGGACCAACTGGTTCCGGTAAGACTCTGCTTGCACAGACTCTTGCCAGAATCCTTAAAGTTCCTTTTGCAATTGCTGACGCTACGACTTTAACCGAGGCAGGTTATGTCGGAGAGGATGTTGAAAATATTCTTGTCCAGTTATTGCAGAATGCAGATTATGATATTGACGCAGCTTCGCGTGGAATTATTTACATCGATGAAATTGATAAAGTTGCCCGCAAGGGAGACAGCCCGTCAATTACAAGAGATGTTTCAGGTGAAGGTGTTCAACAGGCTCTGCTGAAAATTATTGAAGGAACAGAAGCCAATATCCCTCCCAAGGGTGGTAGAAAGCATCCCCAGCAGGAATTTATCAGGATTGATACTTCCAATATCCTTTTTATTCTAGGTGGTGCTTTTATTGGTCTGGATTCAATCGTGCAGCAGCGTATGCAGGGTTCTTCAATAGGCTTTGGTGCCAAAGTTGAATCTAAAAAAGAATCCTCGGCAAGTGATCTTTTCCGTGAAGCCGAGCCTTCTGATTTAGTCAAATTTGGTCTGATTCCGGAGTTTGTAGGACGTATTCCTATTCAGACTTCACTTGAAGAATTGCGCGAAGAAGATCTGGTTAGGATTCTTCAGGAACCTAAAAATGCTTTAGTTAAGCAGTATAAAAAGCTTTTTGAGCTTGATGAAGTTAACCTGACTTTTACTGCTAATTCTCTTAAAGCAATTGCTAAACTCGCAGTTAAGCGCAAAACAGGAGCCAGGGGTCTTAGAAACGTTCTTGAATCTATCATGCTGGATATAATGTACAAACTGCCTTCTCTTGAAGGAGTTAAAGAGTGCGTAATAAATACCAGTGTAGTAGAAAATGGAATGGAGCCTTTGCTTTTCTATCATAACGAAGTTAAAAGCGCATAAGTTTACAACAGGGGTACCCTTTGACTTTAGGGTACCCCTGTTTATTTTTTACGGGTTAGCTCTCCGATTTTGATCAGTGTTCGAATGTGAGTCGTTGCACCAAACTGATATTTGACTGATTGACTTTGTATAAAATAAATTTTTATATATAATAAGACTCTGCGGATTTTCACTTCTTAATGAACGCCTGCACCTGTTCTTCACTAAAAAAATGTTTGTTGTGTTTGACAAAAACGCAAGGAGCTTTATCTATAATATCCTTAGCGGTCTTTTAATTTATGAAGACTGTTACCTACTGAAAAGACAGGAGGATAAATGTCATCCATAGTTTTTGATAGCAACAGCTCACCTGCTGAAAAAAATACCTTCCCTATGATGTCACTCAGGGAAGTCGTCATGTTCCCGCGTTCAATTGTTCCTTTATTTGTAGGTCGTGAATCTTCAATAAAAGCTATTGAGCAGGCCATATCTGATTATGATAAAAAGATTTTTCTAGTAACTCAGAAAACTCCTGAGAAAGAAAAGCCAAATCCTGAAGACTTATACACTACGGGTACTGTAAGTAAAATTCTTCAAATGCTGAGGCTTCCTGACGGGACAATAAAAGTCTTATTTGAAGGCTTGTATCGTGGCTCATGGAATCCTGAGAAAGAAGAAGGTGAATTTGAGGAAAGTTTCCCTCAAGTTGAAGTTGAAAGAGTTGATGATCTGCCAATAGATGATTCTGAGGGAGAGGGACTTGTTCGTGCGGTTCATGAATCTCTAGATGAATTTGGCAAGATAAATAAAAAAATAGCCCCGGAAACAATCTTAGCTATTTCTTCCATTCGCTCTCCCGGTAAACTTGCTGATTCGTTGATGCCCCATCTTAAGGTTGATTATCAGCAAAAGCAGGAAATACTTGAAGAGCTTGTTTCAACTAAGCGTCTGGAAGCTGTATATCAGCTTCTCCTTGGTGAAATAGAGATAGTTTCCATTGAAAAACGCGTTAAAAATCGTGTTAAAGGGCAAATGGAAAAAAATCAGAGAGAATACTATTTGAATGAGCAGCTGAAAGCCATCAATAAGGAGATGGGCCGAGAGGATGATCCTCAGGCTGAAGCTGTCGAACTCGAAAAAGCTCTTGATGAGAAAAAAATTAATGAAGAAGCCAAGGGAAGAATTCTTAAGGAAATAAAAAAACTTCGCCAGATGGCTCCTTCTTCCGCTGAGTACACAGTAGTAAGAAATTATGTTGACTGGGTACTTGATCTTCCGTGGGAGTCCTACAAAGAATCAAAGATCAATATAGCTGAAGCACGCAAAATTCTTGATGAAGATCATTATGGTCTCAAAAAAGCTAAAGAACGGATTCTGGAATATATAGCGGTTGAATCTATAGTTGAAACTTTGAAAGGACCTATACTTTGTTTTGCAGGCCCTCCCGGAGTTGGTAAGACTTCTATTGCCCGTTCTATAGCAAGGGCTATGGATCGTGAATTTGTGCGTATTTCACTTGGTGGCGTTCGCGATGAAGCTGAGATTCGTGGTCATAGAAGGACTTATGTTGGTGCTTTGCCCGGTAAAATTATTCATTCTTTGAGACGCTGCGAACACAGCAATCCAGTTATTTGTCTGGATGAAGTTGATAAAATGAGCACAGATTTCAGGGGTGATCCATCAGCAGCTCTACTTGAAGTTCTTGATCCTGAGCAAAATAGTACTTTTAATGATCATTATCTTGATCTTGATTATGATTTGTCCAAAGTTTTCTTTATAACTACTGCAAATAATTTGCATTCTATCCCATTGCCATTGCAGGATAGAATGGAGATTATTGAACTTCCGGGTTATCTGGAAACTGAAAAGTTGCAGATTGCTAAAAGTTTTCTGCTGCCAAAGCAGGTCGGTGAGCACGGACTTGTACAGGACAATCTCTCTGTATCTGATAATGCAATGCTGGAAATTATCAGGACTTATACCAGAGAAGCGGGCGTTAGAAATCTCGAACGTGAACTTGCCAAGGTTTGTCGTAAGACTGCAATGAAAATGGTTGAGGCTGACGATAAAACCAAGGAATTCCATTTAACGTGTTCTAATTTGACTTCTGTTCTCGGAGTAAAGAAATTCCGTCATGGGGCCAGTGAAGAAAAATCACTGGTAGGTGTGGCTACAGGTCTTGCATACACTCAGGTCGGCGGAGAGATGCTCATGGTTGAAGTATCTTTAATGCCTGGCAAGGGTAATGTAGTGATAACAGGTAAATTGGGTGATGTTATGCAGGAGTCGGCAAGAGCTGCTCTTTCATATATCAGATCACGTTCGGACCTTTTCGGTTTGCGTCCTGATTTTAATGAAAAGATTGATGTGCATGTGCATGTACCGGAAGGAGCTACTCCAAAAGATGGTCCCTCTGCTGGTATTACTCTTTGTACAGCTATTGCTTCTGCTGTTTTGAATATCCCGGTTCGTCACGATCTTGCCATGACCGGTGAAATCACTTTGCGGGGAAGAGTTCTTCCTATCGGTGGTCTGAGAGAAAAACTTCTTGCTGCACATAGAGGTCTCTCAAAAACAGTTCTTATTCCGGCTGACAATGAAAGAGATCTTAAAGAAGTTCCTGATGAAATCTTAAAAGATCTTGAGATCATACCGGTTGAAAATATGGATGAAGTTTTAAGTCATGCTTTATCCGGTGTATCTGAAGAACAATTGTTCCGTGGAAGAGATAAAATTACTCCGATTGCAATGGATTTAATTAAAGAGGAGTTTCAAGTTCCTGCTCATTAGTTAGAATTAATTACGCTAAAAGGCCCGAAATTTTAAAATTTCGGGCCTTTTTTATTATTTGCAGAATGCGTTTTATAGGATGCTAATTAAGTTTACTGGATATATTGTTTATGATCCAGTTTCTATCCCACCATTCTAAGGGGTTGACGGGTAGGCCCGAGCAGAGAACTCCGAAATGCAGGTGATCGCCTCCAGCCATTCCGGTTGCACCGGTTTTTGCTATAATTTGGCCTTTTTTAACAGTATCACCAACTTTGACTTTAAACTGGCTTAAGTGCGCATAAAGGGTTTGTAATCCTAATCCATGGTCAAGAATGATGACATTTCCATATATGCCGAAATCTTCAGCTAGAACAACTTTACCATTGTTAGCTGCAGGAACATCAGCATGTGCTATGCTCGCCAAATCAATTCCAAGATGAGTCTGAAAGTCAATTTTTTTGCCATTGTATATGTAGCTGCGTTGATCTCCGAATCCAGCCCTTGTGGCAGCATTCGGCAGCCTTAAAAAGACTCCGTCAAACAAAAATTCAGGGGAAGTATCAAGACCTATTGTCTTAAGCCTTTCTCTATTAATTTTACGGATGGTTCTGTTAACTTTTAGGAAAGTTTCCAGTGGTGAACTTTTTTCAGGGAAATTGTCTTCAAACTGAGGCATTTTTCTATTTAAGAATCTATCTGATATCCTGATATTATCGTGGCGGTAAATTTTAGGATTAGCGTGGAAATAGAATGAACGGGTCCTTTCGTTTCCAGCTTTATCAGTCGCAATTACAACAGGATTGAAATCCTTTGGAGCTATGTAAAAAGGTATTGCAAAAAGTGAGGCGTACATTCCATCCGGCTGTTTGTATCCTTTGAAAAATAAATCTCCTACCTTAACTCCAGTTTGATCCGGTGTTTCGTTTAACGAATAGAGTATAAGGGAACAGCCGCCTTGAGTAAGGTTGTGAGTAGTTGTCTGGATAGTTATTTTGGGGGCCACAGTATCTAAGGTGTAGTTCCCCTTTGCTATGAATGAATTGCCGCCACCAAAATTAGCAAGAGAAGTATCAACTGCCCAAACAGCTAA
Source organism: Maridesulfovibrio bastinii DSM 16055 (assembly GCF_000429985.1). Lineage (NCBI taxonomy): Bacteria > Pseudomonadati > Thermodesulfobacteriota > Desulfovibrionia > Desulfovibrionales > Desulfovibrionaceae > Maridesulfovibrio > Maridesulfovibrio bastinii. Next base: position 79,360 of record NZ_AUCX01000013.1, read on the forward strand.
CTCAAAATTACCCTGTTTGATTTTATCTTTGCCTATTTTGTATGTTTTTTCCCAATTTTTATTTCCCGGTCTTAGTTCTTCAGATGTTAATTGAATTTTTTTATCATTCTGAATGAGTACCACTTTAACGGCTTTAATGTCAGAAATTTTTTCATTCACAGTTACTGATATAGGGGTTTCTGCATTAATATCACCGCTCTCCGGGGAGATGGCAATTTCTGGTGGTACGGTGTCCTTATATAAAAAGTATGCCCCTGTTCCGACTATTCCTAGTATAATTATCAGTAGCAGGAGTGGTACAAATCTGTTTTTCTTTTTAGCCATCATATTTCCTTGTATTTTAATTAGTTATAGAGTTCTAGCAAGTGACTTGAAATAGTCTAGCAAAATTATAGACCATTGTTCAATGGGGTAAAGTAAAACTATCTACTAATACTATAATTAGTATAGATATAATTAATAGAAAGTGGTGTTACATATCGAAAAGGTTGACGCAAGTTGCCCCAGAGTGTACTTCCTGCAGCTAAGTCCATTGTCGTTGTGACTTTAGGATTTCATGTAAGGACAGAGCCTTACCAGCGCCGGCAACAACCAAGGAGGTAGGTATGAGTTTGACCAGGCGTGATTTCGTGAAATTGTGCACAGGTACTGTGGCTGGATTTGGTATTTCCCAAATGTTCAATCCGGAAATTGTGCATGCGCTGAAAAAGTTTGTACCGAATTGTTTCTGGTTGCAGGGACAGGGCTGCACCGGATGTTCTGTATCAATTCTTAACAGCGTCCATCCCTCTATTGCAGAGGTTCTTTTAGAAGCGATCAATCTTGATTTCCATCCCACAATTATGGGGTGTGAGGGCGAACAGGCTTTCTCATATATGTTCGACCAGGCCAAAGAGCAGGCTGGAAAATATGTTCTTATTATTGAAGGCGCAGTACCGGTGGCAGAAGACGGCCACTTTTGTGTACTGGGAGAAATTGAGCATAAAGACTACACAATGCTCGAAACTACCATAAAAATGGCAAAAGACGCCGCTCTGGTTGTTAATGTAGGCACTTGTTCTGCCTACGGTGGTATTCCCGCGGCAAAGGGCAACCTGACTGAATCTAAATCAGTAGGACAGGTGCTTGCTGAAAATGGAGTTAAGACTCCGGTTGTTAATATTCCCGGATGTCCTCCGCATCCTGACTGGATGGTCGGAACTCTTGTAGTTGCCATCAATGCCATTGAGCAGCATGGACTTGAAAAGGGGCTTGCTGAAGTAGTCAAGCTTCTGGACGATGAAGGCCGTCCTGTTCCTTTCTACGGGAAGAATATCCATGACAACTGTCCTTACCTCGATCAGTTCGATCAGGACAATTATGCAGATGTTTTCACCGATAAATCCAAATGTCGCTATGAACTTGGCTGTAAAGGTCCATTGAGCAATTCTGACTGCTTTAAGCGCAAATGGAATGGCGGTGTAAACTGGTGTGTTGAAAACTCTGTTTGTCTAGGCTGTGTTGAACCGGGATTTCCAGATGAGATGTCTCCGTTCTATGAGCCGTGTTAGCTTTTTGGGCTATTGATCGAAAGCAGGAGGAATGCTGCAAATGTCTCAGGCAAGTGATGCAACAAAAGGTAAATTAAAAATTGCCATCGATCCGGTGACCAGAATTGAAGGTCATTTAAAGGCGGAAGTGCTGGTTGAAGGCGGAAAGGTCGTTGACGCATGGCTGTCAGGCGGAATGTATAGAGGGTTTGAAAACATTCTGGTCGGACGTGATCCCCGTGATGCCGCCCAGTTGACACAGAGGTTGTGCGGGGTTTGTCCTACAGCCCATTCAACCGCTTCATGTCGCGCGCTGGATGATGCTTTTGAAGTTAAAGTAACAACTAACGGAAGGGTGACCAGAAATTTAATTTTTGGTGCCAACTATCTGCAATCTCATATACTGCATTTTTATCATCTTGCAGCTCTTGATTTTGTAAGGGGCCCAAGTAAAGCTCCATTTGTTCCTCGTTTTCCGCATCCTGACTTACGTCTGGACGAAAAAACAAATGCTGCAGCAGTTGACCAGTATGTCAAAGCTCTTGAAATCCGTCGAATATGCCATGAAATGGTAGCTATGTTCGGTGGAAAGATGCCACATATCTCCGGTCAGGTGGCAGGTGGAACAACTGAGATTCCTACTGAGGAAAAGCTTAAAGAATATGCCAGCCGTTTTAAAGTTGTGCAGAAGTTTGTTTCTGAAGTTTATGTGCCCACGGTCTATCTTATAGGATCTGTATATAAAGATCTTTTTGATGTCGGTCGCGGTTATAAAAACTGCATGGCTTATGGCGTTTTTCCACTGGATGATGAAGAAAGTGAATTCCTGCTTAAATCAGGTGTTTATATTGACGGTAAAGATGAAAAATTCGATTCGGACTTAATCCGTGAATATGTAAAATACTCCTGGTTTGATGAATCCTGTACTGATCTTCATCCTTCAAAGGGTAAGACAATCCCTCAGGTGCATAAAGACGGCGCATACAGTTTTGTTAAGTCTTCACGGTATAATAAAAAGCCAGTTGAAGTTGGACCTCTTGCCCGTATGTGGGTTCAGAATCCTGACCTCAGCCCTATGGGCAGAAAGCAGCTTAAAGAGCTGTTTGGTATTGAGGCAACTAAGTTCCGCGACCTTGGAGATATGGCATTTTCAATAATGGGACGTCATATCGCAAGAGCTGAAGAAGCGTATATTGTTGCCAATGCAATTGGTGACATCTGGTTGAAAGAAGTGAAACCCGGTGAAGAGACTTATGTTAAGACCAATATCCCGGTTTCTGCCGAAGGACTTGGGCTGACAGAGGCTCCCAGAGGATCGCTTTTACATTATATCAACATCAAGAATTCAGTTACCGCAAATTATCAGTTGATGCCCGCAACATTGTGGAACACAAATCCACGCGATGATATGGGGCAGAGAGGGCCTGTTGAGCAAGCGCTTATAGGGTGCCCGGTTCCCGATGAGAGTAATCCGGTCAACGTGTCCAGGATCATTAGATCCTTTGACCCGTGACTGGGCTGTGCCGTGCACGTGCTGCACGCAGAGACTGGTAAGGAAACTGTAACTATCATAAATGATGGATGTTAAAATTCTATTATCAGAATTTTAGTTTCATAATTTGAATTATCTGACCGTGTTTAACGGCTGGATTGATAAAATTTCTCCCGGATTTAGGTGTTTGGCCGGTTCGGGAGATTTTTTATCCATACTGACTATCAATTCTTTCTGTGAATATATAAAAAGTGATTTATTATAATCATGACCATAAAATTCAGAAGCAGTCAGGGATTTTTTAAATGAAAAAAATTTTAGTTATGGGAGTCGGCAATATCCTTCTGATGGATGAAGGTGCGGGGGTTCATGCCGTTCAAAAATTACAATGTGAGGACTGGCCTGAGAATGTTGAAATTGTTGATGGGGGAACTTTCACTCAGGATATATTCCACATTCTTGAAGGGTACGATTATCTTTTAGTGCTTGATATTGTTCATGCCGGAGGAAATCCGGGGGACATATACGTCTTTTCAGAAGAAGATCTGGTTCAAAATGAAGATCAGAGGCTTTCATTGCACGATGTCGACTTGATTGATTCTTTGAATATGGCTGAAATGGTCGGCAACAGGCCTGTTATGAGGGTGGTTGGTATTGAACCTAAAAAATATACAGACTGGGGCATGGAATTAACACCGGAAGTTCAAAGCAGATTTGATCTTTTTTTGGAAACTGCGCGTAATGAGATAAAAAAATATCTTGATCAGTGTTGATTTTTTGTGCCGACTGGACAGCCATGAACAGCCGGCACTTATTTATTCACTTTGTTCAAGAGCTTCCATAAGATTCAGGGTTAGTTTTAAAAAATCAGCCTCAGTTATAATTCCAACTAGATTTTCACCATTCTCAATTACCGGTAGACATCCATATTTATGGTGCAGCAGTAAATAAGCACATTCTTTTAGTGGTGTGTTCGGTGTAATTGTTTTTACGTCCCTATTCATGATTTCACCGACAGGTATTCCCGCGTCGATTTCTCCCTGAGTTTTTGAATCAATATCCGCAAGTTTAGAAATAGTTGCGGAAAGGAGGTCTCTGTGGGTAAGAAGACCTACGAAAGAGTTCTCTCCCGTAATAATCGGAATATGGCGGATTCTTTTCAGATCCATTATAGACCGTGCTGTTTTTAGCGAATCATTACGGCGGAGGGTAAATAATTCCGTTGACATAAGATCACTGACTTTAAGCATTTTTTCCTCCTTTTTATCATGTTTAAATTTTGCCTTTTGCTGTAGCTATGTCAAGCAATAAGGTTAATCCATATTTTGTAATATTTTTTTTAACAGTAAAAATGTTAAATATGATTTAATTTTTTATTGATTGTGATTTTTTAATGCCTTCACATACATGGATGGAGGTTGACTTGGCTTGTAAAATCTGATTTTCAACTGCTTAAAATATTTCAAAGTACAACTTTCATATTTTGATTGTTGAAGAGCGTTTGTGCTCCGACTGGAATCTAAAAGGGGGTACTGTGCGGATAGATCCAAAGATCCGCAGAGAAAAAATGGTTAAGGAACAGGTTGAGGCCAGAGGTGTGAGTGACCCTGCTGTTCTGGATGCCATGAAAAGAGTTCCGAGGCATTTATTTGTTGAGGAGGCTCTTGCTGCGCGTGCTTATGACGACAATTCGTTGCCTATTGGTGAAGGACAGACTATTTCCCAGCCTTTTATAGTCGGATTTATGACTGAGTTACTACAAATTTCACCGGAACATAAAATTTTGGAAATAGGAACCGGTTCCGGTTATCAGGCGGCAGTTCTGGCCGAGCTTGGTGCTGATGTTTATACAATAGAACGAATTAAAAAACTTTTTATGCGTACCAGAAAGCTCCTGTTTGAAATGAGATATTTCAATATCAGAGTTAAGCTTGATGATGGCACAACCGGTTGGCCAGATGAAGGACCGTTTGACAGAATAATTGTTACTGCTGGAGGCCCTGAGGTTCCACAGAGTCTGATAGATCAGCTTGCTGATCCAGGCAGGATGATTATCCCCGTCGGCTCGGAAAAGCGCAAACAGCGACTCATACTGGTTATAAAAGCAAACGGAGAAGTAATTGAAGAAGACATGGGCGGATGTGCTTTTGTTGATCTTGTGGGAAAACAGGGCTGGTAACAGGATTCAGTGTAAAAAATGTTAAAAAAAGTTTCGCAGGCCTGGAATAGTGGACCTGGACCCAAGTCAGCTAAAGAATATCTGGTTCTTATTCTTAAAGGGTTATGCATGGGAATGGCCGATATTATCCCCGGTGTTTCTGGTGGAACTATGGCCTTTATAACAGGTATTTACGGACAACTGATTGATTCAATTCGTTCCTTTGATTTTGTCTTTTTTAAAAAAGTCCTAACCTTTGATTTTTCCGGAGCCATTGAGAGAGCTCATTTAAAATTTATAATTCCACTGCTTTTTGGAATCTTACTGGCAATGGTTTCCGTTGCTAATATTATTCATTATTTTCTGGTTCAGCATCCTGTTCCGCTCTGGTCCCTCTTTTTCGGGTTGATAGCTGCTTCAATATTTGTCGTTGGTCGCAGGACAGGGACCTTTTCTTATTCCAATTTTTTTATAGGAATGCTTGGTGCTGTTGGAAGCTACTATCTTGTTGGAATGATTCCTGTTACGACCCCGAATGATTTATGGTTTGTTTTTCTTTGCGCCACAGTAGCTATCTGTGCAATGATTTTGCCAGGAATCAGTGGGGCTTTCATATTGCTTTTGCTTGGGAAGTACGAATACATTACCGGGGCTCTTAGAAATCCGGCCTTACCAGGTAATATTACTGTTCTTCTGGTTTTTATTGTCGGCTGTGCCGTTGGAATTTCTTTGTTCTCAAGGGTCCTCCATTATTTTCTGGAAAGATACCATAATGCTACAATAAGTTTGCTTACCGGATTTATGGCTGGGGCTATGCGTAAAGTCTGGCCCTGGAAAGAAGTGTTGGATTCTGTGACGATTCGTGGCAAAGTCCACGTGCTCAGTGAGACAAATGTATTGCCTCCTGCTTTTGACAGTACTTTTTGGTTGGCGGTATTTCTTGCTTTAGTCGGGTTTGCCGCAGTACTATTTCTGGAATGGATGTCATCAGCCAGAAATGGCTGATATATACGGGGTAAATTTTCCCGGATTTGTTTAATCGTTAAAAAGGCAGATTAGAATGAGTTCATGCGGATCATGTTCGAGCGGCAAGGACAATAATGGAGAAAGTGCAGCTCATGCTCTTCAAAATGAGCTGATTTCGTCCACTCTTGCCAAAATCAAATATAAGATTTTTGTAATGAGCGGAAAAGGTGGTGTCGGTAAGAGTTCAGTAGCCGTAAACATTGCTGCAGCTCTTGCTGATAAGAGGTACAAGGTTGGAATACTAGATGTAGATATTCATGGACCCAGCGTACCTCATCTGCTTGGAATAACCGGCCAGCTTGATGTTGAGCGTGGGAATCTGGTTGTCCCTAAAAAGGTTAATGACAATCTTTCGGCAGTTTCTATGGAGTCATTGCTAAAAGACCCAGATCAGGCTGTTTTATGGCGCGGACCCATGAAAACTTCGGCTATCAGACAGTTTATTTCTGATGTACAGTGGGGCGAGCTTGATTTTCTGGTTATTGATTCCCCTCCGGGAACCGGTGACGAGCCTATGACTGTTTTAAAAACAGTTCCTGAATCTCTGGCAGTTGTAGTTACAACTCCTCAGGAAGTTTCATTGGCTGATGTACGTAAGGCTATTAATTTTCTGCAGTATGCAAAAGCAAATATACTTGGTGTCGTAGAAAATATGAGTGGTCTTATCTGTCCTCATTGTAAAGAACGTATTGACCTCTTTAAGAGTGGCGGAGGTAAAGATCTCGCTGAGAAATATGGTCTTCCGTTTTTAGGTGCTGTTCCACTTGATCCCACAACAGTAGTTGCCGGAGATCTTGGACGTCCTGTTGTTATGCTTGAAGAAGCTTCACCAGCTAAAGATGCTTTCAGGGCATTGGCTGATAAAGTCGCTGAAGCAGCAGAAAGCAGCCTTGAGATTGCTTCCAGCTCTCATACATAAAAAAAAGATTCCTGCGGCGGCTGGTTTGCCGCAGGAATCATGTTATAAGGGGTTGACTTTATAAAGCTCAACCATTTATCCCCTTTGGAAATTTGTTTTTGATTTTTACATACATTATAAATTTTTACTGACCGGATTTTAAGATGTTCAACCTTGCCAATTCGCTTACTTTGGGTCGTGTCCTGACAGTACCGGTTATTGTCCTGTTAATGTATTTTCCGAACCATTTTACTGCCTTTCTAGCGGCAGTATTATTTTTTATTGCGTCTGTAACTGATGTTATGGATGGAATAGTTGCCCGTAGACAGAATCAGGTAACAAATTTAGGTAAATTTCTTGATCCGCTCGCAGACAAACTGCTAATCGGGTCTGTGCTTATTATGCTGGTAGAGCTGGGCTGGGTTCCTGCATGGATTACCATCATAATTATATGTAGGGAATTGGCTGTTACCGGTTTGCGTGCAATAGCAATGGAAAAAGGACTTGTACTTGCCGCAGATAAATTCGGTAAAATGAAAACAGTCTGTCAAAGTTTTGCCTTAGGCCCACTTCTCCTTAATTATCAGTATTTTGGGGTAGATTGGCATCGTGTTGGAACATATATACTTTATGTTGCATTGTTTTTGACTGTTTTTTCCGGAGCTAATTATATGTACAACCTTTATAAAATTTGGTTAAGTAATGACCAATAATTAACCAGACCATGAGGTGTTTTAGTTTGGAATGCAGCAAAAACTTATCTGAGCAGGGTCTTATGATCAGGGTGAGCAATTGCCTTGAAACTATCCTTGAGCTTGAAAGTGAGCTAAAGAGACTTGATATGGGAAAAAGTCTTGTGGATGAATTTGATATTCTCAAGGACTTTTTGACCCGTATGAATAATCTCGAAGTCTGTGAAGATGACGTGGTTAGGATTGAGGCTGCAACAGCCAATTTTCTGGAAGAGCTTAAAGAACCACTTTACAGCATTGATATTCCTCAGACTTCATTTATCAGATTGCAGTAGGAGAATTTGTGTTAGGCCGCAGAATCCTGCTTGGTATCTTGATAGTAGTAAACCTTATTCTGATTATTCGCCTTGCCGTAAGCGATCAGGGTATTTTCGGATATAACGATCTTGATGATCGGGTTGATACTCTTCAAGAAAAAATAGAAAAAACAGATGCTCGCAGTCTTGAGTTGAGCAGGGAAATCAGGCGTCTTAAGACCGATAGATCATATCAGGAAAAAGTTATTCGCAGTCGTATGAATTACGTTAAGGATAACGAAATACTATATATTTTCCCAGATTCAGTGGAAAATAACTCTCCGGGAGTCAACTCTGATGCAAAGTAAAATAGAGTGGTATCAGGAAGTACTGGCACTTGAGCCTAGTTCAAAAGTTTTTTTCCCTCTCGCCAGATTATTTGTAGAAATTGGAAGTCTGGAAAAAGCTGTAACCACTCTCAGGATGGGCCTCGATCGTCATCCTGATTATCTTGAAGCCCGGCTTTTACTCGTTGAAACTCTGGTAAGACTGGATCGTGAAGAAGAAGCCAAGGCTGCTATAGATCCACTGACCAGACTTTTTACTACTTATCCTGAATTCTGGAAGCTTTGGGGAGACAGTATTTCCGGCGGTAACAGAGATGTAGCTGCTGCAATTGCTTTTGCCTTCTCAGGACTTCATGGCTCTTCCATGACTTGGTCTGATGTTATGGCTGCCGGAATGGAGTCTTTGACTGGTTTTGATGCCAGCAAAACAGCAAGTAGTAAATGCGATGATTCGAAGCTTGCTGAATTTGAGTCCGGTGACGAAATAGAGCGTGAAATTGAGAATGCTGTTGAAAGCATAAATTGCGGTTGTGATTATGATGATGCAGAGGATTCAGTTGAAATAGATACCTTGAAAACCAGAACGATGGCTGAGGTTCTGGCTTCTCAGGGAGATATTGAAGGCTCCCTTGAAATTTATCGTGATCTTGCATCTCATTGTTCTGATGAAAAGGAGTGCAAGGAGTTACGGACAATAATTTCAAATATTTCTGCGCGACTGGACATTCCTGCTGAAAGCTATACCGATCCTGCATGCTCACCAGAAGATAAAGATGACCCTTATTGTAAGCATGCTAAAAGTAAATTAATGAATACTCTTGAAATTCTTGCCAGCAGGCTTGAAGCTAGAGCTTCAAAATAATTTATAATTTAAGCTGTATATTACATAGTTTTTTAGTTCCTTTTATTTTTATTAATGAGCTGAAACTTAAGTTAAATTTGTTCGGAAATAATATGAAATTCAACTTCCGTGCACGGGTTATCGCTATCACCGTGCTTTGTTTTACGGTTCTTTGTTCTGGCTGTGAATACGGTTCCAAGATCTGGCAGTCTGCTCAGGATTCCGTGGACCCGAATCCTGAAATAACATTAAGTCATGAAGGACTGCAAAATCCGAATGATAATAAGCTTGCCCTGCTGTTTACTCCGGTAGACGAGCAGTTGCTAAAGCTATCTTCGTTTTTGTCTATTGTTGACACTCATCCTGATCAGGAATGGTTCAAATTACTTTTTATGAGGTATCCATGGATCAGCGGAGTCATGACTCTTAATTCTGAAGCAATGGTTTTAATGAAACTTCCTGAAGACGGTATTAAACCTTTTAAGGCCGGCCCACTCATTGAATACGAGGGAGACTGGTCAGAAGTTCGTTTAAAATCATTTATTAATTATACTAAATTCGGTCCTGAACTTTATATGGCAACTCCTTTCTTTAAGGATGCCGAATTCAAGGGACTGGTAGTTGTTCATTTTGATCCACGTGTTCTTTTAAATTTTTGTCCTCGCCCGCAGGATTTGATCATATTTCATCCCGATGGAGGTGGAATATGGACCGGAATGAAAAATCTCGATCGCAAATCATTGTTAAAAATCAAATGGGAAAACCTTCTTGATGAACATGTGCGAGGTATTATTAAAATTGGTAATGATGATTTTGTCTGGTTTTCACGGTATATAGGTGAAACTCAGATTGTTTATCTTACCAAAGCTGTTTCGAAAGAAGATGATGATGAATTCTGGTTTTTTTAATCGGTCTTTTATTGATATCAATTAATTTTAAATTATGCCTTCAATGATTAGTCTGGGATCTTATTTAGACTGAAGGAGGATTAATGACCCAGCAGATAACAGTCACCGAGCACCTGCTTCTACATCAGACACAGATACCCGGTGCGACCGGACGTTTTACTCACTTATTCAACGAGCTTGTCCTGTCCGCCAAAATTATTTCGCGTGAAGTTAACAAGGCCGGGCTGGTTGATGTCCTGGGTTTTACGGGAGAGATAAACGTTCAAGGTGAGGAAGTTAAAAAGCTGGATGAATACGCGAACCGTATTCTCATCCACCGTATGGCCAGATCAGGGGTTCTTTGCGCAATGGCCTCTGAAGAGAACGCTGATATAATAGATATCCCTCATGGCCTCCCTCAGGGTGGTTATATCATTATCTTTGATCCTCTGGATGGATCTTCCAATATTGATGTTAACGTTAACATCGGGACTATTTTTTCTATTCACAGGCGCCTGAGCAAGGAAGGGACTCCCGTTCAATCATCTGATGTTCTTCAGGCTGGAACAGAGCAGGTTGCAGCAGGTTATATCCTTTATGGCTCCTCAACTATGCTTGTTTTTACAACAGGTGATGGTGTTCATGGATTCACATTGGACCCCGGCGTTGGAGAATTCCTGCTGTCACATCCTAACCTCAAAATTCCTGAAAGCGGTAAAATATACTCTATCAACGAGGGATATTGGCCTTATTGGAATGAGGCTACCCGCAAAGTAGTTAAGTATTTTAAATCTGAAGACAATATTAACGGAAAACCATACAGCCTTCGTTATATTGGTTCTCTTGTTGCTGACTTTCATAGAAATCTTATCTATGGCGGGGTTTTTATGTATCCTGCTGATCATCGCGACCCTAAAAAGCCTAGAGGGAAACTGCGCCTGATGTGTGAAGCTTCTCCCATGGCAATGCTTGTGGAGCAGGCCGGAGGCATGGCCACTGACGGAACTAAAAGAATTTTAGATATTGTTCCTGATGATCTGCATCAGAGGGTTCCTCTTTTTATAGGTTCCAAACGTGAAGTCGAAATTATTCGTGAAATATACGAGAGTTGTGAAGAATAATGCTGTGTCTTGGTATAGAGACTTCATGTGATGAAACTGGAGTAGCTCTCGTTCGTGACGGCAGGCTTATCGGTGAAAAATTAGCAACTCAGATTGATGTGCATGCTCTTTTCGGTGGAGTAGTTCCTGAAATTGCTTCACGGGAGCATTTAAAAGTTCTTCCTGCTCTTTTTCGTGCACTAATTGAAGAGTGTTCCATTGAGTTCAGTGAAATTGACAGAATTGCGGTAGCTAGAGGCCCCGGTTTACTAGGGAGCCTGCTTGTCGGTGTTAATTTTGCAAAAGCTCTCTCATTAGCTTCAAATGTAAAAGTTCTGGGTGTTAACCATTTATGGGCGCACCTGCTTTCACCGGGGCTTGAGCAGAACCTTGAATTTCCTTCATTGGGTCTTCTTGTCTCTGGTGGGCATACGCATATTTATAGGATTAACTCTCCTGAATCGTTTGAACTCCTAGGTCGGACCTTGGATGATGCTGCCGGTGAAGCTTTTGACAAGACTGCAAAATTATTAAATTTTCCTTACCCCGGTGGTCGGCTTGTGGATGAGTTTGGTGCCAAGGAAAAACCTGATAAAAGAATGTTTCCTGTACCATACATCCATAATGAAAATCTAGATTTCAGCTTCAGTGGACTTAAAACCTGTGTAGCTAATTATGTGAATCAGAATCCTGAATTAAAAATTGAAGGTATGGTTCTCCCTGAAAATGAAGAGTCTGATTTATCATCAAAAAGAAATATTATGCTCTCTTCATTCAATTACACAGTTGGAGAAACTTTGAAGGTCAAGGTTGGAAGGGCTCTGGAAAAAAATTCAGGAATAAAATCTCTTATTGTTGCCGGAGGAGTCGCTGCAAACTCTGTCGTGCGGAAAGTCATGGCTGACTGCGCCTCAAGGTTTTCTGTACCACTTATTTTACCTCCGCTTAGATTGTGCACTGATAATGCGGCCATGATTGCTTATGCCGGGTATTGCCTGGGCAAACGTGGCTATTATCATGATCTTTCTTTTGAGGCCATTCCGCGCGGACGAGTAGTTCCGACTGACTGGTTGTCAGAATGTTAGACTTGGTCTTTACCTATGGCCTTATAGAAGGTATTCTGGAAGGTGTTTTTCGTATGTGGATACGTCTTGACAGTTTTATTAACGCTATTTATTTTTTATAAGCTGGCCCAAGCGGACATCGATTAAAATGTGTGTTGAATTGTGCCGGACTTGCCCTTTTGGGGTTGAACCACTTAACATAGTGAAAAGAAGGAGATAATCATGGCTCTTCAGGTTACAGACGACAATTTTAAAGAAGAAGTATTGGATTGTGACACCCCCGTTCTGGTTGATTTCTGGGCTCCTTGGTGCGGACCCTGTCGTGCAATGGGACCTGTCATTGATGAACTCTCTGAAGAGTTCGCCGGAAAGGTTAAAATTTGCAAAATGAATGTTGATGATAATCCTTCATCTCCAGGCAAGTATGGTATTCGTGCGATTCCTACCCTCATTCTTTTCAAGAATGGTGAAGTCGCAGATCAGACCACTGGAGCCGTTTCAAAAAGTAGTATCAAGGAAATGATTAACAGCAAGGCTCTGTAAAAAATGAAGTCTTATGACGCGATTGTAATTGGGGGCGGCCCGGCTGGTATGGCCGCCGCCCTCTACCTTGTCAGGTCCGGTGTTAAAACTGTTCTAGTTGAAAAGTTATCACCCGGCGGACAGATGTTGATGACAGAAGAGCTTGAAAATTATCCCGGATTCCCGCGTGGAATAAAGGGATATGAGCTTTGTGATCGTATGGATGAGCATCTGCGTGAATATGATCTTGATCGTATTCTGGATGAAGTAAAAGAAATAAAAGTTGAGGAAGGTAAACATTCCTTGCTGGTTGGTGATGAGTGGATTACCGGAAGAGCTGTTATTTTTGCCAGTGGCGTTACTTTCAGGAAACTGCATGTTCATAACGAGGACAAACTTCTGGGCCGTGGAGTTTCATACTGTGCTATCTGCGATGGTAACTTTTTTAGAGATAAAGTAATTGCAGTTGTCGGTGGCGGAAACTCTGCTCTCGAAGAAGCTCTGTATCTTTCCAGACTCGTTAAGAAAATTTATCTTATCCATCGCAGGGAAGAATTCCGGGGACTTAAATGCTATCAGGATAAATGTTATAAAGATCCTAAAATAGAAATGGTTTTAAATAGCGTTGTTACCAGAGTTCTTGGCGATGATGATGTTAGCGGAGTTGAAGTTCAGAATGTTAAAACAGAAGAGTATTCTGAAATTGATCTGGATGGAGTGTTCATCTTTGTAGGTTTTGATCCGGTTAATAATTTCTTTCCGCCTGAATTGGAACTGGACGAGTGGGGCTTTATCAAGACCGATCAGGAAATGGCCACTAATATACCCGGAATATATGCGGCCGGAGATATAAGGTCCAAAAAATGTCGTCAGGTAGTAACTGCCGTTGGCGACGGCGCAACCGCCGCAACAGCTGCTTTTGCTTATCTGGAACATAATAATGGTTAAGAGTTTATTTCAACTTTTTTTTATTTCAGTACTTTTATTTAATTTAAGTGCCTGTGGCGTTATCGATTATTTTTTCCTGCCGAAACCGGAAGATACAGCACAAGAGCTGTATGAAGCTGGTGTAGATTCCATGGCTGTGAAGGAATATTCAGATGCTGCTGATTATTTTGCAAAATTAAAAGATCGTTATCCTTTCAGCTCTTATACCGTTAAGGCCGAATTGAGTCTCGGGGATGCGTATTTTCTGGGAAAAAGATATGTAGACGCCTCTGAGGCGTATAAAGAATTTTCTGCTTTGCATCCATCCAATAAAGAAATTCCTTATGTTCTTTACCAGATCGGTTTGAGTCATTTCAATCTTTTTAAGTCTATTGATCGTCCTCAAAATCATATTTCAGAGGCTTTAGAATATTTTTATAGAGTTGAAGAGGCTTATCCTGATAGTAAATATGCAACCGCTGCAAAAAAATATATAGTTAAATGCCGTAACAAGCTTGCTGATCATGAACTTTATATTGCTGACTTTTTCTGGCGATCAGAAAAATATGGATCAGCATGGAAAAGATATGCTTATGTAGTACGCAATTTCAAGGATCTTCCAAAAGTCCAGAAATATGCTATGAAGCAGGCTGAGATGTCTTACTATGAATACCAGAAAACGCTTTCGCAAAAAGAACGAGAACGTTTGCAGGGCAGTTGGAAAGAGCTTCTCAACTGGCTATAATTAAACAGTACCATTACTTTCAGGCGGCTTTTCAGTCGCCTTTTTTTTACAAATGAAACAAAAAATATTTTCTTTCCCAGAATGGATAAATGATTGTCAGGTCTCGGATAACTTATTCGGTGATGCTTATGAAAATACTCCGGCACGTTTCAGAGCTTGGATGAAAACTGAAATCGCCAGATTATGGAATATTTATGAGGCAGAATCACCAAGTAATGTCTCATCCAGAAAATCGTGGAACAGCGGTTTTTCTGTAGAACAAACTGAAATTCCTGACGATGTTGTCATACTTGCTTTTGATAGCAAAACGGTCTCTCCTGTGAGGGTATTAGCTGCTTTGGTTCCGGCACTGGTTTCGGGAGTTAAAAATATTATAGCTGCCCATATTGGTGATGGGGAAATTTCTTCATCAGTGCTGGCAGCTTTTGAGCTTTCAGGACAGGAAAGAGTTGTTTCCGTATCTGTTGATTATTTTCAAAATTTGATTGAAGCATGCTGTAGTGATAATTTTTCTACTGTTGTCTTGGATTTGTGCGGGGCGGGGCCTGTAAAAATTGATGCTAAATCAAATATCAAATACTGGCGTAATCCTGAAATTGCTAAAATAGCTTTATGCTCTGAAATAACAGAAGAAATTTATGAATTGATTTCTTTTATTCATCCTGATCTTGATATAATTGAAACCTCTCCAGCTAACTTGGAAGGGTTTTATGTGGCGATTGTTCAAGATGAAGTTTTGCCCGGGGATAAGCCTAAACTTATTTTGAAATCCGGTCATGAAGGATGTTGGGTCTGGCATAGCCTTAACAATTCTATTTTTAAAAGTATTTCTTTTACATTTTCTGACTGATAATTTTCAATAATCAGGAAGGATTACAATGAGTGCGAAAGCGGATTTTTCAGCTAAAAAGCTTGTTTTGTTACGTAATATCGGAGTAATTGCGCATATCGATGCGGGTAAAACAACCGTCACCGAAAGAATGCTTTACTATTCAGGTAAAATTCATCGAATGGGAGAAGTTCATGAAGGTACAGCCACTATGGATTTTATGCCTGAAGAACAGGAACGCGGAATTACTATTTCTTCAGCAGTCACTAGCTGTTTCTGGAACGATAATACTATAAATATAATCGATACTCCCGGACATGTTGATTTCACTATTGAAGTACAAAGGTCTTTAAGAGTTTTGGATGGGGCTGTTGGAGTTTTTTGCGCAGTGGGCGGAGTTGAACCACAGTCTGAAACCGTGTGGAGACAAAGCAGCAGTTATCATGTACCCAAAATAGCATTTATTAATAAAATGGACCGCCTTGGGGCTGACTTTGAATCTGTTTTAAATTCCATGAGAGAAAGGCTGGGCGCCAATGTTATTCCCATACAGATCCCTGATGGCGAAGGTGAAGATTTTTGTGGTGTATTCGATGTTATAAAAATGAAGAAAATCATTTTTGATGCTGATTCGCAGGGTGAGCATTATGAATACTTTGATTTGAGTTCTGAAGAAATGGAAAGGGTTGTCATCTGGCGTGAGCAGATGCTTGAAGGCCTTGCTGAAGTTGATGACGACTTTATGGAGGCTTATCTTGCTGATAGTGAAGTTTCTGAAGAGAAAATCCACATGGCTGTAAGGAAGGCAACATTAAATCTTTCAATTGTCCCGGTTCTGGCCGGATCAGCTTTAAAAAATATTGGTGTGCAGCCTTTAATGGACGCCGTATGTAGATATTTGCCAAGCCCGGTTGATGTTCGTCCTGTTGAAGGTATTTCTCCTGATACAGGAAAGAAAGTTTTAATTGAGTCAAAATTGTCTGCTCCTTTTACAGCTCTTGTTTTTAAAATTTCAATGGATACAGGGCGCAAAGTAGTCCTGATGCGTATTTATTCAGGAAAAATTTCAGCTGGTGATTCGGTCCTCAATGTCACGAGTGGAGAAAATGAGCGTGCCGCAAGACTTTTTCGATTACATGCTGGTAGACGAGAGAAACTGGATGAGGCTGGAGCAGGGGATATTGTTGCAGTCGCTGGAATGAAAAATGCCAGAACAGGAGACACGCTTGCTGATAAGTCTCATCCTGTTATCCTTGAGCAGATAAGTCTTTATAAGCCTGTATTGTCTATGGCAATTGAGCCTCGTAATACAGAAGAAGGAGAGAAGCTTGAAGAGATTTTGGAAAAATATCTTCAGGAAGATCCTACTTTGGAGCTTGTTAAAGATGAGGAAACTGAACAAATCGTTCTATCCGGTATGGGTGAACTTCATCTGGATGTAATACTTGAAAGATTAAAAAGAGAGTATTCTTTGGAGCCGCGTGCGGGGCACCCGCAGGTTGTATATCAGGAAGTTCCGGGACGTTCTGCCAGTGCTTCTGAAGAATTTTGTAAGATTTTAGGCGAAGATACTAATTATGGTTATGTTGAATTGAGTATAGAACCTCTTGAACGTGGAAAAGGCCAGGACATAGTTTTTGAAGTTGATCTTGGAGAATGGCCTGAAGAGTGGATTGACGCTGTTTATGATGGTATCAAAGACGGCCTCGGTGCCGGTCCTCTTAAAGGCTATCCTGTTCAAGATATACGTGTTCGAGTCTTAAATCTGCAGCGTAAAGAATCTGAATCAAGTATAGCCGGTTATCACCTTGCAGCAGGAAGGGCATTGCGTAAATCTTTTGCCGGGGCTGAAATGAAGCTGATGGAACCTATTATGGAAGTAGATGTATCTGTCCCTTCAGATTTTGTTGGGGATGTAATCGGCCTGCTCGGAGCGAAAGGAGCTAAGATTGAAAATATGCTTGACCATGGTCAATCTAAAGTTGTTCAAGCCCTTGCACCATTACGCAGTATGTTTGGCTTTCTGACTGAACTTAGATCGTCCACACAGGGTAGGGCCTCATTTGTAATGCAATTTTTACGATTTGACGTCTTAGAGTAACTTCAATTAAACATTCCCTGTGTTAAAAACTATTATATAGGGTTTTTTGTTTCTTTATAGATAATTTGTTCAAATTTTATCCATAGTTATGTATCTGTTAAGGTAAAAATGTCTAAAACCAAAATTAAAAATCAAAGTCTTAAAAGACTTATCAGATTTTATTATTTGAAGGTAATGAGGATTAATGCCACTCCTCACAAAATAGCTTTGGGTGCTGCATGCGGAGTTTTTGGCGGTTGTTTTCCGTTTATTCCGGGCCTTCCTCTACAAACAGTTATAGCTGTTATCTGTGCCTTTATTACGCGGAGCAGTAAAATAGCTGCTATAATAGCTACATGGATTTCAAATCCTCTGAATTGGCTATTCTTTTATTTTATTCAATATAAAATTGGTACATTTTTGTTGCCTATCACGGTTGATTTTAATCCTGATCAATGGAAAGTGTCTGATTTTATGGCTATAGGCTGGAAAGGTGTTACCATACTTATTTTTGGTGGTTTTATCCTTGGTATTCCGCTTGGAATTATTTCATATTTTGCGGCAAAGTTTTTTATCCAGAGGTATAGAAAGCGCAAGGCCTTAAGGACTCTTGCCAGAAGAAATAAGCTTTAATATATTAAAGAGATATGAATATGAAGCCGATACCTTATTAATAAGGTGTCGGCTTTTTTATAAGTCATACTCTGTGTGGCAAAATAACTTACTGACCGTATATTCTGAATGCTTAATTGCCATATTTTTTTTAAAAGGCTATATTAAAAAAGGTATCAGCTTGGTTTGCTGAAATTTGGCTGTAAAACATGACAGAAGTATAAAATTTTTACTAATTCATATCATAATAAAGCTTTTTGTGACTTTATGTTGAGTTACTGTTTTGTTAAGTTGAAAAAGAGATTGAGTTTTTATGGAATAATTCGGGAATTGTTGTAGATTTTAGGAGTGCTAAATGGCTGATGATATGACAACACAAATATTTAGAGAAGAGGCGTATGACCTTCTCTCTGAATTAGAGTCTTCTTTACTTGAACTTGAAGAAATTCCTGATGATGAAGACGTTATAAATCGTGTTTTCAGAGCATTGCATACAATTAAAGGTTCCGGTGCAATGTTTGGTTTTGACGATATCGCATCCTTTACTCACAGGGTTGAAACTGTTTTTGATATGGTCAGAAATGGAGACCTTGATGTAAATAGGGATTTACTCAGTCTGGCATTGCTTTCACGAGATCATATATTCAAACTACTTGAAAATGGGATTAACGATGAGCTTGAGGCCTCAGGTAACACGATTATTGAAGGTCTTGAGAAAATTGCTGCACAGGACTCTCCTGTTGTAGAAAGTGAAAGTGTGGAGGATCTCTCTGATTCTGAATCAGGACAGCATGATACCCCGGTCGAAAAAACTGATATAGAATTTACTGGATGTTTTTTTAAAATTAAAATTACGCCTGAGGGAAAATCAGAAGTTGCAGCTGAAGACCTGACTCCATTGTTAACAGAATTAAGCAATATTGGTGAAATAAAGTCAGAAGTTATTCATAGCAAAGAAACCTCCGGGGACAGCGGGAATTGGTGGGAAATCATTATTGCAACAGAGTCTGATCAACTGACGATTGAAGAAATTTTCTTTTTTACTGACGTTCCTATTAAAGTGGATGTTACGCAAATTGAAGAGAGTGAGTTTGAGTCTCTTAATCCTGATGATTTAAATCAGGAGCAAGCTGAAGAGGCTGAAATAAAAGAAGATGATGTTACTCCTGATGAAAAATCTGATCCAAGTGAACCAGTTAAGAAAATAGATGAGTCTGTCCAGACAATTGATGATGAGGATAGTGATTCTCATAAGATTGGGGATATCCTTGTAAAAAGAGGTGTCGCATCACCTGATGATGTTAATAGTGCTCTAAAGGAACAAAGACAGAAACGTGAAAAGCGAAAAGCTCATAAGCAGGAAGCTTCATCTTCCATCAGGGTTGCAGCTGAAAAACTCGATTACCTTGTAGACCTTGTTGGTGAATTGGTAATTGTTCAAGCGCAGATAAGTCAGGTTGTAAGCGAAGAAAAAAATCCTGTTCTAACTGCTTTGTCCGAAGAACTTGAGAGGTTGTCAGATGAACTTAGAGATAGCACCCTTGGTATAAGGATGCTGCCTATTGGAACAACTTTCAGTAAATTTAGAAGGTTAGTTCGTGATCTATCTGAAGAATTAGGCAAAGAGATAGAGCTTGAAACGCGTGGAGCTGAAACAGAGCTTGATAAGACAGTCATAGAGCGCCTTAGCGATCCTTTGGTTCATTTGTTACGTAACAGTATTGACCACGGCATTGAAATTCCAGCTGAACGCAAGGCCGCAGGAAAATCCGAACATGGTACTATAACATTGTCAGCTGAACATTCCGGTGGAGAAGTTCTTATAACAATAAGTGATGATGGAAAGGGAATGTCACCGGATGTTATAAAGGCCAAGGCTGCAGAAAAGGGACTTATCTCTGCCGATGAGGAATTGAGTGAGAAAGAGATATTCAATATGATTTTTCTCCCTGGTTTTTCGACAGCTAAGAGTATTACAAGTGTTTCCGGGCGCGGTGTTGGAATGGATGTTGTTAAGAAGGCCATAGACCTTTTGCGCGGAAGCATTGATATTGACAGTACTAAAGGTCAGGGAACTATAATAACTATACGCCTACCTCTAACTCTTGCCATAATTGACGGATTGCAGGTCAGAGTGGAGGATGGGTATTATGTCATACCTTTATCTCTTGTTGAGGAGTGTGTTGAATTAACCAGACAGGATATCGATGAGGCCAACGGTCAACAATTTATTAATCTTCGTGGTGAAATTGTTCCATATATTCGCATAAGAGAATGGTTTGAAATTGAAGGTGAAGCTCCAGACATAGAGCAGATAGTGATTACAGGGGTCGAAGGCAGCAGGATGGGGATTGTTGTTGATACCGTAATCGGTGAACATCAGACCGTAATTAAATCTTTGGGGCGTGTATATCGTGATGTTGATGGAATTTCTGGTGCTACAATCAAGGGAGATGGAACTCTTGCGCTTATTCTGGATGTTCCTAAACTTGTAAGAAGTGTCATTTCTGAAATCAGAGCTTCTAACTGGTAGTATTATGATGAATCATAATAAGTTTGAAAAAACTGAAGATCATACAGGTATTACTCATAATCCCAAATTGGGAGATAAAGAATTTGAAAAGTTCAGTGAGTTTATAAAGCGTGAATTCGGTATTAAAATGCCACCTTCCAAGAAGACAATGCTTGAAGCAAGGCTCCAGAAAAGATTACGCGCTTTGTGTATGAGTAACCACAGTGAGTATTGTAAATTTTTATTCAGCCCTGAAGGTCTGGACTCTGAAATAACTCATTTAATTGATGTTGTTACGACTAATACTACAGATTTTTTCCGTGAGCCAAAGCATTTTGAACTTCTTTTGAGTCAGATTTTACCGGATCTCTTTCAAAGGAATAAAAAGAGCTTGAAAATATGGTCAGCCGGGTGTTCAAGTGGTGAAGAGCCGTATACTCTGGCCATGGTTTTAAGTGAATTTGCCGGCAAGAATAGTTCGTTTGATTTCTCTATTCTGGCAACTGATATTTCAACAGAAATACTCCAGAAAGCTAAAAGAGCCATATACCCCATGAGTAAGGTGGATATAATTCCTATGGCTCTTAAAAAAAAGTATTTACTTAAAAGTAAGGACCATACGAAGAATCTGGTTAGAATTGCTCCGGAATTGAGAAAAAAGGTTGAGTTTAAGCGTCTAAATTTTATGGAGCCTTTCCCTTTTAAGGATATTAAAGATATTATATTCTGCCGTAATGTGGTAATATATTTTGACAGGCCCACGCAGCATCGTTTGTTTAATGAATTTTGTCTGCGACTGGCTCCTGGTGGTTTTTTATTTATCGGGCATTCTGAAAGTATTTCCGGAATGGGACTTCCGGTCAGGCAAGTTGCCCCTACTGTTTATCAAAGGATTTGAAATAGATGAAAAAGAAGATTCAAGTTCTTGTAGTGGATGATTCTGCTCTTGTTCGTCAGGCTTTGCTTAATCTTTTTGAAACAGACCCTGATATTGAAGTCATTGGAACAGCTTCCGACCCTTTTGCGGCAGCAAAAATTATGGAGAAGAAAGTTCCTGATGTTATTACCCTCGATATTGAAATGCCGAGGATGGACGGGCTTACTTTTTTAAGAAAACTTATGAGCCAGCATCCTGTGCCGGTTGTAATCTGTTCTACACTCACAGAAGCCGGTTCTGAAACTTTCATGAAAGCCTTAGAGTTCGGTGCTGTTGAAGTTATTACCAAACCTAAAGTTGGAACGAGAGAATTCTTTGAGGAGTCACGCATAAGGGTTTGTGATGTTGTAAAAGCAGCAGCTCAAGTGAGGCCTAAAAAATTAGGTTCCAGACCCATAGATATAAAGCCCAAGCTGAATGCTGATGCGGTTATTCCGAGTGGAAAGAGTTTTAATTTAAAAACTACTGAAAAAATAGTTCTGGTTGGTGCTTCTACTGGAGGGACTGAGGCTTTGAAAGTATTTTTGGAGTCTTTACCTCTTGATTGTCCGGGTATTGTTATTGTTCAACATATGCCGGAGCATTTTACGGCTGCTTTTTCAAAAAGATTGAACTCAATCTGCCGTATTACCATCAAGGAAGCTGAAAATAATGATACTGTTCTTAGAGGACAGGCTTTAATTGCACCCGGAAACAGTCATATGCTCCTTAAACGTAGTGGGGCACGGTATTATGTCGAAGTTAAAGGTGGACCGCTTGTAAGCAGGCACCGCCCTTCAGTGGATGTTCTATTCAGATCTGGCGCAAGGTACGCTGGTGGGAATGCTGTCGGCGTAATCATGACGGGTATGGGTGACGACGGAGCAAAGGGAATGAAGGAAATGAAGGATAACGGAGCATATTGTATTGCTCAGGATGAAGCTACATCGGTAGTTTTTGGCATGCCACAAGAAGCTATAAAACATGGTGGCGTGGATAAGGTTATGCCATTACAGAATATTGCTGGAGAAGTTGTAAGATTCTGTTCAGTACGCTAGATAAGTAAAAAACGCCGTTCTTTAAAAATAGAACGGCGTTTTTGTTAATTATTTTAGATGAATTTATGATGATCTATGAATGGTTTATTTGTGGCCTTCATTGTGTCTGTAAAAAACGACTTCAACTTTTTCAATTGTAACAAGACCTTCCTTCATAGTTCTGTCCAGAAATTTTTTGAAAGCATTAATTTTTTCTGAAACATCAACAAGTTCAATTATAATAGGGAGATCTTCAGACAATCTTAGAATCTTGGTTGTGTGGACCCGGCTGTTTGCCCCGAAACCCATTGCTCCACGTTTTACCGTAGCTCCTGCAAGTCCTTGTTTTCTTGCTTCTTCAACAATAACTTCATGTAATGGTCTGTGATCTATCCTATCGTCTTCACCAGTATAAACTGTCAATCTCAGTGCTGATTCTGGAAGATTCATTAGTACCTCCTGTTTATTAAAATTGTGTAATAATGTAGTGTCTTGAAATGTTGATTAAATTTAGGAAAAAGCGAGTCTGCCGAGGGCAAGTCCAAGCATGATACACATAAATCCTAGAGCTGTCTGTCCACCCATATTTAGCGCAGCAAGGGTCCATTGCCCATTCTTGACCAGATTCACACTTTCGAACATATATGTTGAAAAGGTTGTAAAAGCCCCCATGAATCCTGTTAAAAGCATAAGCCGTAGTTCGGCTGTCATACCGATTCTGTTTTCAAAAAAACTTGTTACAAAGCCGAATAAAAAACATCCGGCCATGTTTACAGTAAATGTTCCTATCGGGAAGGAACTTCCGACTAACCGTTGCGCAAAGCCTGCAACAAAATATCTGCACATTGTTCCGGCAGCCCCTCCGGCTGCTATATAGAGGTATTTAATCATTTTCTATGAACTCCATTTAATCTTGATACCTTATATAGGTGTTCATAGCATTCAAGTCCACGGGAGAAAAGCACATTGGCTCTGGAAGTTGAACTTAAGTTTATTGATGTTGACCACGAATCTCTTAAAGAAAATCTTAAATCTGTTTCAGCAGAATTTCTCAGCGCGCATTTTGAAAAGAATATTGTATTGGATGATCCCGGAAGGACTCTTTATAAGCGATCAGCTCTTTTAAGGATTAGAGAAGCCGGTAAAACCGTTATGACAGTCAAACGTATACCGTGTTTAATGCCTGAATCAGGTAAGGCAAAAGTTTATGAAGAGTATCAAAGTGAAATTTCCAGTCTTGATGAAATGATCTCCTGCCTTGCCGTATTAGGCTATTATCCTGTTTTCAGATATGAGAAGTTTCGTGAAAAATGGCAGTATGATAACTGTATTATTTGTGTTGATACTCTGCCGTTTGGTTATTTTGTCGAGATTGAAGGTAATGAAGATGATATAATCAGATGCGCCGATGCTCTTGATTTGGACATCAGTACATCAAGTAAGAAAACTTACCATGAACTGAATAGAGAATACCGTGCTCAAAATGGGTATGCTGCTGATGAAAATTTTGTTTTTTCAGATGAACAGCGCTTGCTCTTGCCTATGGGAACATAAAGCATTAGTCTTAGAAAGGCTTGAAAAATGTAGGTTTAATGGTTTTATGATCTCGACAGAGTCACTATTCGTTCTTATTGTTTTGGTGGAACTTGAATAATCAATATTTTTGGTGATACTTTATATGTCTAATTTTTCAGAACAATTTGAATCAGATGTCCTTTTCGAGGACGAAGTGAAGGAACCCAGAAAGTTCAGGGTAATACTTCACAATGATGATTACACATCGATGGAATTTGTAGTTGCTGTCCTTATTAAAGTTTTCAGAAAGACGGAGGAACAGGCCACTGAAATAATGCTCAAGGTTCACAACGACGGTTATGGTGTCTGTGGTATTTATACCGCTGAAGTTGCCGAAACCAAAGTAGAGATTGTGCACCAGCTGGCAAAGCAGGCCGGATTTCCTCTCAAATGTTCGATAGAAGAGGTTTGATGCAATATGCTGAGTAAAGCCCTTGAACAAGCTCTTAATATCGCTGTTAGCGATGTAAGGGAAAAAAACTACGAGTTTCTGACTCTTGAACATCTTTTATATGCGTTTGCTAAAGGTGATTCAGGTGCGGACATACTTTCATCATGCGGAGCTGAAGTTTCAAAGCTTATCAGCCAGCTTGAAAAATTTTTTGATGACAACCTTGAACCATTGCCTGAAGGGGTTGAAACTGAAGTTGTTCAGACTTTAGGAGTAAGGAGAGTCCTTCAGAAAGCCGTCTGGCAGAAAAGAGCCGCTGGAAAAGATGTTGTTGAAATCGGCGATGTCATTGCGGCAATGTTTGAGGAAGAAGATTCTTACGCTGTTTATTTTTTAAAAGTTCATGGCGTTACAAGATTGGATATTCTTGAATATATATCACATGTTTCCAGTGGTGATGATAACTGGGATGAAGGGTTGAATATAAGTCCTTCACCACAGCGTCAGATTGATCCCGGTTCTGGCGGTGGTCCTGAGAAAAATCAAAAAAAATCGGTTCTAGAAGAATTTGCAACAAATCTTACAGCTAAGGCTAAAGACGGTAAAATTGATCCGCTTATCGGTCGTGATAGCGAAATAGAGCGGACATTACAGGTCCTTTCACGCAGGCGCAAAAATAATCCGATTTTTGTAGGCGATCCCGGAGTTGGTAAAACTGCTATGGCTGAGGGATTGGCTAGGCAGATTGTTTCGGGTGAAGTCCCGGAAGCTTTTGCGGATACACAGGTTTTTGCGCTTGATATGGGTGCACTGCTCGCCGGAACAAAATACCGCGGAGACTTTGAGTCACGCCTGAAGGGCGTTCTGGCGGAGATTAAAAATATTCCCGGTGCGGTTCTCTTTGTTGATGAAATTCATACTATCGTCGGGGCTGGTGCAGTCAGCGGCGGTTCAATGGATGCTTCAAATATTTTGAAACCATTTCTGGCCTCTGGTGAGGTAAGGTGTATCGGAGCCACGACTTATGAAGAGTATAAAAATCATTTTGAAAAAGATCGGGCTCTCTCACGCAGATTTCAAAAAATAGACATATCCGAACCAAGCGTAGATGAGACAATAGACATCCTTAAGGGCTTAAAGCCATATTATGAAGAGCACCATCATGTGGTTTATTCTCCGTCATCTTTAAAGGCTGCAGCTGAACTTGCAGACAGACATATCAATGAACGTTTTCTGCCTGATAAGGCTATTGATGTCATTGATGAAGCAGGTGCTTTTTACAATCTAAGTCAGAAAAAACGCAAAAATTCCAGAATAATGATCAGCGATGTTGAGAAGGTTATTGCTAAAATGGCAAGAATTCCTGAACGTCGTATAACTGTTTCAGACAGGGCAAGATTGCAGGATTTAAATGCTACACTTAAATCTGTTGTCTTCGGTCAGGATGAAGCTGTTGATCAGATTACGAAAGCAATACTCCGCTCTAGAGCGGGGATGAAACAGATAGGAAGACCAACCGGAGCTTTTCTGCTTGCCGGGCCGACTGGAGTTGGTAAAACTGAATTAGCAAGACAGTTGGCAGCTTCAATGGGAATCAGCTTTCTGCGTTTTGATATGAGTGAATATATGGAAAAGCATGCTGTTTCCAGATTGATCGGAGCTCCTCCGGGATATGTAGGTTTTGATCAGGGAGGTCTGCTGACAGAAGGCGTCCGCAAGAATCCCCATTGTGTAATCCTTTTTGATGAAATAGAAAAAGCTCATCCTGATGTTTTTAACATTCTGCTTCAGGTAATGGATTATGCGACACTTACTGATAATAATGGTAGAAAAGCAGACTTTAGAAATGTCGTTCTTTTGATGACCTCAAATGCCGGAGCCAGAGAGCTTACCAAGAGCGGTATAGGTTTTGGTGCCAGTGTTAATGGTGCTGAAGACAAAGGTCGCAGTATGAAAGCCGTTGAGAGAATATTCAGTCCTGAATTTAGAAACAGGCTTGATGCTATTGTCTCATTTAATTCACTCGGCAGTAATGTCATGGAAATGATAGTTGATAAGTTTATTGATGAACTTAACCAGCAGCTTGATGAACAAAAAGTTTCAGTCAAACTTGATTCTTCAGCTAGATCGTGGCTTGCTGAAAAAGGGCATGATGCCGCCTACGGGGCCAGACCTATGGCAAGGTTGATTCAAACAAGCATTAAGGATGCCATTGCTGACGAATTACTTTTTGGAAAACTGGTAAAAGGTGGAACTGTCAAAGTCGGTACTAAAAAGTCTTCGGAAGGAATTAAGGAATTAGAATTTAAATTCTCCCAGAAGAGATAAAAAATATCAAAGATAAGGCCCGGGTATGAATTTTCTGCCCGGGCTTTTAATTTATTGCATCTGCTTAGTTAGCCCATCTTACTGGCAGCAATAAGTTTTAATTGAATCTGATACCACAGTGTTAAATATATTTGATATTTTTTAAACTTTCTTGAATAAAATATTAAATTTCAGTATGTTTTATAGTAGTTTGATTTAATATTCGGAGTTTTTAAAGCAATGGTTATTTATCGTTTAATTAAAGAACCTGTTTTTCCTCATCCAGAAGAGTCGGAGCCTGACGGTTTATTAGCTGTAGGAGGGGATTTGTCCCCGGAAAGATTGTTGACAGCTTATTCAACTGGAATTTTCCCATGGTATGATGATCAGTCTCCTATATTATGGTGGTCTCTGGACCCAAGGCTTGTTCTTTTCCCTGATGATCTGCATGTCTCCAAAAAATTGAAGCGTAAAATCCGTAATTCCTGTTACCGGGTAACGCTTGATGAAAATTTTGAAAAGGTCATAGATAACTGTGCTGGAAAAAGTCGCCCTGGGCAGAATGGAACATGGATCATTCCTGAAATGAAAGAAGCCTATATCAAGCTATTCAGGCTTGGTTTTGCACATAGCATAGAAGTTTGGGATGGGAATGAGCTTGCAGGTGGACTGTACGGTGTTTCATTGGGACGCTTTTTTTCAGGTGAATCAATGTTTTTTTTAAAACCGGATGCATCTAAATTTGGTTTTTCTTACCTCGTCCACTTTTTAATTAACAGAGATTTTGATTTTATCGACTGTCAGCAGCCCACAGATCACCTAAAAAGTCTTGGAGCTGTGGAGGTAAAACGCGATAAATTTTTAAGAATGCTGAAAGTCTCTCAGGAACATCCGACTATGCGGGGGAAATGGGAATTTGTAGCGGGAGAATATGAGCTTATCACGCAGGAATTATCTAAATAAAAAATGGTCCCGGATGTTCTCCGGGACCTTCATTTATGTTTATTTGTCTGACGTTTCTACAAGCGGTTTGTGAACACCTAGATTATACATGCCCCTCAAAGCGAAAGGAAGATCGAAGTGGGGGACTTTTTCAAATTTTATGAGACCTATATCTTTTCCTTCGGTTATTCCGGACAATGGAGGAAGACCTGATGGAATA
Organism: Maridesulfovibrio bastinii DSM 16055; assembly: GCF_000429985.1. Classification (NCBI taxonomy): domain Bacteria; kingdom Pseudomonadati; phylum Thermodesulfobacteriota; class Desulfovibrionia; order Desulfovibrionales; family Desulfovibrionaceae; genus Maridesulfovibrio; species Maridesulfovibrio bastinii. The sequence continues at coordinate 107,305 of NZ_AUCX01000013.1, forward strand.
GGAAATTCCATTGGTGTTGATGTGATTCTGGATAATCTTGATGAATAATGCTCCATCAGGTATTTTATTACAGTATCACGTTCTTCCTTTGTAAATGATTCCAGTATAATCTGCTTATCTTTATCTGGATTTATTTTAACGTCTTCCATTATTGGAGGACCAAACAATTGTTTTGTATCAATTGTTTCAGACTCGGAGTCAGACCATTCAGGCCGGAAAAGATGAACTTCAACATCTCTTCTTCCTTTAAAACTTTTAACGGTCATAGATACGGCGTATCCTCTGTTAATAGGAGTATCGCCATCAATTATATCTAGTATAGGCTTCATCAGTAACCTCTTTATAAAGAATGAACCAGTTAGTAGAATATATATGTGAAATTATTATCATAGGTAACTTTTTTTTAAATATCTATCAAGGATTGAACACAAATTACGGTAAATCAAATGGCAGAAAAATTTGAACTTGTCAGTGACTACGAGTTAAAGGGAGACCAGCCAGAGGCAGTGAGTCAGCTTGTGGCCAATATAAGTCAGGGTGTAAAAGATCAGGTCCTCCTTGGGGCTACTGGAACAGGAAAAACGTTTACCATTGCCAATGTTATAAGCAGACTTAATCGTCCTGCCCTTATAATGGCTCCTAATAAAACACTTGCAGCTCAACTTTTTAACGAGTTTAAAACTCTGTTTCCGCATAATGCTGTTGAGTATTTTGTAAGTTATTATGATTACTACCAGCCGGAAGCGTATCTGCCTCATTCTGACACATATATTGAGAAAGATTCTTCTATTAATGATAATATTGATAAATTACGTCACTCTGCGACTCATGCACTTTTGACTCGCAGAGATGTTATAATTGTCGCATCTGTTTCATGTATTTACGGACTTGGATCTCCTGATTTTTATGCCAAGATGATTATACCTATCGAAGAGGGGCAGGAAATCTCAATGGAACATCTCATGGACAGGCTTGTAGAGATTCAATATGAGCGCAATGACTATGATTTTCATCGTGGAACGTTCAGAGTCCGCGGAGATGTTCTGGAATTGATTCCAGCCTATCACCGGGAAAAAGCCTTAAGGATAGAGTTTTTTGGAGATGAGGTTGATTCTATTCTGGAAACAGATCCATTAACAGGTGAAGTTGTAGGGAGAACTAAAAAAACTGTAATATACCCCGGAAGTCACTTTGTTTCTGACAGAGATAACCTGAAGAGGGCTATGGAGGATATAAGAATAGAGCTTGGTGAAAGGCTTCGCGAATTCAAAGCAGAAAATAAACTGGTCGAGGCCCAGCGCATTGAGCAGCGCACAATGCATGATTTGGAGATGATAGAAGAAATTGGATATTGTAATGGGATAGAGAATTATTCACGTCACCTTGACGGTAGAAAAGAAGGTGAACCTCCGGGAACTTTACTGCATTATTTCCCGGAAGATTTTCTGCTTTTTATGGATGAATCGCATATTGCGGTCCCACAGGTTGGCGGTATGTTTAACGGTGACCGTTCAAGAAAGACTACACTTGTTAATTTTGGGTTTCGACTGCCGTCGGCTCTTGATAACCGTCCGCTTAATTTTGAAGAGTTTCAGGAGTGTATTGATCAGGCTGTCTATGTATCTGCTACTCCCGGACCATGGGAAATGGAGCAGTCTCAGGGTATCATAGCGGAGCAGATTATTCGTCCTACAGGCCTGCTTGATCCTGAAGTAGAAGTCAGGGAAGTAAAAGGGCAGATGGATAATCTTCTTGCAGAATGCAAATTGCGCGAAAAGAAAAAAGAAAGGGTGTTGGTCACAACCCTGACGAAGCGAATGGCTGAAGATTTGACTGACTATTTTAATGAAATGGGAGTGAAATCTAAATATCTGCATTCTGATATTGATACCATGGAGCGCATGTCAATAATTCAGGAGCTTAGAAAAGGTGATTTTTCTGTCTTAATAGGGATTAACCTCTTGCGTGAAGGACTCGATATTCCGGAAGTTTCCCTTGTGGCTATCCTTGATGCCGATAAAGAAGGATTTTTGCGGTCAACTCGTTCATTAATACAGACTTTCGGGCGTGCAGCTAGAAACTCTGAAGGACGGGTTATCTTGTACGGTGATAAAGTAACCGATTCCATGAGACGTGCAATGGATGAAACAGCTCGAAGGCGCGAAAAGCAGATCGAATTTAATAAAGAGCACGGCATCATCCCGAAAACCATTACAAAATCTCTGGATAATGTGTTAGGAACATTGTATTCAGATGAATGGAATAATGAGGAGATAAGCATTGCTGCGGATGAAGTTTCTGCATACGGAAATGATCCTAAAAAGCTGGAAAAACATATAAGACAGCTTGAGAGAGACATGAGGGAAGCAGCTAAAGAACTGGAGTTCGAAAAAGCTGCCGGAATCAGAGACAACATCGTCAGATTGAGAGAAAAACTGTTAAGTCTGGGATAGCCTATGAGCAAAAACTCCCTGTTTTCACGTTATATACGTTTAAGACGCCGTTTTGGAGCATTCTGGAGTGTTCTGGCCGGTTTTGTTTTCATTTGTCTTGTCTTTATAAGTGGAATAGCGGGGTATATGTGGGTTGAAGGCTGGAACCTGCTGAACAGCTTCTATATGGTCGTTATTACTCTTTCGACTGTAGGCTTTATGGAGGTTCTCCCCCTGTCAGATAACGGCAGGCTTTTAACCTCTTTACTTATTCTTGGCGGAGTAGGCGGATTTGCATATCTTATCGGGGCTTTTTCGCAGCTTGTGGTTGAAGGAAGGTTGCAGGAGTTTTTAGGGAGACGCAGAATGCAGAAAACAATTGGAAAATTGAGAGATCATTTTATTGTCTGCGGGTATGGAAGAATCGGTGCTATTGTTGCTAAGGAAATATCTGAAAGTGATAATGACGTTGTTGTAATAGAAAGTAATCCTGAAATTATTTCACAGCTTGAAGCCAAAGGTATTTTTTGCGTTGAAGGTGATGCAACAAAGGACAGTGTTCTTAAAAGTGCCGGCCTTGATTATGCAAGATCACTAATTGCTGCCTTGTCAGAGGAAGCTGCTAATGTTTACGTTACACTGACAGCTCGGCAGCTTAACGCGGATCTTACAATTGTTGCCAGAGCAAATGATTCATCGCACATTTCAAGATTGGAATTTGCCGGGGCGGATCGAGTCGTTCTTCCGCACACAATTGGTGGAGTTCGTATGGCGCAGTCAGTATTACGCCCGGCGGTAACGAACTTTTTGGAAATTGCAATGCAGGGAAAGATTGATCTTCAGCTGGAAGAATTATTTGTCACACCTTCATCGGAATTTATTGGGCTTGACCTTGCTGAATCGCAGATAAGACCTAGATTTAATCTAATTATTATCGCTATTAAGAAAAATAATGGAGAAATGGTTTTCAATCCCGGCCCAAATGAAATAATCGAATCCGGTGATACCTTGCTTACGGTTGGAAAAACAAGTGATCTTTCCAACATTAAAGAGAGTCTTTAACCCCAATACAATTTAGAATAGTGACAGATAACACCAGTAGAATACAAGATTTGGTTGCGAAACTTACCCGGCACAATGAAGACTATCGCCGGGGTATGCCGACAATCAGTGATGCTAGATACGATGAGCTTACAGAGGAATTACGGTCATTAGATCCGGAAAATGTTTTTTTAACCAAGGTCGAGCCGGAATCATTCGGGACTAAAAGAGAAGTTCGGCACCCTGTTCCGATGCTCTCAACAGAAAAAGCTTATAAAGAAAGTGATCTTAAAAGATTTGTTGAACGGGTTGAAAAAGAAGCCAGCAGTAATAAAATAAGAAATATAATGTTTAGAGTTACTCCTAAACTCGATGGACTTGCTGCAAGGGATGATGGAAATATCTTTGCTACCAGAGGTAATGGGGAAGTTGGTTATGAAATTTCAAGCGCCTTTGGTAAGGGTTTAATTCCAATAGGTGGCAGAGGGCAGGGCCTTGGAGAAATAGTCTGTAAAAAAAGTTATTTTGAAGAGCATCTTTCAGGCAACTTTGAGCATCCTAGAAATATGGTTGTCGGCATTGTTACTTCTGACAATGTAAATGTGCTTGCAAGACAGGCTTTGCAGGATGAAGCTGTTGTTTTTGTCCCATATTCTCAACTCCCTGAAAAAGTTGTCGATGGAAAAACACTTGTTTCTGAAATGTGGTCAATTACAGATGAACTTGAATCACTAACAGATTATCCCCTTGATGGTATGGTTGCCGAGGTCCTGAATGAAGAGCTTCGCCAGATCATGGGGGCCACAGCTCATCATTATCGTTGGCAGATAGCTATTAAACGTAAAGGTGAGTCAGCAATAACTGTAGTTGAGGATATTCGCTGGCAGGTTGGCAGACTTGGTACAGTTACTCCCGTTATGGAGGTTAAACCGGTCACTGTTTCCGGTGCGACTATAAGTAACGTCACCGCTCACAATGCAGGCATGCTCCGTAACCAATCCATCGGCAGAGGCGCTGAAGTAAGGATTATCCGTTCTGGCGAAGTTATTCCTAAGCTCGAAGAAGTGGTAGTTCCTGCGGATAAAGTTGAATTACCTTCAACCTGTCCTTCGTGTGGAGCTATTCTTTTCTGGCAGAATGATTTCCTTAAATGTCCTGATTATGAGTGCCCTGCAAGAATTGAACAGAGAATAGAGTATTGGTTTAAAACTCTTGGTAATGCTGACTGGTTTGGTAAAAAAACTATCGAGAAACTGGTTGGCAGTGGATATAAAAGTTTAGAATCTATTTATGAAATGGGAGAAGATGACTTTCGGTCTTTAGGGTTTGGTCCGGTTCAATCTTCAAATCTGGCAGAAGCTATTTATATAAGTAGAACCAAAGAGACTGATGATTGGAGATTCCTTGCAGCTCTTGGTATACCCGATCTTGGCAAGGCAGATAGCCGCAAGCTTCTTTCATATTTTCCTATTGAAGATGTAATTAAAATTTCAAGCGATGATTTGGCTGCTATCCACGGATTTGGTGAAATTACCAGCCAGTCAGTCGTCGCTGGAATCGAGCAGATAGCCCTCACAATTCAACATATGCTTGATTTGGGTTTTAACCTTAGAAGGACTCCTCTTATAAGCGAAAGAGAGCAATTGGATAGTCCTGTTAAAGGTAAGGGAATCGTTTTCACGGGTAAGATGGAACATGGAAATAGGGAAGAAATGCAGTCCATGGCCAGATCACTCGGGGCAAATGTTCAAACTTCGGTAACTGGAAAAACAGATATGCTTGTCTGTGGGTTAAAAGTTGGACAGAAAAAAATTGATTCCGCAAAATCTAAAGGCATTCATATTATGAGTGAGAAGGAATACTTAGACCTTCTGAAATAATGAATTTGTATTATCGGCTGTCTTCACGGATGATCAGGCAGTCTGAGAAAGCTTACAGTTAAAAGCAGGAGAAACTTATGACTGATGTAGTTATTATAGGTGCTAAAGGCCGGATGGGAGCAACTCTTGTCCGTTTGACACAGGAAAGTGAGGAATTGAATCTTGCAGCAGTGATGGAGAGATCCGGATGTGAGGATGGTCTTGATTCTTTAGGATGTGTGTGCGGTACAGATGCGAAAGAAGTTCTGACAAGGGTTCCGGGAGCGGTCATTGTGGACTTTACATCACCGCAGGCAACTTTAAATTTATTGGATACCGCAGCTATTACAGGAAATCCTGTAGTTATTGGTACAACCGGGTTTACTCCTGAACAAATCGAGAAAATTAAAGAGTATGCCTGTAAGATACCTGTTTTCATGGCTCCCAACATGAGTGTTGGTATCAATGTGTTACTTAAAATGCTTCCGCAATTAGTCCAAATGCTTGGTCCTGCTTATGATCTGGAAATGACGGAAATTCATCATAATAAAAAGGTTGATGCTCCCAGTGGAACGGCTTTGAAACTGGCTGAATGTTTGGCTCAGGCCAGAGGTCTGGTCTATGACGAAGTCAAGAAGCATGGCCGTGACGGAATTGTTGGTGCCCGCACTAAGGATGAAATAGGTGTGATGGCTGTTCGTGGTGGAGATGTTGTAGGTGATCATACCGTATATTTTCTCGGACCCGGTGAGCGCATTGAAGTTACCCATAGAGCGCATACCAGAGAAACATTTGCGCAGGGAGCTCTAAGAGCTGCAGGATGGCTTTCAGCTTGCAAACCCGGAAAAATATATTCAATGAGTGATATGTTTTAATAATTTGAATTAAAATATAAAAACCGGACATTAGCTAATGTCCGGTTTTTATATTTAATGAGTAAGTTGGAAGAAATATAATTTTATTCTTCCAGAAATTTTTTCATAAATTGGTAGAGATGCTCCATTTCCTCTTCAAGTTCTTTCAGATTTGCTTCAATTACAACTGCGTCATTTTTCAAAGCACTTTTTTCAAGTTTCAAGCATGATTCTCTTACCCGGTCTGCTCCCATTGTAGCTGAGGCGCCTTTGAGAGAATGGGCCAGATATTTAAGTTCTTTGAAATTATTGCTTTTAAAAGCTTCTTTTATTTTTATAACTCGCGCAGGTTCATCCCTAATAAAGACTTCAAAAAGGCGTTTGGTGAAATCTTTCTTAGTGGAAGCCATGGATTCAAGCCAGTTTTGATTGATCGGTTCTATTTTATTCATGCGCTAATAAGTGGCTGGAGTTTGCTTGGTGTGTTGTCTTAGCTGATCTAAACTGTACGACTACGCTTTTAAGTAAAATGTTAAATAGTTAAGGAAGAACTTATACTACTGACAGGATATATAATCTACTATTTTGAATGTTGATTTTTGGGGGCTATGTTCAGCGTTTTCAAAAACAGCTCTTTACTGTAATTATCGGAATTTGTTGTATTAAAACATAGTTGGATAAAATTTCTATTAAGTTAGCATAAAAATGGAATTATTACTAACTTATTGAATCAAATCAAAGTTACAGTGGAAACAGTAATTAGTTATCTAAATTAATGTAATATTTCTCAAACAAAGATGATTTTTTAAGGATATGAGCTGCGGCAGATAGCCAATAATACTTAGGGAACGATTTAAAATTATTAATTATTGTTTCTTGTTAATTGTCTCCTAAGCGATTTGATATTTTAATTTTAAAATCCCGTCCGATTAATCGGGCGGGATTTCAGTTTTATTCCTCTTCCAAGTTTGCTTTTAAAAATAAAGATTTTGAAAGGGCATCGAAGAATTGCTGATAAGGCTTAGGATCGGTTACCGGATAGATATTGTATTGTGCGTTTGCCCTCACAGCTAGTTCGTTTTCACTTTTGGGTCTGATTGTAACAGTCATTTTAAGATTATACCTGTTCAATTTTGTTCCAGATACTGAGCCCAGTGTGCTGTCTGCTTTGTCTATGATAAAGCCAAGGTCTTGCAGGGTAGCTATAACTGTTCGCAATGTGCCTTCACGGTCTGATGTTTCAAAAACTCTGGTTTGCATGGAGCGTAGCTTTAGCTGCGATTCATCAGAGTCTAAAATCTTTTTGTTGCGTCCTGCACAGCCCGCAGCACTGAACATCAATATAAGGGACAAGAATATAATAGTATTTCTGAAATGGTTGCATTTTATCATAAGTTGTGGGCCTCTAAGAATACTGATTTGCTGAGTTTGTCAAAAAATTCTTGGTAGATATTGTCGTCTGTAATTGATTCCATTCGAGTTGCTAAGCGTTGAGTATTATAAATAATTCTTTGGAATGTTACTCGCATAGCCACTTTTCCAGAGGAAAGGAGAGTCTTAAGCTTGGCATCAACCTCGTCACCGAAATGATCAGATAAATTTGTAACAACTGTCTTAATGAGATTTTGCTGAATTTTTCCGTCAAGGCCGCCAGATAGTTCACTGTTAAGAACCTGTTCAGTTTTTTCATGAATTTTTCTAGTCAGTTTTTGGCGGAGTTTGTCAGTGACTTTGTCAGCAACTTCCTTGTTAAAATCTATTGGTCTGGTAACTATGGATACTCGAATCAATTGATCTGAATCTACTGGCATAGCTACACCGGTAAATGCAGCAATAAGGATAGCTCCGGCAATTTGCCCACCGTCTGTAGCATCTCTATGCTTTGATGCTGTAATAACACCAAGGTTTATTTCTGATTCCTGTAAGTTGAAGCCCATATCCTGTAATACCTGAGCTCCGGCAGTGATAAGGATTTGTTCGTCACCGGTTTCAAAGTAACGGGTTTGCCGTTCTCTGTCCTTCATGCTTTGTGGAGAAAGAGCCAGTGCATCTTTAGGTATTTTGGGTGTGCAGCCAGAAAAAAAAGCCAGAATTAATAAGATTGGAGCAACCTTGAATAAATAACGCATTAAGAACGCTCCTAAAATGTTGACTGGCGATATGCGAAATCGCGCACAAGGCCTTTTTTATCAAATTTAATTATGATGGTAAGAGTTTTTTGAGTAGTGCTTCCGGCACCAGTATCTTTACTGCCACCAATAAGGATCAGAGTTCCAAATCCATGAGATGTTGAATAGACTTTTTCAGTAGATATCTTATCGTAAGCCCATACTTCACGTCTCTGACTGTCAGTGCTGACAATATTGGGTGATCCCAGAACTTCCATCACTTCAGCCCCGCTCATACCAACCTTGATCTCTCTTTGAACCTTGCCGACAGTTAGTTTGTCCGTACTTGGTTCCTCAACCTGAGCCCTGTGTTTTGACGCAGCTATACAGCCAGTCATGATCAGGCAAAGGGTGGAGAGAATGATAAGCATTAATAATTGATTGACTGCCTTTTTCATAATTCCCCCTGCATAAATATTATATATTTATTAATTAATAAAAAAATTAATTACTTATATATAATCTTTTAAAAAAATCAATTGATATAATTAAATAAATAATAAAATAAAATTAATAAAATAAGAGTGTTATGTATAAAAATGCAATATTTAAAAATTTTGTATTTTAGAGCAATAATTTTCTGGAAGATGTTATTATGTAACTTAATTTATAAATTTATCTATAATAAGTGTTAAAATTAGAACGTCTCGGGCAGGTCTTGGTGATTTAAGTGAGGGAAGGGGATACTAACTATATATTGTAGATATGGTGATATAAGATGGGAAAATTTAGAAGCTTATCTTATTTAGCCGAATTGGTTTTATATACGGGATTATTTATCGCTTTCTGGATTACATTAAATAGTGCTCAGCCTGCCTGAATTGGCTAAAGCAGCTCAGGCAGGCTGATTGATTTTTTATTTTACGAAAATTTTTTTAAACTCATTTTTCATTGATATTACATTCCAACCAAATTTTTTGGCCATTTTGAGCCAGTCGGTATTTTCATTATATTTGTACTCACGTTTCTGGTCATCATGGTAGATCATCATAGCCAGACTTTTATATTTTTTATTTCCAATAGCATAATTAAACATACTGAAGTCGCCATCAGAGTTTCCGAAAGCGATGATAGGTCTTTTGCCTATTTCTCTATAGATATGAGAGACTTTAAGAAATCCAAAATCATTTACAGCTCTGGCATTTCCACATAGAAGTTTATCATCTGGCAATAACATCTTTGAATTTTTACCACTCACACTAGGATAAATCTGCATATCTGCACCAATACAATTATTGAAAGGAATATTGAGTTTTTCACTACAGGTCCGAACAACAGCTCTTCCTGATCCAGAAACTATGTAGATACTAAATTTATTGTTTTGCAGAACAGATATTAATTCCAACATTGGTTGATAAAACATTTCTTTCCATGGTTTGGAAAGTTTACCGCTATCTGAGTGTAAGTTATTTTGGAACTCATAAATTAAATTTTCATATTCATTGAGACTTAATCCTTGCAAAGTTTCTGTAAGAACATAATTTACGAAGTCCCATATGTTATCAGGATGGTCAGTTGATTTTAAGTAATCAAGCATAACATCTTTCAGTTTCTGCATGGATTTATTTTTGGCAAATGTTGTTTCTATACGGTTAACAATCAGTGCGCTTTCCATTGATATCGGCTTTTCGCATAGTATTGTTCCATCCATATCAAAAGTTGCAATGCGATCTTTTTCCGGTACGAAATTTTTGCTTTGAGGATTTGTTACATCTTCAATGAAATTTATAAGAAGCTTCAGATTTTCGGAGCTTTGGTCCCATGACGGCAACTGATTATAGTAATTACTTTTGATAGCAGATTTTGATGGAGTATAGCTATAAGCGTATGCGTTTGAGCTAATGCTAAATAGAAAAATAAAAATCAATAATAAGCTAAGTTTGTTGAAGTTTATTATTGATTTAAGAAAAGCCAATGAATAATTAACCCTTGAATTACGTTTAATCTTCATTCCTATGACCCCACCTGATTTCTTGTTGTTATCCGAGTTTATTATGCATAAAAAATGTGAAGCAATTTGTAATTTGTTTTTGTTATTTTGTGAATAAAAAATTAAAATTTGGTTAGTGGTCTTTAGATATCCTGTCTCGGCTATAATTTGAGTTGTAAATAATTGAGGCAATGCTTTAAGCTCATAATATTTTATTTTAAGATACTATCTCAAATAAATTGAATTCCACTGTAAATAAAAAAGCTCAGGCTAAATAATATAAAAATTAGCCTGAGCGTATAACTGTAATAGTTATTGTATGTATTTTTTAGCAGAATCTACGCTTGAAAAAAGCTAATAATCCTAGACCACTTCCAAAGAGCAGGAAGGTAAATGGAATTGGGGTATGCGCATGAAGTTGAACTTCAGAGATTGAATGATTTTCATCGCCTGAGATTGCTGAAATTCGGATTTTATCAGTTGTAATATTCAAATCAGGTGATTCTCTCAGATCAAGTCCCATCAGCCAGTTATTTTCGCTACTTTTAGTTGATCCAACAGTATATGCTGTCTGCCATTTTTTGCTGTCTGAATTCCAGTATTCCACAAGATAACTGTCATCGCTGTCAGCCTGTACTCCAATTGAGCCTATCTGTTTTGTTCCATCGAGTTTAATCAGAATATAGGGATCAGAGCCTGACCACCATACTGACTGGTGAGACCATTGTGTTCCTGTTTTTGCCAGTCCGTCAGTTATATATGACGTTGATCCATGATAGTTACCAATAACGGAGACTGAAGCTCCGTCCATAAGGTTAACCGATGATGCTTCTGAAATTGTAGGTAATAGCAATATGACAGATAAAGCAAATGCAATCAAAAATTTGTTCATTTTCCACCTCATTCAAAATATATATAATATTTTATATTTGATATAAAAAAATAGTCAAGAATATGTTCAAAATTATAAAACAGTTATGTACTGTTTACTATCTCTGTTTCTTTGACTGTTTCCTAGGATATATCAGAAAGAGTTTTGGAATATTTTATAACAGCGTAGTTAGATAATAAAAATTTGGCAAAAAAATACCCGGCTTTAGGATTAAAGCCGGGTATTAATTTTTTACTAACTAAAACTATTTAAAAGCCATTGTAGCTTCAACAGCTTTTTGCCATCCGGCGTAAAGCTTTTTAGCTTCTTCAGGGTCCATCTTAGGAGCAAACTCACGGTCAACACCAAAACTTTTGACAATGTCATCTTTTTCGGCCCAAAAGCCTACAGCGAGACCTGCAAGGTATGCTGCGCCAAGAGCTGTTGTTTCGATGCACATGGGTCTTTCGACGGGGCATCCCAGCTGATCTGCCTGAATCTGGAGCAGAAGGTCGTTTGCAACAGCTCCGCCATCAACACGCAATTTTTCAAGCTTGATTCCTGAATCAGCTTCCATTGCTGATAGCACGTCTTTAGTCTGGTAGCAGAGTGATTCAAGGGTTGCGCGAACAAAGTGTTCTTTTGTGGTTCCGCGGGTCAGGCCGAAAACAGCTCCTCTAACTTCAGAATCCCAGTATGGAGCACCAAGACCTACAAATGCCGGTACGAGGTATACGCCATCTGAACTTTGAACTCTTGTTGCGTAGAGTTCGCTGTCTTTTGCTTCTCTGAACATACGAAGTCCGTCACGAAGCCATTGAATAGCTGATCCGGCAACAAAGATAGAGCCTTCAAGAGCATATTCAACTTTTCCGTCTACACCCCATGCAATTGTGGTAAGCAGACCGTTTTTGGAAGGTACAGCTTTTTCTCCGGTATTCATGAGCATGAAGCAACCGGTACCATATGTATTTTTAGCCATGCCTTCTTTGAAGCATGCCTGACCAAAAAGTGCAGCCTGCTGGTCGCCAGCCATACCGGAGATGGGCAGTTCGATACCCTGGAAGTGATCTTTATCGGTTGTTCCGTAAAGCTCTGATGAAGGTCTTACTTCCGGAAGCATGCAGGCCGGTACGGTAAGATGTTTCAGAAGTTCTTCATCCCATTTAAGTTCATGAATATTATACATGAGAGTTCTGGAAGCATTGGTGTAGTCGGTTACATGAACCTTTCCGCCTGTAAGTTTCCAGACCAGCCACGTATCAATAGTTCCGAAAAGAAGATCACCTTTTTCAGCCTTTTCACGGGCGCCTTCAACGTTATCAAGAATCCATTTAACTTTTGTTCCTGAGAAATAAGCGTCAATAAGAAGACCTGTTTTTTCGCGAAACATGCTGTCGAGACCTTTTGCTTTAAGGTCATTGCATATATCCATGGTCTGGCGTGACTGCCAAACAATAGCGTTATAAACAGGCTGTCCGGTATTTTTATCCCAGACAACAGTTGTTTCACGCTGGTTGGTGATTCCTATAGTTGCAATGTCAGAGCTTGAAATTTCAGGGTGTGAAAGAGCTTCTGCAACTACAGACTGAACGGAAGACCATATTTCAGTAGCATCATGTTCAACCCATCCGGATTTAGGAAAAATCTGGGTGAATTCTTTTTGTGTAACATGGACGATTTCTCCATGCTTATTAAAGATAATTGCTCTGGAGCTTGTGGTCCCCTGATCAATAGAAAGAACATATTTTTTGGTCATTATTGGTTTTCCTTATGGTTCATTTGATGATGATATATCACCTGATTAACGGATAACGGTTAATAATTAGATTTTAACCGAAGCAAGCCTTGTAGAGCATTGCACCAACAACACCGCCGCAGATAGGTGCAACAACAGGAATCCATGCGTATCCCCAATCGTTGCTTCCTTTGCCGGGAATGGGCAGGATGGCGTGAGCTATTCTAGGTCCGAGGTCACGAGCCGGGTTGATAGCGTATCCTGTAGGACCACCGAGTGAAAGACCGATAGCTACAATGTAAAAACCTACAATAAGAGGGTTCAGGCCTTTGGAAAATTCGTTGGCACCAATTCCCATAAGACCGAAGAGCAGAGCGGCTGTGCCTATAAATTCGCAGAGAAAGTTAGCAAAGACATTAGGAATAGCCGGTCCGGTTGAGAAAATTGCCAGTTTGAGTCCAGCATCTTTAGTCTCTTTCCAGTGGTTGAGGTATGTAAAGTAACATATCATGGCACCAAGACAACCACCAACCATCTGTCCTGCAATGTATTCAGGCACTTTTTCCCATGGAAAAGCACCGACAGAGGCCAGACCGATTGTTACAGCCGGGTTTATGTGTGCACCTGAAAATTTACCTGTAACATAGACAGCAAAAGCAACGGCGAAACCCCATCCGAAGGTAATTACTATCCATCCACTGTTTTGTCCTTTTGATTTTTCCAGAAGAACGTTTGCGCAAACGCCGCAACCGAAAAGTGTCAAAATCAAAGTTCCGACTAATTCACTGATAAAGAACTCCATAAAACCTCTCCCACATTCCTTAAGACGGTTTATAACAAAGGGCCTCCGCTGGAGGCGTGCACCTTTAACTGACTTTATCTCCTATTAAAAATCATCCATTTCCTAACATTTTATTATTTTGAGAAAAGAAAAAAATCAACAATAAAATTTTCAAGTATGAAAGAAAAATGAAAAAAAATGTTTTCGGTTTAGTAAAAATAAAGTTTTTTTAGTGAAACAATTAAACTGATATCAATTTAAATAGATAAATTTCAACTAATTTATTTTTGGCAAAAAATAAAAAGCGCCACCGATCAGATTCAGATCAGTGGCGCTTCTCTAGGTAATAATATTGAAGGTGTCCTGCCAAAAAGGTAAACCTTCATCTAAACTTAGAGTTATATGACAATAAGTATATTTTCTCATGGTTGGAAAATATTAGCTTATGGTCATAATATAATCAATTAATTTACAATATAATTTTCAGCAAGTTTAGTAAAATCTTCTATCTGGCTTTCTATCCAGTTTTTATCTTTACCGAGTTCGCGAGCTATGATTTCTGCTGCTTTTGGAGCAACTTCCGCTGTTGCTCTAGCATCCAGAATTAATGCTCTTGTTCTTCGTGCAAGGGCATCAGCAACGGTCTGGACACTTTCATTTCTGCAGGCCCAGACAACTTCAAGCCACGAGTATGGAAGGTCTTCATGCATCTGAGTGTCCAGTTCCGGTAGCTCAGTTGCAAGGGCTTTGATTTCTGCAGCTTCGCTTCCATAGACATGCATGTGGTCGTTGTGGTCATAAGTTTCTGTATAACCATGCAACTTCAGATTCTTGGTAGGAGTCGGGCGGAAAGTTAATCCTCCCATCTCAATAGCATGGTCAATGCAATCTTCAGCCATGTGTCTGTATGTTGTCCATTTACCACCGGCAATAGTCAAAAGCTTATTGGGTGAAACTGTAAGAAAATGGTCACGTGAAAGCTTTGAAGTCTTTTCAGCCTCTCCGGCAGCAACAAGAGGCCGGATTCCTACAAAAACACTCCTGATGTCAGCTTTGGTCGGTGGAGTAGCCAGATATCTTGCTGAATGTTCAATGAGGAAGTCTATTTCTTCATCAAGTGGTTTAGGATGCATACTAACTTTTGAAAGCGGGGTATCTGTTGTTCCTACAACAACTTTTCCATGCCAGGGGACAAAGAAGATAACACGGCCGTCATCAGTTTTAGGAACCATGATTCCTGTATTTCCACCAAGAAATTCACGGTCAATAACAATATGGATTCCCTGGCTTGGAGCTATAAGCTTTTTATGCTCAAGGTTATCCATGTTCATTATGTCGTCAGTAAAAATGCCTGTTGCGTTGATTACAGCTTTTGCTTTCAGCTCGTATGTTTTTCCGCTTATTTTATCTTCTGCATTAACTCCGCAGACATAACCAGAAGAATTTTTAATAAGTCCGGTTACTTTAGTATAGTTGACCGGGCATCCGCCAAGATCTGACATGGTCTGGGCAAGAGTAACTGCCAGTCTGGCGTCATCAAACTGTCCATCGTGATAGGTTACGCCGCCTTTGAGCCCGCAACGCAGTACTTTAGGCACTTCTTTTGAAACTTTTGAGGCTGTAAATATCTGGGATTTTCCAAAAGTATATTTTCTGGAAAGCATGTCATACATTTTAAGGCCTATACCGTAATAGGGCAGGCCCCACCATTTATAATCAGGAACAATGAATTTTTGGTTGTAGCACATGTGTGGAGCGTTCTGGCGAAGCACCCCGCGCTCGTAAAGAGCCTCCATAACCAGAGAGATATTACCCTGAGCAAGATAGCGTACACCGCCATGTACCATTTTAGTACTGCGGCTGGATGTTGCTTCTGCAAAGTCTCCTTGTTCGAGGAGCAGAACCGAATATCCTCTGGCCGCTGCGTCGAGACCTGATCCTAATCCGGTTGCGCCACCTCCAATAATAATGAAATCCCATTCCTTGGAGCTGTCTTCCATCTGCTGGACAAAATTAGAACGTTTCATACGCCACCATTTTTTTCCGGATGTATTCCGGGTATCGGTTAAGCCTGCTTATAATTAAAGCTTGAAGCTTTATCCTTAACTTAAGACTTCTCCGGCATATTTCTGGTTAAGGTAAGCAGGTTATAATGAATTTATTTTCGTTTCTGAACAAAATGTGACATAATGAACAAAAATACACAAGCAAATGTTGTCATCGAGCAAAAAAATTTTTTAAAAAGCATATATAACGAAAGGTTATAAAAATAATCGTTTTTGCTAACCTTCCGTTATAAATACAATTGCCAATATTATTGCATAAAAAATTGTGCTGGACAACGTGTGTATGATTTTAATTGAAACAAAAAAGTAGTAATGTTCGCTTTATGCGTATATTGAATTTTAATAGTCTTAAAATAAATAAAATTAATAATTTTCTATTTAAATAATTATTTTTTTTAGATAATTAGCTATTTTTATATCAAGAGTTATTTACTGATAAGGAGAGTTGATTTGCCTGACTCATCTAAAGCTATAAAGCGTAAAAGATTGAAATTAAATATAAATTCATTGCCAAAGCGGCAGCGTGAAATTCTGGAAATTGTAAACGAAAATGGATTTTCACCTATAGAATCCCTTGCTCAGCAATTTGAAGTTACTCCTCAGACCATACGCAGAGATATAAATAAACTCTGTGAATATCAATTATTACAGCGTTTTCACGGTGGAGCGGGGCGTTCTTCTAGTGTTGAAAATCTTGATTATAATAACCGCAGAAATATTTTATATCAGGAAAAGAAAAGTATTGCCAAAATGGCAGCTCAAAGGATTCCGGATAGAGCCTCACTTTTTATAAATCTAGGAACTACCACAGAGGAAGTCGCAAAAGTTCTTACCGGACATAAGGGACTGAAGGTTATTACTAATAATTTAAATGTGGCAATGATATTAAGTAGTAGTAATAGCGACAGTGAAATTATGGTTGCCGGTGGTATGGTTCGCCAGCGTGATAACGGGATAACCGGTGAAGCTACTGTTGAGTTTATTAAGCAATTTAAGGTTGATTATGGAATAATCGGGGTTTCGGGAATAGATGAGGATGGAACTCTTTTAGATTATGATTACCATGAAGTTCGAATCGCTCGTGAAATCATCAGAAATTCCAGAAATGTTTTTTTAGTTACCGATCATACTAAATTTAATAGAAATGCTATGGTAAGAATTGCAGATATATCAGAAATTGATGCAATTTTTACAGATAAAAAGCCATCATCTTCATTTTGCGATATTATGAAAATTAAGGAAGTTGAACTTTATGTGGCGGAGTCTGGACAGGCAAATTCAAGTTCGGACGAAAATCTGACCGATGACGATATTTAATTAAGTTCTTTTAAAATTGGTGCAGTTTTACCATTTAAGATTGCTGCTTATTTAATTTTTGAGAAATAAAATAAAAAAATAGCTTGCAATCATATAATGATTTAGCTAAACCCTTTTTTCCCAACGCGGAGAGGTGTCCGAGTCTGGCTTAAGGAGCACGCCTGGAAAGCGTGTTTAGTTAACGCTAACGGAGGTTCAAATCCTCTCCTCTCCGCCAGAGATATTTCAGGGCTTACGATTTAATCGTAAGCCCTTTTTTGTTGGATAACTTTTGGAAAGGTTTGAAATTATATGCTATTAAATATCATTAAAATAACCTGTTAGAATTCTTAGCTATATATATCAGTTCTAACTATAGCAGATATGTACTTTAGGGATACTGACGTATTATGAAATTTTATGCTATGAATTATAAACTTCATTGGTATAGTTTTGTGACTCTGGTTGTTGGATCATCTAGTGTAAACTTAAAATATGGGAGCTTTTTATGAAGTTGAAAGGGCAACGTGTTTTGATGTTTATTGATAATATTTTTGAAGATATGGAGCTTTTATATCCATATTATAGATTGCTAGAAGAAGGTGCTGAGGTTGTTGTCGCAGGTCCTGAAGAAGATACTGTTTACATAGGTAAAAATGGCTATCCTTTTCGTTCGAATGCTGCAATTGCCGCACAAAAAGCATCTGATTTTGATTTCTTAGTTGTAGCAGGAGGTTTTGCTCCTGATAAGTTGCGCAGAGACCCTAAAGTTTTGGAGCTGACCCGGGATATCCATGATGCAGGTAAAGTTGTTGCGCATATTTGTCATGGTGGATGGATACCCATTTCTGCCGGTATCATGAAAGGATTTACCTGTACTTCTACTCCTGGAATCAAAGATGATTTGATTAATGCCGGAGCTACGTGGGTAGATAAAGAAGTTGTTGTTGACAGGAATCAGGTTTCTTCAAGAAAGCCGGATGACCTTCCGGCATTTTGTCGGGCGATAATTGAATTGGCTGCCAGATAATAATTATCTTTTTATTCCCGTCGGATTGTCAGTAAAATTCGGCGGGAATTTTATATCCTATATGAATTAATCCAAATACTAATCTTACTATCTAACAATAGAAATCTATGATTCGGTTATGCTGAGATAAACCAATGTCTGGTTAAGCAGTTGATATGCAATTTCTCCAAAAGTGAATGGCCCGGTAAATGGTTCTGTTTTTTTACCTTCAAGATTTAGATGCATGTAATTTAAAACACAATTGCATGAGAATAAAATTTTTTTATTGTTTAGATCAACATTTTGCATCTGCCTGTTGAACTCCTGTGCATAATCACCAACTGGTTTGGCGTGCTTGTAGCGTACGCCTGTAAACACTGGAGCGTAGAATCTTACGGTTCCACCGGCTTCGAAACTTTGAAAACTGATATTAACAAGTTTTCCGAAATAGTTCGCCACCAGAGGAAGTTTTGTATCGAGACCGTTTCTTATTATATAGTCACCAAAGCTTTCTCTCAGGCCGTTAACCATTACTTCTTTGCATGAAAAGCCATCATCCATAAAAGTAAGAATATCGCCGTCACCCTGTTCAAAATTATTAACAGTACCTATTTCAATTGTTTTATTTTCATCAACTTCAACGTGCATAACAATTGCTTCGTCTTCAAAGGATTCTCCGGTAATCCCATTAAAAATTTTAGGTTTTATCTTACCAAGATCGTTAATATGCACACCGCTAATCCACCCAAGTAATGGATACTTTCCAAATTTTTTATAACTGGGAGCGTTCAGGGCAAAAGAGCTGTGAGCAGGGCTTGATGAAGGTATTATTATAAAATTGAAGCCATTCGGGTAAGAGTTTCCATATAGTTTGCGAAGCTTATATTCGTCATAGTTTTTGACCATAATAGACTTTGCTACCGAGGTAATATCTGAAACAAAAATTTTGTCTTTTGAAATAAGACCGCCACTTTCTTTTGAAACAAAATATGGAGTAGTTCCACCAATCCAATTGCCTTTTGGCAGTGATTTCAGGTTGTCTTCATCACCGGAAAGCAGCAGGATTCTGTCTGAATTAATCAAATTTTCAGTTTCAGATTTTGTTAGTAGATTATTATTCATAACTCCCCCTTATCATTATAATTTATATCAATTATTCATTTTGTAAGGTCTTATTCATGATTTACTATACCTCATGTATTGTTATGTGTATAGATTTCTTAATCATAGGCTTGTGATTTTTGTGTGGCCTGAGGTATTTAAGGGCAGCTTATAAGTTGATGTATTCAGCTTGCTTTTTCCAGCCAATAAAAAAGTCCCACCCGATAATTCGGATGGGACTTTATAATTTCAGTTTTGTTTAAAACTAAACAAGTTTTTTTGCTGCTTCAAGGGCTGCATCATAATCAGGTTCTTCAGTAATTTCTTTAAGGTATTCCGCATATTGAACGGTTCCAGATTTATCAACCACGAAAACAGCTCTGCTAAGAAGACGAAGTTCTTTGATGAGTACTCCGTATGCTTCACCGAAGGCAGCATCCTTATGATCAGAAAGGGTTGTCACTGCTTCAACTCCGGCAGCTCCGCACCATCTGGCCTGAGCAAAGGGGAGATCCATGCTCAGAGTAAGGATTTTGATGTCGTCACTCAATTTGGAAGCTTCAGTATTGAAGCGGCGTGTTTCCATATCGCATACAGGGGTATCCAGTGAAGGTACTGCTGATAGAATCAGAACTTTTCCAGCATAATCTGCAAGAGTCTTTGGTGCGAGTTCATTGTCTACAGCTGAAAAGTCAGGAGCTTTGCTTCCAGCTTTGATTTCATCACCGATCAGTGTCAATGGATTTCCTGCAAATGTAATAATTCCTTCTCTCTCTATCATTTTAAATCTCCTTCGATAATATGTTTGTCTTTTAGCGGTAAAATTCTCATTTCCAGAACTCTAGCGCAGACCTCTTTTTGATACAAGTAATTTTTACTATTAAGTAATTATTTATTTGTGTCATAATAATATCCTCATTTAAAATCAGTTCCAACTCTGACCAGGAACTGCTGATAAGATTATCATCTTTTTTTTTAAACGCAAATTTAATTTAATTTTGATTCAAACTGGTCTTTGAAAACTTAATAAGTTATCAACACGACCGGGTTGAACTTTGGGAATGCTCTGATTTTTAAATTCGCAATCAATACTATTTTAACCTTATCGATGTTTATCCCCCAAGTAATAAAACTGAAGGGGCTTGTTCATTATAAGTTGTGAATATAACTACGATTGTGATCAAACACTGACATAATGAGGTGGGCTGGTATGTCAGAAAGTTATAAGTTTAAGCTTGTATTTAAGGATAGGCTCGGAATAGTCCATGATATAGCAACATTAATGATGAAACATCGTCTGAACATTAAGGCGATGGAAGTTGAACAAGTTAATGGATTTGCTAAAATTTCCATTGAAATCGAAAGTGATGGCCAGAAATTATCTAATGATAAGCTCCTGAATTTATTTTCATTACTCCCTAAAATAGATAGTCAGAATGTTGTTCGCAGTTTACCGCATGAAAAGCGGGAACGTTGGTTCCGTACTGTTTTTGACGCTATGAGCGAAGGAGTCATCTCCGTAAATGCTGATGGGATAGTCAATACGGTGAATAAAGTTGCCTGCCGGATATTAGGAATGTCTTATCATACTATAGTTGGCAGACATGTTGCTGAGATAAGTTTTAAAGAATGTATTCTACAGGAGTGCATTGAGAAAAGAATTCCTCTGCGTAGGAGAAAATCTGTTTTAACAGGTACCGGCAGAATATATTTCTATGGTTCTGCAGAGCCGATCTGTGATTCTGAGGGGAGGCTGGTCGGGGCTGTCTTATTAATGAAGAATCTTAAAGAGGTGAAAGAGATGGTTGATGCTGTTTCCGGACCACTTGAGATCTGTTTCGATGATATAATTGGAGAAAGTTCTGAGATGGTCAGCCTGAAGAACTTTGCCCGGAAAGTTTCAACCATGGGGACAATTTTATCTATAAATGGAGAGAGCGGAACAGGAAAAGAGTTATTTGCCAGGGCAATCCACTTCGAGAGCGGGCGTACCGGTCCTTTTGTTCCTGTCAATTGTGCAGCACTTCCAGAGCAGCTTATTGAAAGTGAGCTATTCGGTTATGTTGATGGAGCTTTTACCGGGGCTCAGAAGAAAGGTAAGCAGGGACTTTTTGAATCTGCCGGCAAAGGAACTATTTTTCTGGATGAAATTGGTGATATGCCAGCCGGGTTGCAGGCTAAAATTTTGAGGGTTCTTCAGGACGGATGTGTGCGTAGAATTGGTGGTTTTGAAGAGATCCCAGTCGATGCGAGAGTTGTTACAGCAACAAATAAAAATCTAAAAGAGATGGTTGAAAAAGGGGAATTTCGGGAAGATTTATTTTATAGAATAAATGTGTTGACTATTCAGATTCCACCACTTAAAGAACGGCTCTGCGATTTGCCGCTGCTGGTTAATTCTTTTTTACAAAGGTTTAATCGGAAACTTGGAAAAGAAGATCAGATTATAACTTCTGAAGCACTTGAGAAGCTCCGCCAATATGATTGGCCTGGAAATGTTCGTGAATTACAGAATGTCATCGAGCGAGCCGCCATACTAAGTGATGGCATAGAAATTAGATCAGAAGCCGTAAGACTGAGCTCAAATGGAGTTTTTGATAGTAAAGATAGAAGTATAGAGAATTCTTTTCCATCAGGTAAAAGCTTAAAGCAGATTATGTCAGATTATGAAGTGAACATTTTGCTTGAAGCCCTCAATTCTACTGCCAGCATCAGAAAAGCAGCTTTCAAACTTGGACTTTCCCACACCGCTCTCCTGAAAAAAATTTCAAAATATCAAATAACTAACGGTAACAATAGTTGCCATTGGAATATTTTAGTTCCAACCGATTAGTTTTAGCTATTGCTAAGCTGAAAGGGTATCGATCGTTCAATCGGTATCATTAGGTACCATTCTTAAAACATAACATTATTTCATAGTTAGGAATCCTTAAGCTCGGTCTTGCACCGGGCTTTTTGGTTTTTTACATATATAGCTCTGTAATAATTGCATAAAACAATAGAGCCTCCAACTGGTGTTATTTATTTTAATAATTCTGGCCTATCTGGCACATGTATTGCTCAAAAGAGTAACACTGAACGTCAGTTGTGCGCACAATTAATGAAATACCCAAAAAAAATGGGAAACAACTAAAATATTCAGGAGAAACGGAAATGAAAGTTGGAGTTTTAAAAGAAATCAAGTCGGCTGAACACAGAGTAGCAATGACTCCTGCCGGAGTTGAAGTTATGAAGGCCAATGGTCATGAAATTCTGGTTGAAAAGGGAGCCGGTGAAGGAAGTAATTTTAAAGATGATGAGTATGTAAAAGCAGGCGCAACCATCATTGATTCTCCTGCTGATATTTATAAAGACTGCGAAATGGTCATGCATGTTAAAGAGCCTCAGGCTTCTGAGTATGACATGGTACGCGAAGGTCAGATTGTTTTCACATATTTCCATTTTGCCCCTGATGAGCCCCTAACTCGTGCATTTATAAAGAATAAATCAGTTGCAATAGCTTACGAAACCGTAGAAGGTCATCATCACGATCTCCCACTGCTTACTCCTATGAGTGAGGTCGCAGGACGTATGGCAGTACAGGAAGGAGCAAAGTATCTTGAAAGATTTTACGGTGGTAGAGGCATACTTCTTGGTGGTGTAACAGGTGTTGCACCAGCAAATGTTGTTGTGATAGGTGGCGGTGTTGTCGGAACAAATGCAGCTTTAATGGCTTGCGGACTTGGCGCTAAAGTTACGCTGCTTGATATGAATCTGGACAGATTAAGGCATCTTACAGAAATTATGCCTAAAAACTGCTGTCCTATGATGAGTAGCCCCGGACTTATTCGTGAGCTTGTCAAAGATGCTGACGTTGTTGTCGGTGCAGTTCTTGTAGCCGGAGCAAAAACACCAAAACTGTTGACCCGTGACATGTTGAAAACCATGAAGAAAGGGTCTGTTATTGTTGACGTTGCGATAGATCAGGGCGGATGTTTTGAAACCTCGAAACCTACTACACATGGGGAACCAGTATTTGAAGTTGACGGTGTAATTCACTATTGCGTTGCCAATATGCCTGGTGCAGTGCCTTTCACTTCTACAATGGCTCTCACCAATGCGACCCTTCCTTACGCAGTTGAGATTGCCAACAAGGGATGGAAGAAGGCAGCTGTGGAAAATAATGGCATTAAAACCGGTATTAACATGGTTAACGGTCAGGTAACTTTCAAAGGAGTGGCAGACGCATTCGATCTCGAATACGTTCCTGTTGACAACTTGTTGTAGTTAGTCGAGGGCATTCAACTCATCCGATAATCTCTAAATGAATTTTATCTTTGATAAAGTTCAAGGAGACAGCTTATGGATTTTATGAATGCGCTGGATGCTTTTGTCGGAAAGGTTGGCGCTTTTGCGTGGGGACCGCCTATGCTTATTCTGCTAGTTGGAACAGGTATCTGGCTGACTTTATCCCTTCGCGGAATACAGTTTTCGAAATTATTTCATGCTCTTTACCTTGCTCTTATAAAACGTAAGGAAGATGACGCCGAACCTGGTGACATCACACACTTTGAAGCCCTTATGACCGCGCTTTCCGCTACTGTGGGAACCGGTAATATTGCCGGAGTTGCCACAGCCATTGCAGTTGGTGGTCCTGGAGCGCTTTTCTGGATGTGGGTGACCGGACTCGTCGGAATGGCAACCAAGTACTCCGAAGCGGTGCTCGCTGTTAAATACAGAGTCACCGATGAAAATGGAGAAATGAGCGGTGGTCCTATGTACTACATCTCAAAAGGTTTGAAACAACCTTGGCTTGGTGCCGTTTTTGCCTTCTGTGCGTCATTTGCAGCTTTTGGCATCGGAAATATGGTTCAGTCCAACTCCGTTGCCGATGCGGTTAATTCCACATATCACATCTCCCCTTATGTTACTGGGATTGTGCTTATGGTCTGCACTGCGGCTGTTATTCTCGGCGGTATTAAGAAGATTGGTAAGGTGACCGGACTGCTGGTCCCGGTAATGGTAGTTTTCTACATGGCCGGAGCTCTTTACATAATTATCGCAAACATCGGTGCTGTACCCGAAGCATTTGTATACATCGTAGAACAGGCATTTACTCCGACAGCTGCTGTCGGCGGCTTTGCCGGATCTTCCATAATGCTGTGTATCAGGATGGGCGTGGCCCGCGGTGTCTTCTCAAACGAATCAGGTCTCGGCAGTGCCCCTATTGCTGCGGCCGCCGCACAGACCAAAAGCCCGATTACTCAGGCTCTGGTATCCATGACTCAGACTTTCATTGATACCATTGTTGTCTGTACTATGACCGGGCTTGTGCTGGTCATTACCAATACCTGGTCCAGCGGAGCAACCGGTGCTGAGCTGACTACCATCGCCTTCGGCAAGGGAATGCCCGGCGGTGCTCATGTTGTGACCATTGGTCTTGTTCTCTTTGCATATTCCACCATCCTTGGTTGGAGTTACTACGGGGAAAAGTCCATTGAGTATCTTCTCGGTGTAAAGGCTATCAAGCCTTACCGTATGGTATTCGTCCTTTTTGTCGGAATAGGAGCTGTCGCAAAACTCAGTCTTGTCTGGAATATTTCAGATACATTGAATGGATTGATGGCGATTCCAAACCTTATAGGGCTTCTCCTCCTTACTCCGGTAGTAGTGTCGGAAACCAAGAAGTACTTTGACGATAAAAAGTAATAATTATAAAAAGAGTCCTTTCGGGATTGCCAAGTCTCCCGGAAGGGCTCTTTTTGCTGAATTTTTTTATGCGTAGACGGTGAATTTAAAAACAAGAAAACAAGTGAGTTTTCAAATGATTTCCGCGGCAGACCGTTATCCACTCTGGGCCGAAATAGACCTGAGCGCGATTTCGCACAATTTTGCAGAGATAAAAAATAAAATTGGTCCTGAAACCGGAATTATTGCGGTAGTAAAGGCTAATGCTTACGGACACGGTATAGAGCAGGTTGCACACCTTCTGGATAAATGCGGAGCGGATATCTTCGGAGTTGCCCGTCTTAGTGAAGCTGTCGCTTTGCGTAACGCCGGGATTACAAAAGATATTTTGATCTTTGGATATACTCCACCTCAGTATGCCGCAGAACTGACTCGATATAATATCACACAGGAAGTTTTTTCATTTAATTATGCGCAGGAGCTTAGTGATAACGTTCCGGGGTATGGCGACAGAATTAAGGTTCATATAAAAATTGATACCGGAATGGGACGGTTGGGATTTGTTCCACCACGTCTTAAAAATGACGAAAAATCGCATAATCCCGGCAAAAATACTTTAAGCTCAGCAGTTATCGGAATTTCAGAACTTCCTGCAATTGAAGTTACAGGTATTTTCACTCATTTCGCTTCCAGTGATTCACTTGATAAGACAAGTGCCTTAAAACAATTGAACCTTTTTAAGGAAGTAATTCAGTCCTTGGAAGAAAGTGGGCTTAATATACCCGTTCATCATGCAGCTAACAGTGCGGCTGTCATGGAAATGCCGGAAGCATATTTCAATATGGTTCGTCCCGGTATAATTCTTTATGGATTATATCCTTCTGATGAAGTTGATCGGAAGCTTCTGGATTTGCGTCCTGCTATGAGCCTTAAGGCTACTGTTTCGCAAGTCAAAAATGTGCCTGCTGGCTACAAAGTCAGTTATGGTGAAACTTATGTGACTGAAAAGCCAACTGTTCTGGCAACAATTCCTATAGGTTATGCGGACGGATACCGCCGCAGTTTGTCTTCTGCCGGTTGGATGCTTGTGCGAGGTCATCTGGCTCCTGTCGTTGGAAGAGTTTGTATGGATCAGACGATTATTGACGTTGGACATATTGATGGCGTCAGGTGTGGTGATGAGGTTGTCATAGTAGGGTCTCAACGTGGACGCACATTGAGTGCTGATGTCATGGCAAAGCAGCTTGGAACCATTAATTATGAAATAGTTTCAACCGTGATGGCTAGAGTTCCCAGAGTTTATATTTAAATTTAATACATAAAAAAAGTTCCCGTATATAAATGCATAGAACATCTTCATCTGCGGGAACTATGCGCGGACCTGTCACAGCCAGAGACAGGTCCGCGTTTTTTATAGATCTACAACTGAGTTGTTTAGAATTTCATATCAGCTACATATAGTGGAAAGCGGCAATTGATTGTCATCAACAAAGCTAGATTAAATCAGAAAATTTGGATTAAAAAAATGAGACCAGTTTTTCGGTAATACACCCTCAAAACTGGTCTCTGAGATCTGATCAGCTTAGTCTCTATCCCTGTCAACTGACAGGATTGCTGATTTTACTGGTACTAGAGCTGTGAGAGCTCATTTCCCGGTATCATTTTTATCTTTTTCTCAGTCAATAATTCAATTGCCTGTTCTGTTTTATCAAAGCGGAATATGATAACGGCGTTACTTCCTGACTGCTGGACAAAGGCATACATGTATTCAACATTGATACCTGAATCACGGAGAAGATGCAGCAGATTATGGAGTCCTCCCGGATGATCATCAACAACTACTGCTACAACACTTGTCTTGCCAACAGTGAATCCTGCGTCTTTTAGTACTTTTTGTGCTTTTTCAAAGTCGGAAACAATAAGTCTTAAAATTCCAAAATCAGAAGTGTCGGCCAACGATAAAGCCCGTATATTCACTTTTGATTCGGAAAGCAGACGAGTTACTTCAGCAAGTCTTCCGGCCCGGTTTTCTAAAAATATGGAGAGCTGATCACATTTCATAGTGGTCCTCGCTTTTGATTGGTTCAAAATTCCATAACCAGAAATTATTTCTGATTACGTAAGTCTATAATTCTTGTTGCTTTTCCGGCAGATCTTTCAATTGATTTGGGTTCAACCAGTTTAATCTTAGCCGTTACTCCAAGGAATTCTTTAATGTTTCTTTGTATATTTCTTTCGAGCTTCTGTAAATTTTTAATTTCATCTGAGAATATGCCCGGTGACATTTCAACTTTTACAGTAAGGATATCAAGATTTCCTTCGCGCTCAACAACAAGCTGGTAATATGGAGACAGACCGTCTGTTTCAATAAGAATTGATTCAATTTGTGATGGGAATACATTAACTCCGCGGATGATAAGCATATCATCACTTCTTCCGGTAACTCTTTCCATTCTGGCAAAGGTTCTTCCACAACGGCAGGCTGCATAATTAATGCGGGTTAAGTCTTTTGTTCTGTAACGGATAAGGGGGATACCCTCTTTGGTAAGAGTTGTGATTACAAGTTCACCAACTTCACCGGGGCCGACATGTTTTCCTGTTTCAGGATCAATTACTTCAGGGAGAAAATGATCTTCCATGATGTGTAATCCGTTTTGTGCCTCTATACATTCAATAGCTACACCGGGACCCATAATTTCAGAAAGCCCATAAATATCCATAGCTTTGATGTTCATTTTATCTTCAATGTCTTTACGCATGGAGTTGCTCCATGGTTCTGCACCGAAAATACCGGCTCTAAGTGGAAGAGTGCGGAAATCTATACCAAGTTCCTGTGCTGTCTCATAAAGAAAAAGAGCGTAAGATGGGGTGCTTGTGATAAGAGTGGAACCGAAATCTTTAAGCAGCATAACCTGTCTTCTTGTTCCGCCTCCGGAGACAGGAACAATGGTTGCTCCGAGGGCCTCGGCTCCATAATGTACGCCCAGACCTCCGGTAAAAAGTCCGTAGCCGTATGCATTGTGAATGATATCGTCAGCGGTTGCTCCTGCAGCTGCAAAAGATCTGGCCATCATATTTGCCCAGTTCCTGATGTCTCTCTTGGTATAGCCGACAACAGTAGCTTTACCGGTAGTACCTGAAGAAGAATGGATCCTTACTATGTTGTCACGGGAGACTGCGAAAAGTCCGAAGGGATAGTGGTTGCGGAGGTCTTGTTTTTCTGTAAAAGGTAATTTGGTGATGTCATCAAGACTTTTAATGTCTCCGGGCTCGATACCTTTTTCTTTAAACTTTTTATTGTAAAATGGGACATTTTCATAAACTCTTTCACAAAGAGATTTTAATCGCCTGAGTTGGAGTTGCTCCAGCTCTTCCCTTGGCATGGTTTCCATGTCGACATCGAAAATCATTTTACGCCTCCTGCTTTGACGTTCTCCCGGACTAGTAAGTGGGTTTGGTTTAAAAAAAAGGCCACGGGCGGTACCCGTGGCCTGCATGCTGATTTTAAATTATACCAATAACCACGGGCGACTCAGTTTTGAGTCATAAAAAAGTGGCAAAAGCCGAAAAAAAAAGGAAAAAAACCGTGGTTGTTCATAGCGTCAAGATAATGCACAACATGATTTGCAGAGTCAAGATAGAAAAGTCATTATCGACTGACATATTTGTTTTTCTTTCATAAAATGGTAGCATAGTTCATTGCGTATTACGCGCAAATTAACTATATAATCTGCTGGATGTCGGGTGTTGTTTTGTGTAGTCTTAATCCTAAACCTGAATTTTCGGGTGGATTGTGATAATTGACACCTTAACCTGTATAATAGGCTGTTATTAGAGTTTTTGGCTAGCCAAGCCGATGCAATATAATAAAAATAGAAGATAATGGAAAACAAAGCTAAAAAATTTATTGAAATTGATACAAAGGAAAAAGCCCGCAAAGTTGCAGGGTGGCTGGATGACAAGCAGGCGTCGGAAATTATAGGAATCGATGTTCATGAAGTTTGTCCCATAGCTGAGATTGTAATGGTTGTGACAGCTAAAGGAGTTCGTCATTCCCAGGCTCTTGCCGACCATATTCTGGGAATGCTTGCGGAAAATAAGATCGAGTACCTCGGAATGGAAGGATATAAATCAGGAGATTGGATTCTTCTCGATCTTAACGACATTATTGTCCATATCTTTCAGGAAGATAATCGCAGCTTTTATAATATTGAAGGTCTCTGGTCTGAAGGAACTCAAATAGAGCTGGACAGCTAAAAGAAAAGGGTAATCCTTTTCGAGGAGTGATAGGTCCATGATTGATCGTACTGGTACGCCCACTGTTTTATTGATATTGGACGGATGGGGGATTGCGCCTGCCGGGCAGGGAAATGCTGTTGCACTTGCCAAAACACCTGTCCTTGATTCTCTTTTTCTCAATTGTCCTAATACCCGGCTTAAATGTTCAGGGAGATCTGTCGGACTTCCAGACGGTTTTATGGGTAATTCAGAGGTGGGGCATACCAATATCGGAGCTGGAAGAGTTGTCTATCAGGATATGACCAGAATAGATATTGATATTGAAGAAGACAGACTTTCAGCAAATTCTTCCCTTTGTGATCTCATCTCCAGTGTAAAAAAATCCGGTGGTAAATTACACTTTATGGGGTTGCTGTCTGACGGTGGAGTTCATTCACATGTCAATCATCTTTATGAGTTGCTGAAAGTTGCCAAAGATGCCGGAGTCTCAGATGTTATTATTCACGCTTTTATGGACGGGCGTGATACTTCTCCGACCAGTGGTAAAAACTATATGTCAGATTTGCTTAGCAAAATGACTAAGATAGGTATTGGCCGGGTTGGAACAATTTCCGGCAGATATTATTCCATGGACAGGGATAAACATTATGAACGTAATGAATTGTCCTACAAAGCTCTTGTTCTGGGAGAAGGGCCTAAGGTTACAGATCCAGTTTCCGGAATAGTTGAAGCCTATGAAGCCGGGCAGACCGATGAATTTATAAAGCCTCTTATTGTTGATGGTGTTGATGGGAAAATTGCCGACGGTGACGGCGTCTTTTTCTTTAATTTCAGAGCTGATCGTGCTCGCCAGATGTGCCGTGTTATAGCATTCGATGATTTTAAAGAATTTGAGCGTCCTATCAAGCCAAGCCTTTCCGGTTTTGTCACTATGACAAGGTATGAAAAAGATTTTCCATTTCCTGTAGCTTATCCGCCTCAGGAAATTGTTAATCCTATAGGTCAGGTTGTTTCAGAAAAAGGTTTCAGGCAGCTTAGAATCGCCGAGACTGAAAAATATGCCCATGTAACTTATTTTATGAATGGCGGGCGCGAAGAACCTTTTGAGGGTGAGGACAGAATTCTTGTTCCTTCTCCAAGAGAAGTTGCGACTTATGACCAGAAACCCCAGATGAGTGCGGAAGAAGTAACTTCAAAGCTGGTTGAAGCTCTCCCCAATTATACTCTCTGCATTTGTAATCTTGCCAATCTGGACATGGTCGGCCATTCAGGAGTTATTCCTGCTGCAATTGCCGCATGCGAAACAGTTGATACTTGTGTCGGTAAAATTGTTGAAGCTGTAACAAAAGCAGGTGGTAGAATTCTGCTTACCGCAGACCACGGTAATGCCGAAGAAATGATAGATGCTGACGGAGGCCCTCAGACTTCTCATAGTCTTAATGAAGTTCCTCTTGTTTTTATCGGGGATGAATTTAAAGGGTGTAAACCAGAATCAGGCGCATTGTGCGATCTGGCTCCAACGTTATTGAATGAAATAGGAATTGAAATTCCTAAAGAAATGACCGGTAAAGTACTTATTAAGAGTGAATAAAATGTCTCAATCACGTAAACCCATGTCCCCTGTGCGCCCGACTGGAATGGAAATAATTTTTCTTTATTCCTGCCCTTATTGTGAGCGTCAGGTTCCTTTGATATCCCCAACACAGCCTTCTGTTATTCAGTGTGATGCTTGTCGCAGAGAGTTTCCAATAATTCCTGTAGATGAAAAGAACATTCGTTTTTACAAAGCTATGCTGGCAAATGGTAATGCCGCAATTGATCCTGATTTTGCGTAGTATGAATTATGTAACCAAATATCGTGGCTCAGTTCTTATGCTCTGATTCAATTATTTGATTTTTAAATATAGCATGAAAGTAAGAATCTAAGGCCGATAAAGTTGATTTAAAGTATCTAGTAGCTCGGATAATGCAGATTTAGTCGTTTTAAATAAAGACTGAAATTGTTTTATCCGAGCTTTTTTTGACCTGAAATAAAATTTAACCTTCAATTTAAGATAATGCTATGAATAACAGTTTGAGATTGTGGATTCTTGCAATGCGCCCCAAAACTCTTCCTGCTGCGGTTTGTCCGGTTCTTGTAGGAAGTGCCCTTGCTGTACAGGCAAATAGGTTTCAATTCATCCCAGCCACCCTATGCTTATTGTTCGCTTTATTTATTCAGATCGGTACAAATTTTGCCAACGATTACTATGACTATATTAAGGGTGCTGATACCGAAGAACGTCAGGGGCCCAAAAGAATGACAGCTTCCGGATTAATTCCTCTTAACCGTATGAAAATTATGACAGCTGTTATTTTTTTTATGGCGTTCCTGTTTGGAGTAGGACTTCTCCCTTTTGGAGGATGGTGGCTGCTTTTGGTAGGAATAATTTCCATCATGCTTGGTTATGGATATACTGCGGGTCCTTTTCCTCTTTCATATTTAGGTCTTGGTGAAATTTTTGTTATGATCTTTTTTGGTTGGGTTGCTGTTTGCTGTACTTATCTTGTTCAGGCCGGCAACATTTCATTTCTTTCGTTTCTTGGGGGTACTGCTGTCGGAGCCTTGAGTACAAATCTGCTAGTCATAAATAATCATCGGGATGTTGAAACAGATATCAAAGCTGATAAAAAAACTTTGGCAGTCAGGTTCGGGCGAGGATTTTCTGCTTTTGAATATCGTGTCTGGTTTTTGGTGGCTTTGATATGTACCATTGTGATGGCGATTGCTCTCAAGTCTGTCTGGATTTTTTTGCCCTTGATATCTCTTCCGCTAGCTATAAAGCTTAGTAAAATGATTGGAAAACCTCAGACCGGAAAAGTTTATATTGCTATGCTTGGCAAGACTTCTATTGTGATGGTCCTATATTGTGTGCTTTTAAGTATTGGGCTCATATTTAGCTGAAGAATTTTTTAAAAATTGAAATTAATATCATCTAAAAAGTCCCCATTGCAGTGAGCAATGGGGACTTTTGTATTCTAAATTAACTATGCTTTTTTGCTTGGCATTATCTGTAGTATAAGTTTCTACCACCAACTGTGAGAAAAGCCTGATGAAGATTTCTACGAACATCACGCCTATCCCATATATCCTGAATATGTCCTCTGGCCAAAGCATTGTAAGCAGAATGATAATCCGGTGGAATATCAAGACCTGTTGTCTCTTTGATAACCCCCGGTCCGGCAAAACCGATACGGGACGATCTCACCGCGTACTGGTATGGAGAGCAGCCGAGGAAGCTTGCAACCGGTCCGGCATAAGAGTTTGTGTCATACAGAACTATATATAAACCGCCTGACTCAATGTAGCGGCGTACAGCAAGGGTACAGCGGGGCATTTGTATAAGTCCGTTAGTACCTTCCTGAATTCTTATTCCTGCTGTTCCATGAACATATGCGAGGAACGGGTAACGTTTTTTACCAGCCAGTTCTAAAGCTCTGACAAATTTTTCACCTTCAGCTGCACCAACAGAGCCTCCTCTGAATGGAGCTGCAAGTGTC
Organism: Maridesulfovibrio bastinii DSM 16055; assembly: GCF_000429985.1. Classification (NCBI taxonomy): domain Bacteria; kingdom Pseudomonadati; phylum Thermodesulfobacteriota; class Desulfovibrionia; order Desulfovibrionales; family Desulfovibrionaceae; genus Maridesulfovibrio; species Maridesulfovibrio bastinii. The sequence goes on from NZ_AUCX01000013.1 coordinate 139,897, forward strand.
GCGCAAATTACCCTTGTATGCTTGATTTTAGCTTCAAAGGTTAAACATCCACTCTGTAATCCAGTCTTTGCTTTAGCTGCATCCAACCGTTCCTGATAGTTTGGAAAGTTGGTGGGGTTACCTGAACAAATTGATTTGTTGAATTCACGAACACTTCCCCAATCGAAAAGATTGGCAATGTACCATCTGTATTCCATCGGGAAATGATGTCCGCATGTTGGGCAGACTCCAGCAAATTCATCAAAGAGGTCACGGGCCCATATTTCTAGGCAGCCGTGTGTTTCTGCATTAGGGCAGGTTATTTCACGGTCTTCTGATGCTCTGGGGCTTACATAATGACGGTATTCTGCCGGTGGTCTCTGTTCTTCAACATCTTCTGAAAGCTTAGTCAGTTCAAATTCTACTTCCTGACTAGATTTTCCTGAAAATCCTATTTTTTCAGCGGCAACCTGCTTAAACTGATCCATTTTGTTAGTAACAACATGGAACTCATCTTTGGCTTCTTCGGCAAAACGCTGAATTTTTGATTGATACTTCTTTATCAGGTCGTAGCGAATTGTTGAGTAGGCGGCTGCCATAGTATCAACTTTTGCTGAATTGATTTTTTCAAGAAGGGTACGGTTGTCAGCGTATGCGTGCTGGCTCATGCGGCGATATTTTTTATATCTTTTCCAGAGCAGACGCTCTTTGGCACTGGAGTTTATCGACCAGCGCACAAACACAGATTCTGACCCCTGTGTTGCTTTTTTATGATGTTTTATTGCTGCACCGCGGAAAAAGCAGAATCCTTTAGTATTCAGAACAACTTCATCCGTTGCTCTGATTACTTCTGAACGCAGTTCCTTGAAAAAATCGAAATGATTTGGTCTGGCTCCTAACGGTGGTTCTTCAAGAACTCCATCTATATATCCGAATCTTAAGTTATCATGTGCGGTGATACATTGATGCTTTGCACATGTTTCTATCAATTCCTGCGGAGCACGTTCACCGCGTTTAACTCTTCCCTCGATAGCTGCGGCACCTTCAGGTGAGATAACAGAGTAATAGCCGTGTGATAGCATGAGGCGTTTATCTGCCATAGCTATAGCTTCAGCTCCACCTGATCCTCCTTCTGAAATTACAGAAATAATAGGAACATCAAGGCCGCACATTTCGTAAATATTTTCTGCTATCTGCTGGGCTGCTCCGGGATAATCCTCAATAGGATATGAACCGGGAGTAAAAACATAGGTATGAATAGGAATATTTTCTCTGGCGGCAACTTTCATATAGCGCAGAGCATTTGCATTACCCCACGGTTTTATCGAGCCTCCGTTACGGAATTCCTGTCCATGGCCTTTTTCCTGGCCGACAACCATTACAGGCTGGTTATGAACTTTTTTACCAATTCTTCTGGTGATGTATGCGCGGGCGATGACCATACCCGGATCAATGCTCATATCATCTTTACCACCGACTTCTGTATAATTGTCGTAGACATTTTCCAGTATGTCTTTGAGGCAGATGCGTTCAGAATGGCGTACAATACGAACTTTATCCATGGGGGTAAGTGAAGAGTCTATGTCTTTTTCCAGCACAGCAAGGCTTTCACTTAAAGCATTGAGCTTATCCCACAGCTCGTTCAGACTAATATTGATATTTTTATCCAGAAAGGTTTCAAGCTTATGGTTGAATGCAGTCAGTCTTTTATCCTCTTTTTGACCGAGAATATCCTGTGCATAGGCTACTCGCTTTTGAAGACCTTCCAGTTTTTTTTCTATATCCATAGCTATCTTTAAAATTCCAATAAGTTGTTTGTTTTTTCAGCCAGAAATTCAAGGTTGGATTTAAGGGCAACTTCTTTGCGATCTTTTCCTTTAAGAACAAAATCTTCAAGAAATTCGTGACCTCTTGATTTCGCTTCCGCAAGGTCTTTACCCCAGATAATTGCCAGAGCAAGGTTGGGGTCGAATTCTGTCGGAATCTGATAAGGCAGATCTTTCGGAATATGAGTGTGCATTTTCAGCCATTCTTTTTCTTCCCAGTGAAGCTCATGAATCTGGCCGGCCCATGGTGCGAATTTGTTATCGGTATCTTCCGCAATTATTCGATATTCGATGCCTACACCATCAAATGTGACATCTTCCTGCGAGTATCCCATCTCTTCACCAAGAGCGAGACGGATCTGTTCACGAATAAGGTTGACGTTGTTTTTACCTTTAATGCGGGAAATAGCCGCTGAAACACCATTTTCTACCTGAATTCTGGTATTGACTTCCATAAGGAAAGGTTCCCCTACAGGGGTCACAATCCATTCCCATGTACCCACGTTGTCATATTTAATTTCGCGGGCCATGTTTAATGAGTGCTCGACAATATCATCAAGAACTTTTTGTGCATCGAAAGAGTAGGCGAAACCTTCAGGAAAAAATCCCGGAGCTACTTCAATTCGTTTCTGTCTGCCTGGACTTTGTACCGAGCAGTTTCTAGTTCCGAAATGGACATGGTTTAATCCTGTTCTTTCAGAAACCATTTGAACTTCAAGATGGTTGAAGTTAAAAATGCGCTGTTCAATCAGAACTCCTTCATCATTGAAGGTACGCATAGAGTAGTTCCTGATTCTACGGTATACTTGGCGAAATTCGTCTATACTGTATACCTCGTCTATGCCCATTCCACCTCCGCCGGCAGAGGCTTTTACGAGAACTACAGGGCGTTTGACACCTTGTTTTTTCTGAAAATCGAATAAATTAGCGGCAATCTCTTCTGCTTCCAGTTCATCATATATTGCCCTGTCAGAGCCCGGTATCGTAGGCACACCAAGTTTTCTGGCAAGTCTTTTGGTATTGATTTTATCTCCGAGGTCTCTGATAACCCACCATGATGGTCCTATGAAAGTCATTGGACGGTCACGTTCTGTAACTCTGCGTGCGAAACGGAAGTTTTCAGAGAAAAAACCATATCCGGGATGAATGGCTGTGCAGTGGGTTTCATCAGCTACGGAGAGAATGTCACCCGCGTCATTATAAGATCTTATTTTATAGGCGGCTTTTGCTCCGCCAAGTTTTCTAGCTACATTTATATGGCCTGAATTTTTATCTTCTTCAGTGTAAACACTTACAAATTCAAGCCCGAGGTCCTTACTGGCCTCCATAATACGAACGGCTATTTCGCCTCTGTTTGCAATTAGAATTTTATCTTTTTTGGAATTCACTGTGATTTCCCTGATTCTTTCTGTTTATATCTTGTATAAGGAAAAAGTTATTTTCTATTTGGCATAAAGAGCCGCCACCGTTTTAAGGCATATGACAACGCTGTCAAGTTAAATGAATTTGCCGACACCAGCGTCTTTATACCTGTGAGGCAACTATTCCTTAATTCGTGATAGGGTATCCTGTTTGTGACAGTATAACATATCGGAATTGCAATATTCCTCACGCGGTTTGTATTTAATACTGTAAAAGTCTGTAAATTTCCAGAATATAGATAATTTTTTACATTCGTTAGAGTATGTTTAACTGAAACATTATAAAAATAAAAAAGCCTGCGGAAATCCGCAGGCTTTAGATGTTGTAAATCAGCTGTTTTTAGTCGAGGCCAAGAAAACCGGCCACAGCTCCTGTAATATCTTTACTTTCTTTGCTGTGCTGATGTCTATTTTGTTTATTGAGGGCCTCAGCTTCAGCAAGCATTTTTTTACGCTTTGCTGTGCAGGCGGCTATAACAGGATCAAGGTCAACTTTTTGTTCCTCAGGAATATTAAGTGACGCTATAAAATTTACCGTGTCAGCTTTTTTGGTTTCATCAAATTTATCCTGCATAATAGACATTCTGGTGTACTTCATAATATGCGGCAGGGCTTTTTCATCCTGACCTATTTCATGGTATGCCCGTGCCAGTTTGCGATGGGCCAGACGTTGATGTCCCTCATCAGAGGTATATTGCAGGCCTTTTTTGATAACTTTAATAGCCTTTTCAGGCTTGCCTTCTCTGATGTAGCAATCGCCAAGCATAATATAGCTTGGACCATATTCAGGGTTTGTCTTGATTGCTTTTTCAAAATAAGTTGATGCGGCCTGATCACAGTTAAGCATGAATGCCATTGTGCCGGTCTGATGCAGACCGAGAACTTCTTCTTTTGGCGCGCAACCGGCAATCGCCAGACCTATAAGAACTGCAATAGCAGCTTTTCCTGACCTTTTTATTAAAGGTGAGATCATTTCTGATTTCATTTGGTGCTTATTCTCCATTGGGACGGTTTATTTTTTGTCACCGCCATCCGGTATTTAATGCCCTAAACTTTTCAAATGGGCAAGGGTCAGTACACCATGGGTATTTCATTCCAATTGGTAGTATAATTGTCCGACTTAAAATTTTGTTTCATCTTCCAGTTTTGTTCAATTCCTTCAGACGCGTACTTAAGAGTGCCACTTCCAAATTTAGCATTTGTTTTATCCACAATTTTCATTAAATTTTCAAATTTCTGTGTAGCTGAGCTGTTTTCATATTCATTGAAGCTAATCTGTCTGCCCGACCTGTCAAGCAGGTTGGTTAGCATAACACCTGCTTTTTTGAATGAATACCCCTTTTTGAATATTCTGTTCAAAGCGTATATCGCTTTTGATGTTATCCATGGTGTATAATCCGTTTCAGGGTATAAATGTAAGCATATGGAGTTAGAATATTGAGGCATGTTTTTATGAGGATTTGTCATTAAAAAAACTGTAATCGCACCGGCTAATGAATTTTGCCTGCGGAGCTTTTCTGTGGCTCGGGCTGTATAACTCGAAACGGCTTCTTCAAGCTGTTGAATATCTGAAATTTGTCTTCCGAATGATCTGGAGGAGACAATTGCTTTTTTCGCAGGTGGAGCGTCTTCAAGCGCAATGCATGAAATTCCGCGTAACTCCAAAGCTGTTCTTAGTCCTGTTACTGTCAGTTTTTCTCTGAGCCAAAGATCAGGAAGATCTCTGAATTCTCTGGCGTTATTAATGCCTTTCTGGTTCAATTTATAAGCGTTTTTACGTCCTATCCCCCAGATTTCACTGACAGGGGTGAGCTCCAGTACTTTATCACAGGCATAACCTGGAATGACCGTAAAAATTCCAGATGATGTGAATTTTTTTGCAAATCTGTTGGCCAGTTTCGCTAGTGTCTTTGTCGGCCCGAAACCTACCGATATGGGAATTCCTGTCCATTGAAGTACTTTTTGACGTATTTCTATTCCGAGTAAATCGACTTTTTGTATTTCAGATTCGCTGATTGAAATAAATGATTCATCAATAGAGTATATCTCAGTTTCCGGACTGAAAGTTTCAAGAGTGTTTGAAACCCTCCGGGACATATCACCGTAAAGGGCATAGTTTGATGAAAAAAAGCGTACTCCATATTTATTGAAAAAATGTTTTGCTTTGAACGCTGGCATTCCCATTTCTATTCCAATTTTTTTGGCTTCCTGTGACCTTGAAATGATACAACCGTCATTGTTTGAGAGTATGACAACAGGTACATTCTGTATTGAAGGATTAAATACTCTTTCACATGAAACATAAAAATTATTGCAGTCTGCAAGAGCAAAAAGCTTCATCTTGAAGCCTTATGAATAATATAGGTAACGACTCCCCAGATTTCGAATGAGGTTTCTTCATGAATTTCAAAGTGAGGGTATGCATCATTTTCCGGAATCAGAAAAAGTTTTCCAGCCCTTGTTTTTAAGCGTTTTACGGTTAGCTCCCCATTTAATGCTGCTATGATGATAGAACCATTTTGGGCAGAGATAGATCTGTCGACTATGAGGATGTCGTTATCACTTATATTTGCCCCAATCATGGAGTCGCCGCATGCACGAACAAAAAAAGTTGCAGTTGGATTTCCTATCAGATGTTCATTAAGATCTAGATTGCGGTCAAGATAGTCATCAGCCGGTGAAGGAAATCCTGCTGATACGGGATTAAGGTATAAGGGCAGCTTACATCTGGTTGATGTTTTTAGCTGAAATATCTGATTCTTAAATTTATTTATGCAGGACATGTTTATTTTATATTGACTAAAGTTGTTTAATGTCAACTAAAAATAAACATTGTCTTTTATAATAAGAAAATCCCGTAACTGAAAATTACAGCTACGGGATTAACTCTATAATTTTTTAGAAATTTTTATTTTCCATCCATACAGCTGGCAACCAGCTCTCCTAGAACTGCATCGGCAGTGTCATGCGGAACCTGACATGTTCCGACCTGCTTATGGCCGCCTCCGCCATATTTTAACAGCAGGCTGCCTACATCTACTGAACTTGTTCTATTTAGAATGCTGTGCCCAACAGAAAAAACAGTGTTTTGTTTCTGTTTTCCCCACATAACCTGAATACTTATATTTGTCTCAGGATACATGGAATAAACAGTAAATCTGTTTCCAGGGAAAATTTCTTCCTGCTCACGAAGATCAATAACTATTACATTAGCGAAAACTTCTGTACAGTCCATGAGCATTTTTCTGAATTGGCGATCCCGTTCGTAATAAAGGTTTATACGCTCACGAACATCAGGGTGGGCAAGAATCTTATCAATTGGCATTTTTCTGCAATAATCGATAAGATTTTCCATTAGCTGGTAATTGCTTACATTGAAATGTCTGTATCTGCCGAGACCTGTTCTGGGATCCATAATGAATCCGAGAAGTATCCATCCGCTTGGATTTTCGATCTCTTCCGGGGTTAAATCACCACTGTCGACTTTATCAACATACGTGAGCATCTCGTCAAATTTGTTGCCAAATTTTTCATGACCGCCGAAGTATTCCCAAACAACCCTGGCGCAACTTTTTTCAGGCTTGGACATTCCTTTGAATTCCATAGATTGTCCCAGACGCTCATCTTCGCTTGAATGATGGTCAAACCAATAGCCGCAACCTTCAATGTATGGAACATTAGCTACTATATCGTTGGGATCTCCAGGATATTTGCCGTCCTGCACATCCTTGGGATGAACGAAAAGCCAGTTATCCATGATTCCAATATCAGTGAGCAGAACAGCACAGGCAAGTCCGTCAAAGTCAGATCTGGTAAGAAGCCGCATGGTCTCTCCTCAGTATTTCAAGTAAACAATTTCTGTCGGCAAGAGCATTGTCAGCTGTTATTCAATAACAACTAAATGTTAACTCATCAACCACAACAGAATAATTCTATTATAATTTTACCTGACGACCAGAACCGGACATGGTGCTGTGTGCAGAACTTTATGGGTGACACTGCCAACCAGAAGTCCTTCAATGTCTGATTTACCTTTTGAGCCCATTACTATCAAATCACATTCTTCATTTTCGGCAATGGAGGTGATGGTTTTTGCCGTTTCCCCACCTATTACTTTTTCGCAATAAGTAATTCCTTTTTTGGTTAGCTGCTGCGTATACGTCTTTAGTATAGCGTATGATTCTCTGGTATTATCATCAATGGCTTTTTGAAAATTGGGTTCACCAAGACCGGTTGGCACGGGGCGATGGCAATGCAGGATTGTTATTTTCCCATTTGTCATTTCTGACAGGGAAACGCCATATTCGAAAGCTTTTTGAGAATGCTTTGATTCATCTACGGGAATAAGGATATTTGAAAATTTCATGTGGCCTCCTTTAGGTGGAAATAGGGTGGTGTATGTTAAGAACCGGATATGAATATGATTACAACATTACCGGCTGGAAGACAGATTTTCTGTAAAGACTGATTGTTAGGTCGGATAAGTTAATTTGGGGATATTAGTTCAACATCTGATCTCTTGCAAGAAGTTGTGATGTAATTAACAATTTTAGCAAAAAGTTATAAAGATCAATTGTGAAATTTCATAATTAAAGATTATTTTGTTTGAATTCAGCATATTAATATTGATTACGATAATGTATGTTCTCATGTCTATTTTTTTAGATTATGAATAAATGAAAAGTATGCAGCGTTTAAAACCAAGCCGAAATACATATTGAATGAACAATCAGTTTTTTATGAGCAGATAATTAAATTAAAATTCGTGTTTTCATTTTAGGATAATTTTATATTTTATCTCTTAATATGCTGATAATATTAAATTAAAAAATAAGTAAAAAAAATGAAAAAAGTAGTTGACTGACAGATATACTGAATATATATTCAGTTCAGTTGAGAGGGAAAAGAACTTAAGAACTCTCAATATACTTTAGTAAATAATACGTTCTTTAATAAGTAAAATGTTTAGCAACGGTATCCGTATCTTTAGTGGCACCTTTAAAAGATACGGTTTATCCGAAGTAATATAGCCGATTGCTATGTAAAACACACCTTCCGTTTCCATTCCTTAAAGCAAAAGACCCTAATTTATTAGGGTCTTTTGTCTTTTATAGAGGGAAGTGGTATTAATTTTAAGTTGACGCTTTACAATTTATTATCATAAGAAATCTTTCTGTTATTTCTACATAATTCAAATTAAAATAAAGAGTTTATCAATGACTAAAAAGGATATGGTGCTGAAAGCGGCAAAGGAACTTTTCGGCGAATATGGGTACAATGATACTACGTTCAAGAAAATTGCCGATAGAGCCGGAGTTGCAGTAGGTCTCCTTTCTCATCATTATGGAAGTAAAGAAAAACTTTTTAGGGTTGCCGGACTTGATGTAACTGAACGTCTTGTAAATGTTTTGCAGGGAGAAGTTGCTGCTGCCGAATCCGGTCTTGAAGCAGTCTGTTTCTTCAGTGAAGGATATTTGAAATTTTCTGTTGACCCTAATGAAGATTTTTTAGTTCTGGTAAGATGTTCACCCTTTAGTGATTTGAAAATGGGAAATGACCGTGATGCCATGGTCCAGAAATTTGCACAGATTCCGGCTTTACTTGAAACTTGTGTTGCGAGGGGAGTTCGTGACGGATCGCTCCCTGATTTTCCTGTCTCTGAAACTGCCTCAATTGTTTTGTGTAATCTTGTCGGAGCAGTCAGAACGAAACTTCTTTCTCCATACAGCCCCCCGAATCTTTATGGAGGAATAGTTAAATTTATCAGACGCAGTCTTACAAACAGGAATAGTTAAACCTTTTTGTAGTATTATAGTTAGCTGACAGCTTAAAATGGTATCATCACATTCTAAGCATGAGTGCTGTATTGAGATGATACCATTCTTTAGCTATTCGAATTTTTAATTTTTACCATTTTCGATATGGCAGAAATTTTCCACTGTAAGTGACAACGACTCGATCACCTTTTGGGTCTTCTTTTTTATTGATATCAATTTCAAAATCGATTGCGCTCATAATTCCGTCACCAAACATTTCATGGATGAGTTCTTTCATTGTTGTTCCATAAACCTGTGTTATTTCATGGAATCTATAAATAAGAGGGTCGGCTACAACTGTTTCATCCAGAGATCCTTTCATTGGACATTTGGTAAGTTGCACTGCAACTTCATCATCGAGGCCCAACAGATCGGCGACAATTTTGGCTTGATCAGGTCCCATACTGTTTTGTCCCAGTAAAACAGATGTCACCCATACAGGATGCCCGCCAACTTTAGCTGCTATATCGTTCCAACTCATACCTTTTTTATCTTTTGCAGCTAAAATCAATTCTGTAGCTTCTTTTCTGGTCATAAGAACTCCTTTATATCTTTTTTGTTTCCGATAGTTACTAATCAAATTATATGCCATTTGAGATCCTAGACAGTTTAATAAAATTACCTTTTATTATAGGATGTTATTGATTTTAATATGTTGGTTTTAATTTTAAAAATTAACAATTTTGTGTTAAATTAACGTCTGCCAGTAACGAAAAGATAAAATAAAGAGTTTATTGGGATTATACAGTTGGTACACATCGCCGCAGTCATATTAATATTTTATTATTTGCATTCAAAATATGATACTCAGTTGTTTATTTATGGAGAATCTGTTTATATTTAGTTCAGCATTGAACTATAATTCAGGAGCTGGAAATGAAAATAGTTATTTCGGGTGGGACAGGGTTTATCGGTAGTTATCTCAGCCGGATGCTTGTTGGCAGCGGCTATGAAGTGATAGTTTTAAGTCGCTCATCAAGAGCGTCAAAGATTTCGGGGATAACCAATGTAAAATGGGACACGGATAATATTTCAGGTTGGAGTGAACATATAAATGGATGTAAAGCGGTTATTAATCTTGCTGGTGATAACATCGCTTCCGGAAGGTGGTCAGATTCCAAAAAGAAAAGTATTCTAGAAAGTCGCATAGCATCAGGAAAAGCTCTGGAACGGGCCGTCTTAGAAGTGGAAACTCCTCCAGAAGTTTTCATACAGGCTTCAGCAATAGGTTTTTATGGAGCTTTGGGGGCTGACCCTGTGACAGAAGTTTCTTCAGCCGGTAGCAATTTTTTAGCTGAAGTTTGCCAAAAATGGGAAAATTCCAGTCTGGAAGTTGAGAAGAAAGGAATCAGAAGAGTGATCATAAGGACCGGAATGGTTCTTGGTAATGGAGGAGCTCTTGCAAAAATGCTTCCTCCTTTTAAATTAGGTCTTGGCGGAGCTATTGGTGATGGTCATCAGGGCGTTTCATGGATTCATATCGATGATGAAATTGGGGCAATTAAATATTTAATTGAGAATGATCAATGTAAAGGTGTATTCAACCTTACAGCTCCATCACCAGTAACTTTCAATAGATTTGCAAAATCTATTGGAGCAGTACTTGGAAAACCTGTATTTATGCGCGTTCCATCTTTTATGATGAAGATTATGATGGGGCAGATGGCTCAGGAAGTTATTTTAAGCGGACAGTTTGTTTTGCCTGAGAAGCTTATTGCAGTAGAATATCCTTTTGAATATGTTGATGTAGAGGCAGCTCTTAGAGATATAATTATAAATTAGATTAGAAAAATATATTTTTTAAATATATTTTTTAAATATATTACTATACTGTATATTGTAGAGAATGGTCGTTGAATTCAAATTCAACGACCATTATTTTTTCTAAAATTCAAAGATACTATTTTGTGTTTAGTTTTGAAATTTAATTCGATTTTCGTATATAGCTTGCCACTGTTTCGAAGTTGATTCTTAAAAACGCCGATTTAAGAGAATTATTTTAATTTTTTAATAATTTTAGCCGTATAATATGGTTTATTTTGTATTGCAAAGAGGCTTTTCTAAGAGTATACACTCAACGTTTTTGTTAATCGGATGACGACAGCAGGAGAGATCGCAATTTATAGCGGCGCCGAAGAAGTAACTCTTTCAGGTTCAAGAACTGCTGTCTGACGAATCTCTGGAGAGACCTCAATCATCGAGGCGCCGAAGGAGCAAACGATGTAATTTGATCATCGTGAAACTCTCAGGCAAAAGGACAGAGCAAATAATCTGGACTCCAAACTCTTACTGGAGTCTTTTTTTAGTCCTCTCAAACCTTCCAAGGTTCGCAACATCCATCTTTTTATTAACTTTATTTTTTAAAGGATTTTAAAATGGATTTGCTACAGTTTCTTAACAGTGTAGACTCGTTTGTCTGGGGACCCCCTCTGCTTGTTTTGCTTGTCGGAACAGGTATCTATCTTACATTCCGTCTCGGTGTATTGCAGGTCATTAAACTTCCGCTGGCATTGCGTTACGTTTTTTGTCCTGAAAAAGAAGTAAGTAAGGATGCAGAAGGGGACGTTTCACCATTTGCTTCACTCTGCACAGCTCTCTCAGCTACAATCGGAACAGGTAATATTGTTGGTGTTGCTACCGCAATAAAAGCAGGTGGCCCAGGCGCATTATTCTGGATGTGGATTGCCGCTTTTTTTGGAATGGCAACAAAATATGCAGAAGCTCTTCTTTCTGTTAAGTATCGTATCACAGATGATAACGGACAGATGTCCGGTGGTCCGATGTATTATCTCGAACGTGGATTAAAAAATAAATTTCTTGCCCGCATGTTCGCCATTTTCGGGATAGGAGTTGCCTTTCTTGGAATCGGTACTTTCCCTCAGGTTAACGCCATTGCAGACGCCTCAATGGTTACTTTTGGATCTCCTAAAATAGTAACAGCTGTCATTCTGACAATTTTAGTTGCCGCTGTAACATTAGGCGGAATCCACCGTATTTCAGAAACAGCTAAAAGAATTGTACCGTTTGCCGCAGTCTTTTATGTACTCGCAGCTCTTTTAGTTATCGTTCTTAACCTTGATAAAGTTCCCGCAACAATTTCTCTCATTATTAATGCCGCATTTACTCCTGAGGCTGCCTTTGGCGGATCTCTTGGTATTACCATGATGATTGCCATGCGTAATGGTGTTGCCAGAGGTGTTTTTTCCAATGAATCCGGTCTGGGTAGTGCTCCTATTGCCGCTGCTGCAGCCCGCACCAATTCATGTGTCCGTCAGGGATTGATTGCTATGACAGGTACTTTCTTCGATACTATCATTATATGTACAATGACAGGTGTTGTGCTGGTAATGACAGGAGTCTGGAATAATCCTGATCTGGCTGGTGCAACAATGACAAGTCAGGCCTTCACCCTTGGTGTTGGTTCACAGATTGGTGAGTATGCTGTTAATATCGGTCTTATTTTCTTTGCATTCACAACCATACTCGGATGGAACTATTATGGTGAACGTTGTACAGAATATATAGCCGGGGTTAAGGGAATACTTCCTTTTAAGGTTGTTTACATTCTTCTCGTAGCCGGCGGTGCATTCATCAAGCTTGAAACTATCTGGACTCTGGCTGACATTGTTAATGGTCTGATGGCCATTCCTAACCTGATAGGTCTTCTCGGACTCTCAGGTGTTGTTATTGCCGAAACCAGAGCTTATTTTGCAGCAAGATCTTAGTTTTCAATTTGGCATAAAGTTTAAAAAGGCTGCGAGGAAACTCGCAGCCTCAGATTGCTGACTAACCCCGTTTTTTTTAAAAGCGGGGTTTTATTACGCCCTATTTCTGTTCGATTTAGTTTGAAAAATTTAAATTTGGTCGATCAAATCCCAAGTTCGAAGCAAAACAGTGAACGGAACTCTCTTTGAAGGCAATAGTTTTAAAAATATCAGAAAATATGCGTCTAGCGCTTAGGATAAGCGCTATTTTCTTCATGTTTTGGCAGGCTGCGCAGAGGAGACTTTGTTCTTGAGCCTTCGAGAGGCCGCGCATTCTGGCATAGCGATGTCCGTGAAGCTCTTTTGCATC
>NZ_AUCX01000014.1 GCF_000429985.1 Maridesulfovibrio bastinii DSM 16055
TACAAGCATATGGATATGATCAGGGCAACATTCTGCCTCAACTATCTCAACGCCTTTCCACTCACAGAGCTTTCGTAAAATTTCACCTATTGCTCTTTTAGTTTCATAGTAGAAAACTTGGCGACGATATTTTGGAGCAAAGACTATATGATATTTACAGTTCCATTTTGTATGGGCTAAACTTTCAGTGTCTCGCAAAGGGACCTCCTTTTGATTTGTTACTACCGCAGCTGCTAGACCGCGGAACTCATTTAACAAATCAAAAGGAGTTTTGCTGATTTATTCATAGCTGTAAGCTTTACGGAACCCCCCGCATAGCGGGGGGTTTTCTACATACAAAAAAAGAGCCACAATTTAAAATTGCGGCTCTTATGAGGTCTTTGTGGTGCCGAGGGGGGGATTCGAACCCCCACGGAATTTCTTCCACTGCCCCCTCAAGACAGCGTGTCTACCAATTCCACCACCTCGGCTCAACGGATACTCTAGGCATCCTTTTTTCAAAGAGTGACTTAAAGTGTTACCTCGTCGTCACGAAGAAGCTTTTCCGCTATTTTGCTTAAAAGGTCAAGCAGTTTTTTTATTTTTTTTTAATTTTTATTAAAATAATCTAACTACTAAGCAAATTAAGGCCCTTCTCAAAATTATACAAAAAATACCGAACTGAAAACCATTCTTAATGAGGATTCTGACACAAAAGTTTAATATTTTTTTGTAATCTTTTCACAAATCATAGCTAAATTTGCGCTGACAAAATTTTAAATTATAAACTAAAACTAAATCAAACTCTTTGGCCCAAACATTTATTTTCGACCTTCTCTTCCCAATAAATTGACAATATAAACAGAATTCCTAAAGCAGCTGCCATCGCCCCCATTAAAAAAACAATTGAGTAATCAAAAAAATCTACCAACACTCCGGCTATAGGTGCTGATACAGCGTAGGATAAATCTTGAAAAGCGGCAAAGCCTCCAAAAGCAGTAGCCCTATATTCACTAGGAACTCTTTTTATTGCTTCTACTCCCATAGCAGGAAAGATCATGGAGCAACCCAGGCCTGTAAAAAAAGAACCTATGAGAGCTAAAGACAGATTCGATCCCATCCATAATAACAATTGCCCTATCAGCTCGATCACTAAAGAAAAGCAGGTAATATTTATTCCACCAAATCTATCGGGTATTGATCCCCAGAAAATACGGCTCAAGACAAAACCGATACCGAACAAACTTAGCCCCATGCCAGCAAAAGGCCAGCCTTTACTTTTAAAATAAAGAAGAACAAATGCTCCAAGGACTGCAAAACCAACTCCTTGAAGGCTGACAACCATACCCTGCTTCCATATTTTATGTATTATCTTAAAAAATGACTGATTCTTATTTAGCCGTTCCTTGTTTTTATGATCCGCCAAATTAAATAAAAATAAGCCACCAATAAACGGCAGAATAAGAGAAAGACCCATCAAAATTTTAAAATCAAATTTCGAATAAACGGCAAGTCCTAATGGCCCCCCGAGAGCAAAAGCTCCATACATGGCCATTCCGGCAACAGATAAAATTTTTCCTGAATGTTTTGGACCGATAACAGCAAAATGCCAACTGGTTAAACCAACCATGACCATGCTTTCACCAAAGCCTAAAATAAGTCGTCCGACAATAAGAATGATATAAGCAATATTAGCAGGAAATATTGCTAAAGCTGAAACCAGACAAATGGCTGCGGCTGATGTGTATAAAAACAAACCCCGCATAGTACACTTTTTTGGACTTACAGTATCTGAGAAAAATCCTGCATACTTCCGGGATAAGATAGTGGAAAAAAAGGAAATACCTACTGCCAGTCCGCCAAGCCTGTGAGCATAACCTAAATCATGACAGACATAGACAGAAATCACAGGTAAAGCCATTGCAACAGAAAGGTATGAAATAAAGAGAGAAACACCCATTTTAATCAGGCGTTTTTTAGATAGGTCATCTAGAAACATAAGCCCTCCTAATCTAATATTTTTGGAGAGCAAAAAAACGCACTCTCCAAAAACAACTGTTATTGGACAAGTGCGTTGGATGTCGTTAACGCGTACGTTCTTAGCGAATGTTTTGTTTTAAATATTTAATAAAAGTTTATAAGTCAAATAATCATTTAATAAATTATAGACCTGTAAAATTTTAAGAAATTAATAGTTCAATATGCAATCAAAAGTCAGCCAAATTTTTTGATCAAACCTACCAGACAGATATGGTAAGTTTGACAGCATATAAAAAAAGAGCCGCAATTTTAAATTGCGGCTCTTATGAGGTCTTTATGGTGCCGAGGGGGGGATTCGAACCCCCACGGAATTTCTTCCACTGCCCCCTCAAGACAGCGTGTCTACCAATTCCACCACCTCGGCAAAGGACTTATGTCCTATATTTTAAAGAACTTACTTTGTAAAGAACTTTATTCAGCTTTTTTTGCCGGAGCCTGTTTTTCTTCAACAGGAGCCGGAGTCTTTGCAACTTCATCAGTCTTTGCAGGAATAACAGGCTTTTCAAATTCGGGAGCCGGAGCAACTGCATTAGCAGTTTCATCCATTACGGATTTATCTCCAACCTTATTACCTGAAAGGTAATTGTAGCTTAAAGAAGTTATCAAAAAGATCGCCGCCAGAAATGCGGTTACCTTGGAGAGAACTCCACCTGCTCCGGTACTTCCGAAAACAGAACTGCTACCCCCACCGAAAATGACACCCATGTCTTCCTTTCCGCTCTGCAACAGAACAAAAATGATCAGAAAGATGCAGGCGATAATGTGTACAGTAATTACTAGCGTTTGCAAAGCTTTTTTTCCTTTATTTTTTCACTGGGACCTAAGGCGTGTTCTATGCCAGTACAATCTGGCTGAAACTTTCGCCGTCCAAGCTCGCGCCTCCTACCAACACACCGTCCACATTGTCAAGTGCTATGATCTCGGCACAATTACCAGGTTTTACACTTCCACCATATAAGATTTTGATATCATTGAATTTATCAGGAAAAATATTTTCTAGTTTTTTTCTGACAAATAAATGTGCTTCCTTAATTTCTTCAGGACCAGCAACTTCTCCTGTACCAATTGCCCAGACAGGTTCATAAGCGATTACAATACGATCAGGAACAATATCAGCTTCTACTCCGGCAAGTCCTTTTTCCAACTGAGTGTCTATTACCTGTTGAACATTGCCCGCTTTTCTTTCTTCTATTGTTTCACCCACGCAAAGAATCATTGAAAGATCATTAGCAAGTCCGAAAGTTACTTTTTCACCTACAAACTCATCGGATTCGCCCATTATATGTCTGCGTTCAGAATGCCCGGCGAGACAAAATCCGCAACCGCAGTCTTTAAGCATATCCGCTGAAATTTCCCCTGTAAAGGCTCCCTCTTTAGCAGGATACATATTCTCTCCGCTCAAATGAAACCAGTCCTGACTGCCAAGAACAGAATCAACAGAAGATAGGGCTGTAAACGGAGCGGCTATGAGCACTTCCCTGTCTGCAGGAACTTTTCCTTCAATTTTAGAGAGCAATGTCTGAGCTGTTTTTTCAGCTTCACTTCTGGTCTTAAACATTTTCCAGTTCGCGGCCATTAGTTTTTTAGTCACTACATATTCTCCTTCAAAGCTTTAAATGCAGGAAGTTCTTTTCCTTCAAGAAATTCGAGAAAAGATCCGCCTCCGGTTGAAATAAAAGAGAACGAATTCTGCAGATTTGCCTTGTGAACAACTGCATCTGTATCTCCCCCGCCGACAATAGTTGTGCCGACGTTTTCCGACATTGCCTTGCAGACAGCCATTGAACCTTCGGCAAACTCCGGATTTTCAAAAAGCCCCATGGGTCCATTCCAGACAATTGTTTTAGACGAAGAAATAACTTCGATAAAATTTTTAATTGTGTCCGGTCCTATATCCAGAAGCATGGCATCTTCGGGGACGTTATCTTCACCGCACACTCCGGCAGGTTTGTCTGTATCCAGCCCCCACACAAAATCAACTGGAAGATGCAGCTTGGTTCCTGCAGCTTCAGCCTTATCCAGAATTTCTTTAGCCGTATCCACAAGATCAGGTTCACATAATGATTTACCGATACTTTGACCCTTAGCGAGCATAAAAGTATTGGCCATTGCGCCACCTATAATAAAATGATCCACTTTGCCTATAAGGTTGGTAAGGATACCAAGTTTGCTGGAAACTTTAGCTCCGCCTGAAATAGCAAGATAAGGACGTTCAGGATGTTTTAAATACTCTCCCAGTACTTCCCATTCTTTCTTCAGCAGAAATCCAATGCAGCATTCTTTAGCTGCATAAGGAACATCAACAACAGAAGCGTTAGGACGGTGGGCAACACCAAATGCATCATTAACATATATATCGGCAAGAGCCGCAAGTTTTTTTCCGAAATCACCTCTGTCTTCCGGAGTTTTGCCCTGTTCTTCAGCATGGAAGCGAAGATTCTGCAACATCATTATCTGGCCCGGTTTTAAATTCGAGGCCATTTTTTCTACTTCGGGGCCAATGCAGTCCGGTGCGAGCGGAACATCCATTCCAAGCAGTTCGCCGAGTCTCGCTGCAATAGGCGCAAGCGAAAGTTCATCAACCACTTTCCCCTTGGGCTTGCCCAGATGAGCCATAACTATAACCGCGGCCCCTTTTTCAAGGCTGTATTTCAGTGTTGGAACAGCGGCTTTGATTCTATTATCATCAGTAATTATGTCCCCGTTTAAAGGAACATTAAAATCTACGCGTATAAGCAGGGTTTTACCTTCAATATCTACCTGATCTATGTAGAGCATAATCACTCCGTTTTTTGAGTTGAAGTTATATTCAGCTTTCGTTTAAATCCAGATTGTAAAGAATAGCGTCTTCTTTAGTATCCGGATAATATTTTTTTCTGACCCCAGTTTTTTTAAATCCGAGACTTTCATATAACCTGATGGCAGGAGTATTAGATTTTTTTACATCAAGCAGCCCTTTTTGTATGCCCATGTCACGGCATTTTTGCAAGAGCGTCAACATAAGTTTCAAACCAATACCTTTCCTCCGGCTTTCCGGACGGACCCCGAGATTAAGTATTTCCATTTCATCCAGCAGTATAGAATATGCCAGATACCCGGAAATTTTATCACCGTCCCTGACTCCTAAAACGTGAAAGGCCCCACGTTCAAGCCCCAGCTTGAATTGTTTTTCACTCCAGTGGTAGTTAAAACATAAAGATTCCAACTCCATAAGAGCGCTGAGATCATCAGGACCCATCTTTTCCACATAATATTGATTTTTTATATCATGTACAGATTTCATATTCCAGCTTTCAAATTTAAATGCTAGACAAACGAATAGGACAGCCACAGTCGTATACGACTTCTTTTACACTTAACTACCCTTAATTGAAAGAAAACAACATGCCAAGATCACGGTCAGGAAAAATTAAAAACGAAATCCTCCCCCAAAGCGTGGAAGTTGTAGACTCTCAAAACAGACCTCTGGCGGTGGTCAATGTGCTGGAAGCCCACAGGCAGTCACTCATGCACCGCTCAGTAATAGTTCTGGCATATTCACCTGAAGGGAAAATCTACCTTCAGAAGCGCAGCCAGAACAAAAAGTTATATCCCGGGCGCTGGGATGTATCTGCAAGCGGACACGTTTTTTTCGGGCAGTCTTTTGAAAAGACGGCTATAAATGAACTATGGAATGAGCTTGGCATTAAGACCGATAAAATAACTGAAATCGCTAAATTTGAGGCATCCCCTTCCACAGGAAATGAGTTCATCAAAGTTTTTATTCACGAAAAAATGACGACCATTCCCAACCCTAATCCTGAGGAAGTCGAAAGTGGATATTTTTATTCAAAAAGCGAGCTTAACTGGCTGATATCGGAATTCAGGGAATTGCTGGCTCCTGCCCTTGTTTTTCTGAATGATCAGGGACTCCTGTTCAAATAATTTTATTTTTAAAATAGTTATAAACACATTGTTTTGATTATCGCTCGATCTGCACCTTATTACGCCCTGAAGCATACTTCAAATAAGTCTTATGCCAGTTCTGTAGTTTTAAATTATTCCTCGTTTATTAACCCTGATAACTTTTCATGAAGCTGGGTGTTGGATGCAAGTATTGAAGGTGAATATAAATTATAAGGATTCCCTTCAAAATCAGTCACGCATCCTCCAGCCTCTTCAACCAAAAGCCAGCCCGCAGCTGTATCCCAGGGTTTAAGCCCGTTTTCATAAAAACCATCATAACGGCCACAGGACAGGTAAGCCAGATCCATAGCTGCGGCTCCGGGCCTCCTTATGCCACGGGTAGCAAGGAGCACTTTGTATAATCTTTTCGTCACAGCTTCGGCATAGTTGTCAATGTCATAGGGAAAGCCTGTAGCAATAAGAGATTTTTCAAGATCTCCAGTTTCAGTGGTTGAAACCCTGACCCCGTTCAATCTTGTTCCACCACCTCTCACGGCAGTAAAAATTTCGCCTAAAATAGGCAGATTAACCACTCCGAGAACAATTTTATCATCTGCCCAAAGAGCAACAGAGGTAGCTACCATCGGCAGGCCATGTGTGAAATTTGTTGTCCCGTCAACAGGATCAATGATCCATGTTAGTTTACCCGGACGAGCCGAACCCGAAGTTTCTTCTGCCAGAAAATCTGATTCCGGTAGAATTACAGAAAGTCTATCTTTTAAAAATTTTTCAACAGCAAGATCAGTATCAGTAACGATATCTATCCGGCCTTTCATTTTTATCTGTTTAGGTTTCTTCCAGTTTTCAGATATTATTTTACCGGCTTCGAGCACTGCTTTACTTGTTTCTTCAAGTACAGCTTTAAGTTCTACTATATCCATTGTACTACCTGTAATAATTTAAAATCATCTACTAAATATAGGTGTCATCAAAATACTAAAAAGGCGGTGCTTAACTGTTTTAAGCAGTCAGGCTCCGCCATTAAACACTTAATGATTAGAACAATTCTACCCTAAACAAAGTTCAACTTGTTCTAATAACTAAGGGAATTAATTGATATAAACTTTCTGAAAATCTTTGCCTTCCAGAGAAAGACCTGTTCCTCTAACAACTGTGGTCAGCGGGTCTTCATCAATAACGACTCTAAGCGTACTTTCCCGATTTACCAGCTGATCAAGGCCTTTAAGCAAAGCCCCGCCACCGGCCAGAAGCAAACCGTTTGTAGCAATATCGCTGACAAGTTCAGGTTGAGTATTTTCAAGAGCGGTTCTGACCGAAAGGACGATAGCTTTCACAGGCTCGGCTATTGCTTCACGTATATGCCCGTCGTGGATTTCAATAGCTTTAGGAGTTCCATCAATAATATTTTTTCCGGAGACAGTCATGGTCAACCGCTCTGGTAATTCTATGGCAGAACCTATCTTTATCTTGGCCTGCTCAGCCATATTTTCGCCAATCAATAATTTAAATTCATCCTGAATATAGCGTCTGATCGCATCGTTCATTTCGTCCCCGGCAACTCGTACAGATTGGCTATGGGCAATTGATGATAATGTGATCACAGCTACTTCTGTTGTACCACCACCGATGTCGACAACCATGTTACCCTCAGGCAGGTGGATGTTAAGCCCTGCTCCGATAGCCGCAGCCATAGGCTCTTCAATAAGGCGGACTTCTCTGGCTCCTGCCTGATGTCCTGATTCTATAACTGCCCTTTTCTCAACCTGAGTTATTCCGGTCGGAACACAAATTACAATCCGCGGCTTAATAAGATTCTTCTTACTGATAACTTTACTGATGAAGAATGAAATCATTTTTTTGGTGACTTCAAAGTCTGCAATGACACCATCTTTCATCGGTCTTATAGCTCTGATTCTTTCGGGAGTACGGCCAAGGTACTCTTTCGCCTCCTTGCCTACGGCAATGACAGAATCATCTCTGGCATCGAGAGCCACAACAGAAGGCTCATTAAGAACAATTCCATCTTTAGGAGTGTAAAGAAGAGTATTGGCTGTGCCAAGATCCATTGCTAGATCTTTGCCGAAAAAACTCATTAAGCGAGCCCACATATCAATTGCCTCTTATATAAGGTTAATTATCGTTTATCAGAACCGGTTTCTCTGATGAAGGAGTTATTTTCTGTAAAGCGGATCTTGCTTCTGCCAACCTGCTCCTCAAAAACAGATTCTCAAGAAACTGGGTAAGATATTCAGAAACCATAGCAAGAAAATCTTTCAGATCGTCAGTAATATTAACGGGTTCTTCGTTTGCAAACACCAGAACACCTCTGGCCTTTCTTTGAAACACAAGCGGAATACAAATAACACCGGTAAAATCATAAGTAGGAGCTGTACCCCCGAATATTGAGGACGAGGCCTGACCGGGACTTGTGCCATCAATATATATAGGCTCCTGATTTTTGTATACCCATCCGACAAGTCCACTGCCTATGGGAAATCCTTCATCATCTTTAGGGGCCTTACGGAAAAGCGGTCGGTTTGAGCCTTCAATAAAATACGAAGATCCCCTCTGGTCCATAACAGTCAGACTGCAATGGGAGAAGGTTGAAGTCGTTGAAATCATTTCCAGAAAATTTTCTAGAAATGCATGCCACTTCGGTTGGCGCTTGCGCAGATTGTGAACCAGCTTCAGGGTCACAAAATACTCATTTCTTTTACCCTCGGCATCCATTGAATGAATACATGAAAGTGTAAGCGTAATCAGTCTGGCAAACTGGGATAAAATTTTAAGATCCTTTGTACTGAAAGAGTAAGTTCTTTTACTATCCAGACAGAGAGCCCCCATTGAATTATCAAGAGGAGTTCCCATGAAAGCCTTTATTTTTCCGTCTTCGCGTGAACTGTAATAACCTAAGGCAGTTGCACCTTTTCTATCCATGTTATTAATGAACAGAGGTTCATTTTTACCGATAACAATACCGGTTAAACTTTTTTTCTGAACCGGGCTGCCTTGCGGCAGAACTTCGTCACCAAGACTGAAAGACTGGGCAACACAATAACCGTGCTGTCCATCCGGCAGAAAAAGCACAACACTGTGTGCCTCAAACACGTTACATATTATGCTTAAAATATTGATTAAAGCTTCGTTCCTCGGCATTTTTTTATCTGGTCCTGCATTTTATAAAGTAATCAATTGATCTGTCGTAAGTTTTTTCCTGTTCAGCAGTGAAGTAACAAGCAGGAAGCTGATCCTTGTTTTTGTGATGGGCTATGCATTCGCAGCATACACCATGTTTAGGACACCGAAGATTAGTGCAGGGGCATCCTGAATTGTTAATATCAATATTAACACAGGTTTTGTTGGCTGACATACTAAATTTCCTTGAAATTATTTAACAGGCCGGCTTCTTGAAGGAAGCTAAGCCAAAATCCTTTCCATTCTTATTGGAAAGAAGAAAAAGGGTCAATATCATGTCTTACTGTTATCAAACAAGACAATATCAAACTAACTAATAATATCAAATCATTATAAAATTTTAACAAAAAAGAAATCTGGAATTCTGGTGTAAAACAGACTGATTTGATTATTTAGTGATTATTTACCTAAATTTTCTTGCAAATGGCATCAGAAAGACTTTATTTTACTTTTTTTCTACAAAAAATCTAGAAAATTTTCATTGTAATTAATTACTGATCAGGATAGTAATTAATCAGTCAAATTGATTATTTTAGGCAGTGATCAGCCGAAAATTGCACGATTTTATCACTATAATCGTTATTTTCAACTTTTTTAACCATTTATTCCCATTCGGACTAACCCATGTGGAAGGAAGCCTTCTCAAAATATCAGGGAATAAACTCAGATGAAGATGGTAAATCTTCATCTCCTTACGACTGCACTAATATTGATGGTCTGAAAACTTACCTTGATCATGTCCATATCAAAAACTGCCTGCTGAAACCTTATTGTGAATTAAAAAATAATTATCCTCTTGTAGAAGACAGAGAACTTCTTCCGTCTTTTGAGCTTGATCTTTATGAGCACAAAAATCTTCCAGGCTTCAGTATGGTTGCCCTGGAAAGGCCCATCAATTATTTTCAGGAAATATTTCAATTTGATATGCTTCATAATCCGCGGCTTCTTGATGAAGCCGGAATGACCGAAGCATGCCCCCTGCATGAGTCTATAATAAGCACCAATCTTGAAACATTTGAAAGCAGACTTCCTAAACGTACCCAGAAAGAATTTCTGGATAAATTCAACTCAACAGATATTACGGAAATTGAGCACTACCCGGAACTTGTGCCGTACATCATGGAAATAGAAAGAGCCCATGTCATGGCTCTTGATAATTCAGGAAAATTTTATCTATCCGGGATATTCGGTTCTCTCCCCTGTGATCTTGATACCGAACTTAAACGCTTCGGAATCAGAATAAGAAAATTTCGCCCCGGAGATAATCTGCTGTATGAATACAACAGACTTTTCGTTTATACTTTTTTAATGGAACTGCATGGATTTCCTATAGTTTCCGAAAGAAGGACTTCGTCAGCCCTGTTTGCCAGAAGACTTTTCCGGATGGGTGAAAAATTCATGGTTCGCGTTCTGGGACAATCAGACCGGACCATAACTTCACTTTTTTCGCATCCTAAAGCCAAACACTACCCGAGGGTTGAGAAAATTGCCCTTGTGCAGATTGCTGCAGAAAACAAACAGGCCATAAAGACTCTAAAAGATGGCGGATTTTTCGTAGACGAGAAAAAACGAGTTGTAATTCTAAAAGTAAAATACCGTCAGCATAAGTTCAATCCGGACAATGTTCGTGAAGATCGCGCCCTTTCAGTTTACCGGCAGGAGATTATTCACCCTATTACCGGAGAAATAATTAATAAATTAAATGTAATAAAAGATGCTTCAAGTATGACTCTGCTTCTCAACGATATTGTACGCGGAGAGTATGCCGGAGCTATCATGTACAAACGCAATGAGCTTATTCAGGATACAGACACGCATGAAAAAAGACTGAAATTTCTTTTTGCATGGCTTTCAAAACACCAGCGAAGGATTATTGGCTATTCACACGAATTTTATTCAGGGGTGGTAAAAGTTCTGGACAGCTATCTGCTTGCGCCTGATAACTATGAGCCATTTAATGAACTTTCGGAGCTGTATCAGGAAGTATGGTCGAAATATAGTTATATCCAGCAGGCCAGAAAGTTAAAGACTCTGGAAGATCTGAAAAAAAGAAAATACAAAGGGTCTAAAGTTTCATACCTTGAAATGCTCAAACTGATGACTCGCATAATGAATGATCTTAAATTTGAAATAGTTAATTATTTCGACAGACTTGTTGCTACAGCATTAAATATTGGTGATAAAGTCCTGAACGACTCTTATGTAAGAAGAAACTATATTTCAAAGGCTGATGATGAGCTGACCCCCTACGGGTTGGAAATAAAAAAATACTACGGAAGACTTGTTGTTCTTCTTGATGAATTCAGATCTATCCGAAAAAGCCGCAAACCTGCTGATGACGGAATTGTTATCAGTGGAATGGTCTGATCGATCATTTTTTAATCAAAAGAACATCTGTCGGAAACCAGAGAATTTATCTCTTTATACGGAGGATAACTTGGCTGAATTACGTACTACGCCATTGACTGAGTGGCATCGCAACAACGGAGCGAAACTCGTTCCTTTTGCAGGGTTTGAAATGCCTGTTCAATACAGTGGAATCGTTGCTGAACATAAACACACCCGCTCAAAGGCCGGTGTATTTGATATCTCTCACATGGGTGAGTTTAAACTTTCCGGAAAGGGAGCTAAAGATGCCCTCAATAAAGTTGTAACTCAGAACCTTGACACCCTTGCAGCCGGAAAATGCCGCTACGGCTTTCTTCCCAATGATCAGGGCGGAGTTCTTGATGACCTCATTGTTTATTGTCTTGGCGAAGACAAATACATGCTGGTTGTAAACGGAGCCTGCGAAGAATCTGACTTCAACTGGATTAAAAACCATCTTCCTGAAGAACTTGAATTTAAAAATGTTTCTGACGAAACAGCTAAAATAGACCTCCAAGGCCCTGAATCACTCGAAGTTATGCAGAATGTCTTCGGACGTGATTTTACCCATCTTAAGTATTTCAACTTCGAAGAAGCTGAATTTGACGGCTATGAGCTTATCATCAGCCGTACCGGATATACCGGGGAACTGGGATATGAACTTTATCTTCCTGCTGAACATGCTGAAAGTCTCTGGAAAAAAATTGTAGCTGATGAACGGGTTATTCCGGTAGGACTTGGAGCTCGTGACACACTGCGTCTGGAAATGGGACTTCCGCTTTATGGTCAGGATCTTGATACCGAACACAATCCCCGTGAAGGTGGATACGGCTTTCTGCTTCCTGATGATGCTTTTACTGATGTTAATGAAATGCAGGTTCCTCTTAAAATCCCCGGACGCAGAGCTGCCCGCCACGGCGACAAAGTTTTGCTTGATGGAAAAGAAGTTGGAGTTGTAACCAGCGGCTCTTTCGGCCCTTCACTTGGTTACAGCATAGCACTTGCCTACATTAAAAAAGAATTTGCAGATGCTGAAAAATTTATTGTTCAGGCATCAAAAAAAGAACTTGAAGCTGAAAAAGCAGAGCTCCCCTTCTATAAAGAAGCAACAGCCCGCAAAAAACTTAGCTAAGTTTTAACAAATACTAATAAAAATGGAGATTACAACTCGGTTGTAATCTCCATTTTTATTTAAAATCATATTCAGCCAGAAGCTAATCAGTCAACTCTTCCAACTTTTTTTCAAGTATTTCAGCTTCCGCCAGAAAACCGGCTTCATCCTGTTTTTCAGACTGAACCATGTAGGGCTGGCCTATTTTTATCTTTACATGAGAAAAAGGTTTCGGGACCTCGAAATTATCCCATGATTTTTTAAAAACAAAAGCCGAGTCATGTACAGCCCGTGCAGGCAGAATAACAGCTCCTGTTTTTTTAGCTATGGCAAGAATACCGTGCTTAAACTTATGACGCGGACCTTTGGGTCCATCAACGGTGATCACGGCTACACGGTTTTCTTTTTTCATTATCCGAACCATATTCATCATTGCCTTGACGCCACCACGAGTGGAAGACCCTCTGGCAACCTTGTAACCGATGCGTTCCAGAACTTCAGTTATGTATTGCCCGTCTTTGCTGTCACTGGCCATGGTAACAATAGGAACTTTTCTTTTCATTCCATAACCGGTTAATGAAAAAAGTTCATTATGCCAGATTGCAACCATGACTCGTTTTCCCTGAGATGGAAGTTCCATAATCTGATCAAAACCTTCTTCATCAAAACGCAGCGACCGAATCCATGATCTATACAAAAAAGCTGCAGGAACACCAACTGTTTCAGCCTTTATATTAATCTTCACATAAGCTCCATACGGTTATTAATCTTCTTCAAACTGCATTTTATACAACTTGCTGTACAAGGGACAAGAGTTAAGAAGATCCTTGTGCCGTCCGCTGGAAATTATTTCTCCATGCTGCATAACCAGAATCACATCCGCTGATAAAACTGTTGAAAGCCGATGCGCAATAACAATGCTGGTACGATCCTTCATAAGATTTTCAAGTGCCATCTGCACGATACGTTCAGACTCAGTATCAAGAGCGCTTGTAGCTTCATCGAGAATAAGAAGCGAAGGATTTTTCATTAAAGCTCTTGCAATTGTAAGTCTCTGTTTCTGCCCTCCGGAGAGTCTGACTCCTCTTTCTCCTACAATTGTATCATACCCTTCGGGAAGCTCTTTAATGAAGTCATGGGCAAAAGCCGTCTTGGCAGCAGTTACAACCTCTTCAAATGGTGAAGACTGCTGGACGTAGGCGATATTGTCTCTTACTGAACTGTTAAAGAGAAAATTTTCCTGTGAAACCATACCAATATTCAATCTTAAACTTTGCAATTTATATTCACTGTTTGGCAGACCATTTAGAAGGATTTGACCCTCATTTTGATCATAAAAACGTGGAATCAAGTTCACCAGAGTGGTTTTACCAGAGCCGCTGGGACCGACAATAGCAATTTTCTGTCCGGCATTAACCGTAAGATTAATTCCTTTAAGGGCTTCTTCTTTCGCTCCGGGATAACAAAATCTTAAATTTTTAAGTTCAAGCTTTTTGAACGGGGCACAGAATTCTTTATCTCCCCCGCTCTCAACCTTAACATTTGAACTATCAAGGATTTGAAAAACTCTTTCCGCACCTGCAAAGGCATTCTGAATTGTCATATTAGCCGTATTTATCTTTTTTACTGGCTCATAGAGCATGATCAAAGCGGTAATAAATGAAAAAAATGTTCCCGGAGTGGATTCTCCACCAATAACTTTAAGACCACCATACCAGAGGACCAGTCCAACGCCTAATGCTCCAACAAGTTCCATTACGCGGGATGAAAGTTCACTATTAAGAATCTGTTTGATTGCAATGCTTACAAGCCTGTGATTCTCATTAGCAAATTTATTCTTTTCTTTATTCTCATTGGCGAATGCTTTGATAACTTTTATTCCACTGAAAGATTCCTGCAGCAATGAGTTGATGTCAGAGATTTTACCCTGATTTTTTCTTCCTAATTTACGAAGCTTTTTACCAAAATATATAAATGGATAAATGGCCAGAGGAAGAACCAGAACAGACCAGAAAGCAAGATAAGGATCTCTGTAAAAAACCAGCCCGACCAATCCGATAATTGTGATTGATTCACGAAGCATCATTATAAATGAAGGCAGGCTCTCTCTAATGAGGGTCACATCATTTAATATCCGTGACATGAGCATACCGACCTGACTTTCTTCAAAAAAAGGCATTGGCAAACTGATTATTTTTGAAAAAAGTTCATTTCTTAAAGTTTCAAGAACTTTAAGCCCGGTTGTATTCATTAAATAAATCTGCAAAAATCTAAAAATGCCCTTGATAAGCATGACCCCGACAAAAGCTACAGGAATCAGTATCAAAGCGTCTCTATCTTTGTTGATAAAGATATCATCCATAGCCGGCTGGATAAGATAAGCCGTTGCCGCGGTTGCTCCTGCGACAAAAGTCATTGAAATAAACGCTATCAATACCTTGAATTTATAAGGCATAAAATAGGAAAGACATCTCTTGGCCAGTTGCTTGTTATCGAGATATTTATTTTTTTCGCCCATTGGCAAAATTAAACTCCTTTTTGTTATTAGAAAAAGATTGCGTTAGTTCATTACTTGTCATTGCTCCAGTACGCAAGTGGCGATTGATTTACTATCTGAAAAAAACTATCCTGCTGATATATTTATTTCTTATGCGTCAAAAAATGTATTTCATAAAAAATTTAGATAGTTGGAGGAACTAATGGCAATAAAGCTTGAATGTCAGGGACTGCCCTGCCCTCAGCCGGTGTTAAAATGCAAACAGATAATCGAAAATGACAACCCTGAATCTTTTGTTGTGGTGGTGGACAATGAAGCGGCAAAAGAGAATGTATCCCGTTTTGTCGGAACAAAAGGTTATAAAGTTAATATAAGCAGCGGCAATGGACTTTGGACGCTCACAGCATCTAAAGACGGTTCTTCAAACAGTGTTGAATGTGAAGAATGCACAATTATGTCTCAGGAAGAACTGGATAACATAGGTTCAAAAACTGTAGTTTTTATCACCTCTGAAAATCTTGGTTCAGGTGACGATGTTCTTGGTTCCAAATTGATGTTCAATTTCGTCTCAACTCTACCTGAACTTGGTGAATCACTCTGGCGTATAGTAATGGTCAATTCTGCTGTAAAACTGGCCACAGAAGGAAATCCCTGTCTTGAAAAACTTCAGGATCTTGAGAAATCAGGTGTTTCAATACTTGTCTGCGGAACATGTCTGGATCATTTTAAACTTCTGGACAAGAAACAGGCCGGTGAAACCACAAATATGCTGGATGTTGTTACCTCACTTCAGCTTGCAACCAAAGTAATTAAAGTATAATCAAGCCTTCCTTCGGGAGCAGGAAAAAACCTGTTCCCGAAAATATGCCATTTCCGCAGGCTTGATAATGAATCTGTTTTAAATTTTTTCTAAAACATATTTATAAGACCGACACTGCGGACAGGAGGCTTAATTTTATGACGAATGAACGCGAAACAGTAAGGCTGAATAAATATATTGCCGCTTCAGGTCTGACTTCAAGACGTGGAGCTGATGATCTTGTTAAACAAGGTCGCGTTAAAATTAACGGCAACACTGCAGATTCACCTGGAATACAGGTAACCCCACTTGTTGACAGAGTTGAAGTTAATGGCAAGCTGGTTAAATATCATTCTGAAGAAGCGCATATTTACATTGCCATAAACAAACCTGTTAGAATTGTTACTACAGCAAATGATCCTCAAAACCGTCCTACGGTTATGGATCTCCTACCCCCAACTATTTTGAAACGCAGACCATTCCCTATCGGGAGGCTGGACTTTTTCTCCGAGGGCCTGCTGCTGCTGACGACTGATGGTGAGCTTTGCAACAGGATGATCCATCCTCGCTGGCATCAGCCCAAAGTCTATGACGTGGTCGTAAACGGAATTGTCACCCCTGCTATGGTCCAGAGAATGGAAAATGGTATGAAATTGAAAGAAGGTGACAAGCTGGCTCCTGTTAAAATCAAAGCCAACAAATCTGATAAAAATAGCAGTAGAGTAAGAATGGTTCTTAGACAGGGGGTTAACAGGCAGATCAGAAGAATGTTCAGAGACCTTGGGCTGAAAGTTCTAAAACTGAAAAGAATAAGTCATGGCACTGTTAATCTTGGAGATCTTCCGCCTGCTAAATGGCGTAAACTTGGAACTCCTGAAGTCAATGCATTGAAAAAAGCTCTTGAAATGGATAAATAAATTTTCATAAAAAAACCCCCGGTCAGCTGTCCGGGGGTTTTTAAACATCAATTTTTAAAGATTAATTATCAGCTGTATTATCTTCAATATTCACTCCTTCTGGAGGAGTAAATTCAAAATCAGAATCTGAAACCTTGGGTTCAAGGTTAATATTTGAAAGATCAACCTCATTACCGTTACCGTAGAAATCTACTGAAAGAACTTTCATTAGCATGGATGATTCAGAATCAACCCAGACATACCCAAGAACAAGTCCCGGTTCCGGCTCTTTTGGAATCAGCTTTAATTTGATCAGACCGTGATCATCGCCCTGATTCTCAATAACGAAATCCTCAGCTAAATTAGCCTGACCGGAAATAAATTTAATCATGGTTTTGGAATTAAACACCTGTTCAGCGTGATATTTCATCGCAAGCTGATCTTCAGGATAATAATCCCACACATAAGATTTTCCTACCATCAACAGCTCTTTTTCAGGGGAAACAGTATCCCAGCGTAGCAGACTAGGCTGTTTGAAAAGTATTGACCCCTTCCGAATTTCCTGTTCTCCACTGGCTGCTGTAGTCAATGTTTGTATGAAATCCGCACTGAAAGATTGAATTGAATCATACTTATTTTGAATTTTAGATGTAAGCCCACTATCAGCAGCAAAGGCTGTAGAGACAAGCATCAGAATTGAAACTATAGTTATGCTGATTTTAAACGGCATTAATAACTCCTTCAAAAAGTTTACTTAATATCAGAACTAACAACTATAAAAATATTTGCAAGAATATAATTATTAAAGATCGGAGAAAAGCATTCTGAGCAATTGAACAATTTACAAATCTGATAAAAAAAGCGGAATCGTTCTCACACATTAAGTGTTGCTGATTCCGCTTTTTACACATCATATTTAACAAAATACAATTACTAAGCACTAATCCTTGTTAACAAGAACCGTCCTTGGTTTACTGCCTTCCTGAGGTCCAAGAATTCCATCCTGCTCCATCTGCTCAATAAACCTTGCCGCACGGTTAAAACCGATACGAAAGCGTCTTTGCAGTAAAGAAATAGAAGCCTTGCCCTGTCCCATTACAAATTCGACAGCTTCATTATATACCGGATCATCAGATTCACCGACAACACCGTCAGCTCCACCGCTCTGGGAATTATCTTTCCAGTCGCTGAAATCAACGTCAAACTGCTGTGGAATTCTTTCTTTCCAGAATTCAACAACAGCCTGAATTTCATCATCCTCAACCAGAGCGCCGTGCAGTCTGCGAAGCTTTGATCCACTGGGTTTAAAGAGCATATCCCCTCGACCCAGCAGTTTTTCAGCCCCAACCATATCAAGAATAGTTCTTGAATCATGTTTGGAAGTAACCTGAAATGAGATTCTAGTGGGAAAGTTTGCCTTAATCAGACCGGTAACAACATCAACTGAAGGTCTCTGGGTCGCGATTATTATGTGTATTCCAGCTGCCCTTGCAAGCTGTGCAAGACGGACAATACTGAATTCAACATCCTTGCCGGCAGTCATCATCAGGTCAGCAAGCTCATCTACCACGATGACAAGATAAGGCATCATTTCAAGATCTGAAAGATTTTCAGGAAGAGTCTGGCCTTTCTTCTCGAGTTTTTCGTTATATGATTGAATATTTCTGACACCAAGACGGGCCATATTCTCATAACGTTTATCCATCTCTGCCACGGCCCATTCCAGAGCACTTTTGGCCATTGACATATCAGTAACAACCGGATGAACCAGATGAGGCAGATCAGCATAAACAGCAAGCTCGATCCGCTTGGGATCTATAAGTAAAAGTTTAACCTGATCTGGAGAAGCTTTATAGAGAAAACTCATCAGCATGCCGTTAAGACAAACACTTTTACCTGCTCCGGTAGCTCCAGCAACCAATAAATGAGGCATTTTTGCAAGATCAGCAGAAACAGGCTTTCCCTGAATGTCTTTACCAATGGCCAGAGTCAATGGAGACTTGGCTTCGCTGAAACTTTTATCTTCAAATATTTCCCTAAGATAAACAATCTGACGCTGCTCATTTGGAATTTCAATACCGACTGAATCCTTGCCGGGAATGGGAGCTTCAATACGCACAGCTGTAGCCATAAGAGCCAACGCTATGTCGTCTGTTAATCCTGCTATTTTGCTAACTTTAACTCCTGGAGCGGGCTTAAACTCAAACATTGTGACGACAGGACCGGGAATAACCCTCTGCATTTCGCCATCAATATTAAAATCCTTAAGGCATGCAACCAAACTGTCTGCTTTAGCTGAAAGCTGTTTTTCATCAACTGGTACACCAGTAACCTTAGGTTCGGTAAGCATATCAAGTACTGGAAAATCAGCAAAAGTAGGGGCTTTCTTTTTTTTAGGTTTGGCAGGCTCAGTCTTTTCTTTTGCTTTAGCGGACGGCCCGTCTTTAAAGGGCTCCAGCAGGAGGACTACGTCTTCGTCCTCTTCTTCATTCTTTTTTTTCTTTCTTTTTGATTCCAGCTTAATAACTTTTTTATCTTCTTTTTCTTCAAAATCCTTTTCGGCAGCTTTATTTTGTTTACGAATTTCTCTGTCTGCTTTTACTCTTTTCACCTTACGGTCTATTCGTTCCGTATTTTTATACCAGATATCAAGTAAAACAGTCCGTAATCTTTTAGTGATCGCAACCCAGCTTAAATTCAAAGTAAGCTGAACTCCGGACAAAGTTATGAACAGCCAAAAAAGAAAAGCTCCGACAGGTTTAAGATATAGAAAGGACCATTTTGAGAAGAGGCCTCCGATAAAGCCGCCCTGACTGATTGAAAAACCTGACTGTAATTCTGAAAACCATGGATGTGAAGCCCAGGCAAGAATACAAACATAAAGCAGAACCACACCAAGCCAGCGCCACCAAGGCATTCTGATTCTGGTTATGAAGCTGCATAAACCTATATAAAGGAAATAAAATGGAAACAGCCAAGCACCAAGGCCGAAAAATTCAACTAAAAAACCGGCAGCATAAGAACCTATGGGACCTATGAGGTTTTTTACCTTCCAACTGCTGCTCACCGCCTGATTGAAAGTCGGATCACCAGTGTTGTAGGAATACATGCTGATAAAGAGAAAAACCGCTACAAAAAGTTTAAGCAGACCAAGCATCTCTTTTGCAAAATTATCGCGAGGCAGTTGCGCACCCTCCGTTTTCATATGAGACCGTATCCAGTTGAAACTATATAAAAATTAATCACAAATCCAAAACACTCTAAATAAATCGGCAGTCAACAAAACTTAAAGTATCACTGGAAGAAACAACAGCCTCATTTACATCCGGGAAGAAAAAATCTTCCCGGATGATTCAATCAAAAAAGCAGCTTAACTTTCTCTGGAGATATATTCACCAGATCTGGTGTCAACTTTGATTTTGTCGCCTTCATTAATGAAAAGCGGAACATTGATATTCAGACCGGTTTCAAGTGTTGCCGGTTTAGTTGCATTACTTACTCTGTCGCCCTGAATACCGGGATCAGTCTTGCTGACTTCAAGCACAACAGAAGCAGGAAGTTCAAGGTCTATAACCTCGCCATTGTACAGCAATGCTTTATGACTTTCGCCTTCTTTAAGAAATCCACCGATAGTGCTGAAAACATCTGCTGCAACATTTAACTGGTCATATGTTTCAAGATCCATGAGCACATAATCAGTTCCATCTTTATATAGATACTGCATATCTTTGCTTTCCATATCAGGCTTTTCAACTTTTTCGCCGGAACGGAAAGTACGGTCAACAACGCGACCGGTGAGCATATTTTTAAGTTTTGTACGTACAAAAGCACCGCCCTTTCCGGGCTTTACATGCTGATATTCAGTAATATCAAACGGTTTTCCGTCTATTTCAATTTTAAGTCCAACTTTAAAATCTTTAGTAGCTATCATTTTTCCTCCGCTATAGTGATATGTTCAGGGCTATTTCTGTTTCAAACGCTGATACAGAGCCTGAACGGCCAAGGCATAACTCAGAATTCCAAATCCGGCAATGACTCCTATACACTGTTTTCCAATAAGGCTCTGCTGCCTTATTGGATCTTCAGTCCGGGCCATGACATTGCTGATATGAACTTCAACGCATGGTATTTTTATCCATGCGAGACTGTCTGCAATTGCAAGACTTGTATGCGTATATGCTCCGGCATTGAATGCAATACCATCAACCTTTTTTTCACGGGCCTGCTCCAGTCTGTCTATAATAGCTCCTTCAGAATTGGCCTGAAAATAATCAAGGCTTATCTCGGAAGCATTATCTCCCATCATGTTTTTTAAAATTTCAGGAAGATCTTCAAGAGTATCAGAGCCGTATATTTCCGGCTGCCTTTTACCTATGTGACCAAGATTGGGTCCATTCAGCACGAGAAAATTATACATTTTAATTTCCGTTTGTAAGATGTTATAAGCCTATAAAATGAGTGCAGGTCTTTTTCTTGACTGCAAGGCCGAAAAAGGGAACTGTCACACGCCCGACAAAAACAATAAATGGATAATTATTATGACACATACACTTACTTTGACCAGCACAGTTTATGAGACTTCACAGCTTGAAGAACTGACCATACCACAGATAATTCTAGCAGGAAGATCCAATGTTGGAAAATCTTCCCTCATTAACTGTCTTGCCGGTAGAAAAAGCCTTGCTAAAATCAGTTCAACCCCGGGTAAAACCCGCAGTTTGAATTATTATTTAGCAGAACCTGAGGGCTATTATATTGTAGACCTTCCAGGCTACGGCTACGCCAAATGCTCCAAGGCTGAAAGAGCCAAATGGGCTGCTCTTATTGATAAATATCTGGAAAACAATCACCATATTGCTGCGGCCGCTGTTTTACTGGACAGCAGGCTAACTCCGCAAAAAAACGATATGGAAATGGTTTCCTATTTTATGCACTGCAATATACCGGTTATCCCGGTTATGACAAAATCCGATAAATGCAAGCAAAGAGACAGAGCCAAAGTACAGAAACAATGGCAGGAAATAATAAAAATAAAGCCAATTTGTGTTTCCAGTAAATCAGGAATGAACCGGACTGCCCTTCTAAACCTGTTTTTAAAAACAGCTCTTCCAACTTATGAAGAATCAGCTAAAACAGATGAAGAATGATAGCCGGACCGGCATTATCTCTTTTTAAAGAGACCAAATAAGGATTCAGGGACAAGAACCCATGCTATCCTTATTGATGCCAGCAGACCTATAGCTATATTTCCAGACCAGGCGGCCAGCATGGGAGGTAAAACTCCTTCCTGGCCGGCTGAAACTCCAATCATAAAGCAAGCGTAATAGGTAAACGTCAAAGCAAGACCAAGCCCGATATTAGCATATATGTTCTCGCTCCATGTTACCAGAGCCAGTGAGACCAATGCCATTGTCAGCAACGAGAAAGCATAGGACCACTTGGAGTGCCATGAGGTGCGCAACTTTTCCACGTTTGAGCCAGATTTTTCAAGCTGATTTATCATCCTGCTAAGCTGCCATAAGGGAAGCTGGGCAGGGTCTGCACCGGGATCAACAGCTTTGAAGACACTCAGATCAAGTTTAATAGGCAGAGTGACAAAAGGCTGGACGGAAGTTGTAAATCTGTCAGGACTTTTTTGCACCGCATTTTCCAGCTGCCAGCCATATTTATTCACCTGAGCCCATTTTGCGGTTGTAACCTTCTTTATAAGCCTTGAATCCTCACCAAACTCATAAACAGTTACATCTTTTGCCTTATTACCAAAAGGCATAACCTCTTTAGCATCAACGACAAAGTTACCGTCTCTAAACCAGATATTATGGAGAACTCGCTTATCCAGCTGACTTTTTCTTACATCTTCCTTCCAGATTCTAAAAGCCTCCTGCTCACCATATACACCTATAACCTGTGAAAAAAGAAGCTGTCCAAAGCTCCAGAGGATAGCGTAAATTATAAAAAAACGTACGAACCACCCCAGAGAAAGGCCACCGGTTCTAAGCGCAAGCAACTCGCGGTTACGCGCCATTACACCAAGTTGAACAATTAAAGATATTAAAAATACCGCAGGAAGAATTTGTGAAATTATAAGCGGAAGTTTGACTATAAAATACTTCAGGATAATTCCAAACCCAAGACCTGCGCCGATAAAATCATCCAGACGGTCAAAAAGATCTGAAAGCAGATATATACCCGTACCGACTCCAAGGCAGATACACATGAGTATCAGGTTCTGTTTCATCACGTATGTGGCAAGCTTGCCGGGCAGCAATTTTGATATCATGCCGTCCGTCTCCTAAGTTTTGGCAAACGGATTTTGACTCTTAATGTTGTTTCTCTGACGGCCAGCCGTAGAAAAACAACCGCTGCCGCAGCAAAAACAATATTAGGAACCCACAACCCTATCACAGGGCTGACACTTCCACTTTCGCCAAGACTTATGCCAAGCGAAAGCATTGTGTAATATACCAAAAAAAGTCCCATGGAAATAATAAGCCCGTATTGCTGCTTCAATCCTCTAAAAATACAGGCAATAGGCATTGCAAACATTCCCAGCACAAGACATGCGACAGGAAGTGACATACGCTTTTGAATTTCAACCGAAACTTTACGTAAAAATCTCCCGTCATGGCCACTGGAGAGCCCCTGCCGCTGAACGCTGAGCAACTTATCCCACCCCATTTCTTTGGGTCTGGGTTCATCAACGCTATAGCCCTGCAAGAGGTCTGAGAGAGGGATTCTGACATTATAGTTTCTGAATTTAAGGACACTTAACTGCTCTTTCTGCTGCTGATAAATGCGCCCGTCTTCCAGATGAATCATCAGTCTCCCATTTTTAGCATCTGTAAGAATTTCACCAAAAGGTGCCACAATGGTTGCGGTTATTCCTTTTCTTGTTGAATCGCGAACAAAAACAGAGTGCATGCGGGAAGTATCCTTATCCACTTTGTCAGCATAAAAAACAAGTCCGGGAAAATCGGTATTGAAGACACCGGGCTGAATTGCGAGCTGGCTCTTTGTTTTAGCAAAATCAACAAGGGCTTTTCTAAAATTTTCAGTTCCCCATGAAAGACCGTACATGGAAAAAAATACGTCCGCCAGAGTACATAATATGCAAAAAACAAGAGGCGCAGGAATCATCCTGTAAAGACTCAGCCCTCCGGACTTAAGAGCAGTGATTTCATTGTCTGAACTCATCCTTAAAAAAGTCAGAAAGATACTCAGCATGGTCGCTATCGGAGTAAGAACCAACAGGAAAAAAGGGCATAAATAAAGAAACAGCTTTCCCATCTCCAGAGCCGTAAGACTCTGAGTCATGAAAAGCTCTCTGAACTGAAGAATCCTGCCTATCAGAATGAGTCCCATAAACCCCGAGAGGCTTATAGTAAAAATCCCGGCAAGCTCTTTAAATATCTGTCTATGTAGGAGCTTCAATTTTTGACCTGAATATTATGATCTACTGGTATTACATGGGTCAAAAGTTTCATTGCCCCTAAAAAAACGTTTCACGAACTCAACATCTTTAGGAGAAAGATTAAAATTCATTGAAGCCTTTTCAATAAGTTCATTCCATGGTTTCCCAGTATTTTGAAATTCTTCGGTAATCCAGTTTATGGCCTTTTTAGTCAGTTCCGATTGTGAAGTTATTGTACTCATATATTAATCCTTTAAATTTGTTACTGGTAATCACTTAATTCTCTACACCAGCTTGAAAACCCTTGCAACTTGAAGCACTCTGACATACCCAGTTCGACAGTGAAGGTCTACCCCGTAAAGGAATTAGTATAATTATTACCTGAAATCCTGAAACATAAGGATATTTATATGGCGTCACTTATAACAGCTGGAATTCTTGGAATTGTTGAAGGCCTGACTGAATTTCTGCCGGTATCGAGCACCGGTCACCTGATCATCACCGGCAATCTTCTGGGCTATACAGGCGAAAAGGCGGCAACATTTGAAGTTGTAATCCAACTTGGAGCCATACTTG
Organism: Maridesulfovibrio bastinii DSM 16055; assembly: GCF_000429985.1. Lineage (NCBI taxonomy): Bacteria > Pseudomonadati > Thermodesulfobacteriota > Desulfovibrionia > Desulfovibrionales > Desulfovibrionaceae > Maridesulfovibrio > Maridesulfovibrio bastinii. Next base: position 24,778 of record NZ_AUCX01000014.1, read on the forward strand.
CTGTAGTTATCATGTACTGGCCAAGATTCTGGGGGCTTATCAGACCTAATTGCAGACAGAAATTTTCTGGTCTTCGCGGATTGTATCTGCTTTTTTTGACCAGCCTTCCGGCATCAGTTCTCGGACTTATTACCCATGATTATATAAAAGAGATGCTTTTCAACCCCAAAAGTGTTGCGTGGGCTCTTGGAGTCGGAGCGATTATGATCCTCATAGTTGAAAAAATTCAGAAGAAACCATCATGTTTTACACTTGATGAAATGACTCCAAAACTTGCTTTAGGAATTGGTTTTTTTCAATGTCTGGCTCTATGGCCGGGATTTTCAAGATCAGCGTCAACAATTATGGGGGGAATGATTCTAGGGGCCAAAAGGAAACTGGCCGCTGAATATTCATTTATTGCTGCTGTTCCTATTATGTTTGCTGCTACCGGATATGATATGTTGAAAAGCTACTCACTTTTCAGTTCCGCAGACATCCCCTTTCTGGCAACAGGTTTTATTGTTTCATTTTTTTCAGCATGGCTTGCGGTAAAGGCTTTTATATTTTTACTCGGAAAAATAACCTTAAATCCGTTTGCATGGTACAGATTGGCACTTTCTCCTCTTATTTTATTATTTTGGAGCTGAGCCCTTTTAAAAAGCGGCCTAGAGGTACATTCAACCCACTGCAATATGGAGTTATTTTAAAAAAAATTAAAAAAAAGTTCATTTTTTACTTGCCAAGCATACACCGAACGTATAAATACCTCCCTCGTTCGGACGGCAAAAACCGAAACGCGGCGAGGTAGCTCAGTTGGTTAGAGCATGCGGCTCATATCCGCAGTGTCGGGGGTTCAATTCCCTCCCTCGCTACCAAGGTAATTAAGATAATCCGTGAAACTTTAAGTTTCACGGATTATTTTTTATCCATAAAAGAATGACCACCAAACCTTCCTAATCTCTTAGATATATTGAGTCAGTAATCTCCGGTTCGATTCATTAAATTCCTAAGTATTGCTTCAAATACTTGTTCCCTCAGCTCAAAGAACAATTCTCTAAATTTTACAAACCGCAACATTGCACTTACTAAAAATCAGAGTGAACAGCGAAGGTTCAGGCTTTAACTATTGCCAGTCAATCCGGATTCAATTCTATTTTTTAAAATGTGGGTATCGGAATTTCCCTGTCGTTACAGTTCTTGCCCCTCAGGACGACCTCTGACCTCTTTAAATTGATTTTTTATATCTGACACTCGCAAAGCCCTAAAAACTAACTCAGCGCATTTTATGATCTCATTCTTTTGACACAAAAAAAGGCAGCTTGATCAAAAATGATTCAAACTGCCTGAAATATCCTAATTTGAACTTACTATTTAAGAACCAGAAAAATATCTTCATAAGCCATATCAATAGCTAAACACAGCAACATAATTCCCATAATGATGTTGAGATATTTAAACCAGGATATTCTTTCAATATGTTTTGATATTCCTTCTCCGAAAACAGCATAAACGAGTGGAGCTCCAAAGCCTAGTACGGCCAGCATGACAGACCACAGAGCTATGGTCCACCCGGTAATTCCGGCAGCTGGAAACTGAACAGTTGTGACCGGAAGAACAACCATAAAAGACTTAGGATTCAACAACTGCATCAAAAAACCGTCACGCATTTTCAGGTTGGTTGCAGGCTGACCTTCAGAAATATTATCTACCTTTGAAGACATCAGCTTAAACGCCAGATAGAGAATGAACAGAACACCAAAAAAAGTAAGTACGGGTAAAAAACTTTTACTGATAACAGCCGTACCGGCGTATCCGGTCAACATAAACCAGAACAACAATGCTGCGCCAACTCCGATACAGAAAGGAATATGAGCTGTATACTTTTGTTGAATTCCCCGTGAGATACTTAAGAGGTTAACCGGTCCGGGGGTGTACATTATACTTAAACAAAAAATAATAATCTTAAACATCAAACTATTCCCGCTTGAAAAGCTGCCTTTGATATTGTTTTGGAGTTATTCCATAAGTCCGCTTGAAATGACGATTCATGTGGCTGGCATCAAAAAAACCGAAATCCTGAGCGACCATTGATGGCGGAGCACCGGTTTTAAGAGCCTGACGGACCATATTTATTTTCTGGTTGAGAATGTATTTATGCGGAGTCATGCCGAACTGGCTGCGGAAGAGCCGGATAAAATGAAACTTGGAAATATTCACAAGGCTGCACAGTTCTTCTATCGAAATATCCCTTGTTATATTATCCAGAATATAATCTCTGGCCCGCAATAATAAAGAATCTTTGTTTTCAATAAAAGCATCTGGAATGAAAATTCCAAGTCTTCTGCTAAAATGCTTCGCAATTTCATACTGTAATTGCTCATACTCCAGACCGGAACTAGTTTCCGGAGAAACAAGGCCGGACATTTCAAGAATCATTTTCTTTAAAACATTGTCCCTGAAATTGGTTTCCGGCATCCTGAAACAAGGTTGTTTTTTATCCACTGTACTGGCCGCAAGAGCATAAAAATCTCTACGATCAAGATACAACATGGTATATTTCAGAGCATCATTATCACCAGGATGACCGTTGTGAACATCACCGGGGTTGAAAATTAAGATGTCACCCGGGTGGCTTCTGAATAATGAACCATTACATGTGAATTCCTGAATACCGCTCAAAGTAACCCCTACGGCAATCTCCTCATGTGCATGTTCGCTATAGGAAAAATCCGTCATCACAGCATTCAGAACAGTCATGCCAATAGGACTTTCCGCTTTTTTGAATTCAAAGCTATTCTGTTGTTTTGAAACCATTCTCAACCTCTGTTCATGCCTGATATTAAATATTGATCAAATTTAAAACTTGTATAAAATTGCTAAATTCAATTTTTTATTGAATAGTTTGCTATCCTTATTTGGCGTATTGATTTTATTTTAGTTTTTATGCTCAAAAATGTATGCTAGCTTCATACATAACTATTTTAATAAATTAAGTAAGATGATAACGAACTTTAGCTATTGCTGAAAAGATAATGATAAGAAATAATTTTTAAATTTGATCTTGGTTAAATATTTTTTTAAACAATTGTAAAAATAACAGATTTTATTCAATAATATTTAAATTGTTACCCTTGAAACACCTAGAATATCCTTCTTGCTGCACCTAATTAACTGCTAAGTTGGAGTGCCAGCCTTTTTTGCAAAATTCAAATTATAGGAGAACTTAATGCGAATCCCATATATTGTTATGCTAGCGGCCATATTAATTTTTAGCGCAGGATGTGCTCAAAAAAAACCTGTTCTTTATCATAACGCCCACTATAATAATACCAGCCCCGAACAACGGGACAAAGACATTAATTACTGTATCGAACAGGGAAAAACAAATATCGGAGAATCTTCAAGGGGAAAAACTTCATTAAAATCAGGTATAAAAGGTAGCGTAATCGGTGGAGCCGTCGGTCTGGGGATAGGTATAATTACCGGTAGCCCGGGAACTTCAACTGCAGCCGGAGCCCTTGGCGGAGGTGCTGGAGGTGCAGCCAGCGGAGCTTTTGACGACAGCGGGGATGCTCTTTTCAGAAGATATGTAAACAGATGCCTTCAAGATAAAGGATATGAACCCATAGGTTGGAAATAATAATCTGTACAGAATAACTTTATTTTATTCCACTTTGCATTAAGAATCTGAGATAAATGACGATAAGAAATTAATATTACTTATTTCTGTAAAATTTTCGGACGGATGTTAATGAAAAAAATACTGTTTATTCTGGTATATATTTTAATTCCAATATCATGCGCCTATGCTTGGCAGGGTAAAGTTATTGCTGTTAACAGCCCTGATTCATTTGTTATTCTAAAAGATAAAAGCCCCTTGGTTGTTACTCTGGAAAAATCTCAGGGGGGCAGCAATACCCCTGAGTCTACTCTGAAAATAAGTTCTCTGGTTTTGATGAAAGATGTGGAAGTTGAAGAAACCGGCAGAACTTTATCCGGAGGAATACTTGCTTATATAAAAATACACGGTGAACCACTTGGTGAAGCTCTAAATCCTGCTCCCCAGAAAAATATATCTGCTGACAGCAACTCATCAGAAGTCAATGAACGTTTCGTAGCGGATAAAACAATAAATTCCGATCAGATTCAAACTGGAAATGAATCCAATTCAAGCAATGCCATTGAATTGAGTGCTTCCAATTCCAAGAGCGAAAGGAAACCGGAAACCATAATCCATACCAGAGACATTCAGCCTGAATCGCCTCTGGGGTTGTGGCCTGTTCATCATAGTAATCCTGTTAAAGCATCACAGCGTGCGGCAAATAACTATTCAGAATCTTATACAATCGAAAAACAAACTTCTGAGGACCACGCAAATCAGGAAATAACAACAGAACCAGTTGAAACAGTTAAACCTGATAATTCAGAAACTTCAATTGAAACGAAAACAACTAAAAACAATGAGCCTGTCAGCGAACATAATGGTTTTTTCAAACACAAAAAAAATGATGAAATATATATCGGCGGCGGGGTCGGTCCCCAATATCTGACTCATGGAAACCCTAAGGTACCCTACTCCGAACTTGGAGTTATGGGTGGATTTACATATAAACAGTTCTTCCCCTCAGGACTCGGATTCGGCTCGGATTTCACTATTGCTGAATCATCCGGTAAAGAAGGATCTATCGGCAATTCCACAAACGGGACCTCTTACGATTACAAATCCAAATCCTTCATGAACTATACGCTCACAGGCTCCCTGCTCTATCGTTTCTATAGTGATCCAAACTTTATTCCCTATGTAGGCATTCATGGTGGTTACACCTTTTTCAGTACACCGAGCACACCATTCAGGCTCTCTGACGGAGCTCCCGTTGTCGGCGGTGGTGCAGGATTTCTTTATAAATTTGATTCCGGTTTTACTCTTGGTGTAGACTCAAGGTATCTTAAAACATTAGGAATTAAAAAAGATGATCCTTCAGGACAAATAAGCACACTGTTTACTGCCGGTTATACATTCGAGTGAGCTCCCTTCACAATTTGAATACCAGCTTCCGATAAAATATCAACTGAACGAACCATATTCATAACTGCTGATATAACCTATTCAGCCTTTTTTAAATCCTTAGTGAGCAGCTGCAATTTTAAGGATCAAACCTAAATTTGATTACATATCCTCCTTTTATCCTGTTCCATAAAAAAGCACTTAATTTTATCTAGTTAAGGCTGGCTTTGGCTCACATTTTCAGCAAATCGGTTTGACAATTTTCAAGTCAAAAGATATTACACATCTCTATATAGTAACACAATTTGTTACATTTTTATACAATGTAATCTTAAAAGGATGACTGATGAAACCTTTATACATTTTTAAACTACTTCTTTTCACAATTTGTCTTATCGGATTTCAAATTTCCACAGCCTCAGCACACAGAGTAAATCTTTTTGCTTATGTGGAAGGTGATACGATCTACTCCGAGAGCTATTTCAGTAAAAAAAATCGAGTCCATCAGGGCAAGATAACTGTTTTCGAACTTGAGAGCGGTAAGCAAATATTAACCGGCAAGACCGATGACGAAGGAAATTTCAACTTTCCTATTCCTAAAGAAACTTTAAAAAACCATACCGGTTTAAAAATCGTATTAAATGCTTCACAGGGTCATAGAAATAAATGGATTTTAAAAGCTTCAGAGATAAACCCTTCTCTAGATAAAAAAGAACCATCAGCATCTTCAACAACAATTGCAAAAGCACCAGAATCCACATCTGAACTGACAGAAACTCAAAAAAACTATCTTCAACCCCGTTTACAAAAAATAGAAAATGAACTGGATGCAATAAAAAGTATTCTTATTTCCCAACAAGAAACAGGTCCAGGCATGACAGATATCATCGGTGGTATTGGCTATATCCTTGGATTGTTCGGCATTGCCGCTTTTGTTGCTTCCAGGAAAAAATAACCTTTTAACAACTGGAGAAATTTTGATGAGGAAATTTAAATTAACAATCGCGCTTTCAGCCATGATTGTTTTTTCTGCAAGTCTTGCTTTTGCTCACTTTGGTATGGTTATACCGGATTCATCTGTTATTCTTCCTGACCATAAAACAACAAATTTAACTTTAAGCTTTGCCCACCCTTTTGAGGGAAATGGTATGAATCTGGCTACTCCGCAAAAATTTTCTGTCTATCATGACGGCAAAGTAACTGACCTGCTTTCAACTTTAAAATCAACTAAAGTTATGGGCCATGAAGCATTTACAACCAGCTATAATTTTAAAAGACCGGGAATGTATGTTTTTGTAATGGAACCAAAAGCATATCCGGAACCAGCTGAAGACAACTACATCATTCATTATACTAAAACAGTTATTTCTGCTTTTAATGAAGGCGAAGACTGGAACAAACCAGTTGGAGTAAAGACAGAAATTGTTCCCCTTACAAGACCATGGGGCAACTATGCCGGTAATGTCTTTCAGGGACAGGTTCTCTTGGATGGAAAACCGGTTCCCGGATGCAGAGTTGAAGTTGAATACTATAATAAAGACAAAAAGCTGACTGCTCCCTTTGAATGCATGGTTACTCAGGAAGTAATCTGCGATGATAACGGAGTTTTTACATTTGCATGTCCTAAATCAGGCTGGTGGGGTTTTGCCGCACTTAATGATGCTGATTATAAAATTGAAGGCAAAGACGTAGAACTTGGAGCTGTTCTCTGGACACAGATGATGTCTTATTAATAATTTTTTTATGCTTAATAAGTATAAAATATAATAAAATAAAAAGGTTGAGACTAAAAAATAAGTCTCAACCTTTTTTTACGTTCAATATGAATCTTATTTATAATATATTATGTTTGATTAAAATTTTACCAAATTTTAACTTTAAAGAAAACATGGGGTATTAATGTATTGACACGGTGATTCATATAATAAATTATTCTCAACATAAATTGTAACTTCTCTTACGCTGCCTAAAATGACGCAAAACCAAAAGCCAAAAGTTCTCATAGTTGACGACAGCAAAACCGTCAGAATGGTCCTTAGCAAACAACTGACGAATAGAAATATTTTTGTGGAGCTCGCTGACAATGGGGAATCCGGTCTTGAAAAAATACAGAAAGAGCATTTTGACCTTATAGTCACCGACATAAATATGCCGCGAATGGATGGATATACCCTTTGCCGGAAAATCAAAAAAGATCCACTTATAAAATCTGTTCCCGTAATAATACTTTCAACAAATGAAAGTGATGAAGATATTGAAAAAGGTTTTGAGGTCGGAGCAGCAGCTTATGTAACGAAAAACAACGCAAGCACTGAACTCTTACCATATATTGAGGACGTGCTGGATAAATCTATGATGCTCAGGGATAAGCTTATCCTTGTAGTTGATGATTCAAAATATATCCTGAGTATTGTCAGCAGCTCACTTTCTGAAGCCGGATTTCAAGTTGTTACAGCAAAAAATGGCATTGACGGGTATAAACTGGCCGAGGAATTAAAACCAAACCTTATTTTTTCAGATATAAATATGCCCGGTATGAGCGGAATTGATTTCTGCTCTAAAGCTCAATCTAACTCAGAATTATCAGGTATTCCTTTCGTAATAATGAGCACTGGTGCAGACAAGCGGACAATGCGGGAATTACTACACCACGGAGCTTCTGCCTTTCTGGTAAAACCTTTTAATATCACTCAGCTTGTAATTACCGCCGAAAAACTTTTGAGCGATCACTTCCAACTGCTGCTGCAACAGAAACTTGCACTGAATATGGAAAGGAATTTGCTGTTAAGCAGTATAACCAGCCTTATTCAGGCGCTTGAGGCTCGAGATGCCTACACTAGAGGACATTCTGAGGGTGTAGCACAATTGTCTATAGGAATAGCCAGAATAATGGGTTTTAATACGGAAGAACTGGAACGCCTTGAAATATCAGCAAGACTCCATGATCTTGGTAAAATAGGAATTCGTGATGATGTGCTGCTTAAACCCGGAGGACTTACTGCGGAAGAATATGATATAATTAAAAAACATCCGGTATTCGGGGCAGAAATTTTAAAACCTATCCCAAGTTTGGAAGATATTATTCCCGGAGTATTGTATCACCACGAAAAAATGGATGGCAGTGGTTATCCGTACGGATTGCGTGGTAACGAAATACCTTTATCTGCTAAAATAATTGCTGTTGCTGATGTATATGATGCGCTAGCTACAAACAGACCATACCGCAAGGCAAAATCTCATCAAAGTGCAATGGAAATAGTTAAATCTGAATCATGCAGCCATCTGTGTCCTGACTGCGTTAATGCTTTTATTGAGCTAATGAGCCTTAAACAGATATCTCAGAATCACAATGAGACTTATGTTACAACAAAATAGTAATAACTGTTAAGAAGGATCAAATTTATCAAGACCTGAAATTTGCCATGCTTTATCTTTATCAACCTCAGTTCCTTCATTCAAAACCAGCTCTACTATATCATCAGGAACATCTAAGCTCGCTTCACAGCCCATCTCAAAAAGCCTTTCCTGATTGTTATCATAAATATAAGCCTTTCCATTCCATTCCAAAAATTTGAAAATACTCATTTTAATCTCCTTTTAACCAAGCTGTTAAAATCATTTAACACTAGCTTACACAGAGGTGAAGAAATAAATATCTACATTGAAATTATATAATCATTATGAGAAAAAATAATTAGCAAATGATATTTTATAACCAAATTCAGTCTAGAAAACATATAAATAAAGAGTGTTAGATGATAAATCCTAAAATATACCCTGCTGTACTTTTTATTATGGTAATGCTGTCTGCTCCATCTGTAGCTTTATCAGACATAGTTATCAGGACAGACAACAGCACAATCTGCAAAGATGAAAGAATTGATTTTGGAACAGCAGAAATCAAATGTTATCAGGATCAATCGATATTAAGCAGCTGGATTTGCAATTATGACATGGGTTATGTTTGTAAAAATTCTGTAAGCGGTGAGATTAGAAAAGGTGGATTCATCCCTAAAGCCGGAGATTTGTGCAGCCATCTATGCGGTGGTAATGAGAACGATTGGAAATAATTTCATACTGAAGATTCTTGCTTTCCTTAATAAAGTGGTATATTGACTTCCTCTTCTGTTCTTAGCTTTATGGCATATTTATTCTTTTTAAATCATTGCCAAAGCTTTGAAACTGACTATTCTTTAGATAGTTCTTTGAAATGGGGGCGCACTGGTTTCGACGGGAATGAAAGAAGCCAAGGTTGCAGGTCGAGGCGCCGCTGGCCTCGTAAAAAGCGGCACAATCATAATTGCCAACGACAATTACGATTACGCAATGGCAGCTTAATTAAGCTTGCCGTGTCATAGTTCTGATGTCTGATAAGAAATATGACAACAAACCCATCAGGCTGGCCATTCTTCTGTTGCACGTCCAGAAGGAGGTAAGAACCCAGCACGCGCTGGTCCGAATGTTGCCTGTTCAGGGGCTTTCATTCGGGCGAGATACAATACTTGAACTAAACCTGTAGAAGCCTTGGTGGAGCATTCTCGGACGGGGGTTCGATTCCCCCCGCCTCCACCATTCTCCCATCCATATCCATCCGTATCTGTCCATATCTCCCAGAAAATACAAGATAAAAAGCCACTTTATAGTCCTATGGTGTCCGGTCCAATCCGTTGACATCCAGCATTTTTTATGGGTAACTTTGCGGGTAACAATGGTTCTAGCAAAAAAAGTTACCCATAAATATCCGTAGGCCACTAATATGTTAACGATTAAAACAATTGATGCGGCAAAGCCTAGAGAGAAATCATACAGACTCTCTGATGGGCAAGGATTGTATATACAAATACCTCCTAAAGGATCTAAGAGATGGCGGTTCCGTTATTATTTTGAAGGCAAAGAAAAGATGCTTTCCTTAGGCACTTACCCGGACACGTCTCTTAAAACCGCTAGAGATAAAACTAGAAGCATGCGAGAAATCCTTTCAAGTGGAACTGATCCTGCTCTAGTCAGAAAAGAAATATCCCAGAAAAATTTAGAATCTAATTCTTTCCAAGTCATAGCCACAGAATGGCATCAGAAATATTACCAGACTTGGACTGAAGGACATGCAGCCACTATCCTTTCAAGACTTGAGAATAACATTTTCCCATGGTTGGGAAGCGAACCTATTGATTCCATAACAGCTCCAGATATCTTAGAGGCTCTAAGGCGTGTTGAGAGTCGTGGTGCAATTGAAACAGCTCATAGAATCAGAGGAATTGTAAGCAGAGTTTTTCGATATGCCATAGCGACAGGCCGAGCTGAAAGAGATCCAGCAGCAGACTTAACCGGAGCTATCCCACCTGCCAGATCAGAGCACTTTCCTACCATTACAAGTCCAAAAGAAATCGGAGAGCTTTTAAGAGCTATTGAAGGATATTCAGGTCATTTTGTAACTAAATGTGCTTTGCAACTTGCACCATTAGTATTTGTTAGACCGGGTAATCTACGGCAGGCTGAATGGTGTGACATTGATTTAGCTAATAAAGAATGGCGCATTCCTGCAAGCAAAATGAAAAGAAATAATGATCTGATTGTACCGCTTGCAAGACAAGCAGTACAGCTCCTTAAGGATATTTATCCCTATACTGGAACTGGAAGATACGTTTTCCCTGGAGTCAGAACCAGTGCTAAGCCTATGAGCGAAAACACCATTAATGCAGCCCTTCGCTCTCTTGGATATAGAAAAGAAGATTTTACAGGCCATAGCTTTAGATCGATGGCAAGTACTAGACTAAATGAAATGGGATGGAATCCAGATGCAATAGAATTGCAATTGGCTCATGTTGAGCAAAACGAAGTCAGAGCAGCCTACAATCATGCTAAATATCTAGATATACGAGTAAAGATGATGCAGGCGTGGGCAGATCATTTAGATGAACTGAGAGCTATGAAATAATTCTAACTCTCAGTTTACTTCTCCCACACATCACTCTTCCACAAATTTCTGTTTACCAAGCCCATGGACTAGCCACCAGTAAGTTATTTTAAAATCCTCTATAATTCTGCACTTCAGTTCAGCAGGGAGATCGTCCCTCTTTCTAAGCTTATTCAGTCTACCAGGAGTTATCCCTAAATACTCTGCGAGTCTTTCATCGGAGTCTGCTCCTACGACCTCGGAAGTTCGGTCAAGGATGTCCTTCGCCCTGTTTGTAATGATAGGCCTACTCACAATTAAGTATCGAGATCCAAAAAAGGTATCAGTTAGATACTGAATACTGGCTTCAATCTTCGCCAACCCATGCTTACGCTTAACCTCAACCTTTATTTTATGCGTAACTCCCTCTTGAGCTTTGGCTCTTCTCAGCCCCTCCAACACATCGCTTTTATCATTGTTGCTTTCAACTGCGTCAAGAATGTCAAAACCAGGGTCTTGTCCATAAAAGAAAGAATCCGGATCGGCCGTGAATGAGATGGTTTTAAAATTCATATCCAGAACCCATCGCGAGTCAGAGGGGAATCTGGATATATTATTAAATATTAAGTCTTCCAATTTTTTGAAGGCCATCGCTGGTATCAGTTGTATTATATAATTTTCATCTCCTATTGGGGTTATTTCAGCCATAAATGAAACCAAACTATTACAAAATAAATTTATTTCAAATTTAATTTGTTGTTTTTTTTCTTTAACCATTAACAATTTAGAAATTATTAGCTCACTTTTTTCGCAAAAAATATCATAAACGCTTAAAGCTCCATGACATATTTTATCCGTAGCTTTATTTAAAAAAAGGAGTTCTCCCCTCAAATTAACAATCATCGTAGGGTGTTGTTGTAAATTTACATACTGTTTAATTGCTTCCATTTTATTCTTTCTCATTCATATAAAAAATTGTGAGTGAGTGCCCTTCATGTCAACTATTTAGTATTGTTGACAATTATAAAGCTCATTAATATTTATGATTATACATATTTTCATTGTATCTGAAAGGGCTTCTTACCCTTATATGGAAGTCTATTTTTTAGATCAAAGGAGGGACAAAAATGTATCAAGGAATACAGCTCACGCGGGAGGAAGAAAAATTGTTTGAAAAATTAGACGAGCTCACAGCCTCAGGTTATGAAATATGCCAGATGATGCGAGCTATGGTGGGAGAGAAAAACAAAAAACTGCCCGTAACAAACCAACCGGCAGTGGTGGAACTTGTTCCTAATTCTGGAGAAATCTATGCTCTGACAGAAAGCTACAAAGAGCGGTATGTCGCAGCCTCAATAATAATTGAAAAAGCGTCGAGTAAAAAAAGAAACTTAATGGAAAAAATATTTGATATTATCCGCTCATTCTTTTGAAAAAATCTTCCCCTCAGAGGGATTCAAACTGAGGGGAAGATTGTAATTTGTGGGTTAACACTCCTTATCGCAAAATTAACAAGCCTCTTTCTGTTTATTGCAAGCGTCTATCAAATTTTCAAACGCATCTGCTCCCACATTTACAGAAGCTTTTATTTTTTCCAACAAAAAAGCCTCTCCATTTCTTTCTTCTGCAAAAAGCCTATTTATAATTATATCTAATGCGCATGCGGCACATAACATATCAGAGACATAAACCCCGTAAGATTTTCTATCCATTACGCCACCTCCTGACAATTTTTGTATCCTTCAAGAGAAGATGCAGCATTACGCTTAGCGTTCATCTTGTCGTGAAACTTCTTTATAAAGTAAAGCTGCCCCTTGCCGGTTACCTTGGTAGTCTTTGTAATGTGTGTCCCCTTGGTTCCAGCCCTTGTTCCTTCCTTAATTACAAAGAGGCCTAGGTTCATACTTAGTTGAGTAGGCATGTTATATTCACTGCCACCTTTAATTAGATATCCATTTTTACGCATCCAAGCGAATAGCCGCTTCTGGCCTATGTCGTACTGAGTAGACTGTTTAATCAGTTTGGCTAGTTCACCGATCAGGATGGTAGTTTCGGACACCTCAATGGATTCGGCAAAGACAACCTTAAGACGATCAGCTTCAATCTTCATTTCAGCATTACGCCTTCTTTCCTGCTCGTCCTTTAAAGAAGTGGCTAGTTGGATCAAAATGTCAGGATTAAGCAAGACTTCTTCCAGCTTATCTGGAGTCATATAAGCGTTATGCTTACGGATACTGGGGAGGACTTCGCCGACTACCCATTCCTCAAACTTCTCCGCTGCGGGGAGCTTGGAACGCATAATTAAGCGGTAGACGTCGCGTTCGGGGATGATGGTCAGGAAACCACCATCGCGTTTTGCGATAGTGGTTGAAGCCTTGCAATGCTTGCCTATTGCATCGGCGGTATTCTTGTAGCCCAATGAAGTGGCAACGTCCTTACCAGCAAAATAAAGCTCACCATCATTCAAGAAGGTCCTCACCTGACCAAACTTCTCGTGTGAAAATACTTGTGTGAGTTCTGACATGACTATTCCCCCTCTCTGATAAGTTGCTGATAGATAAGAGTTGCATTCGTATTGATGTCCACTGCCAAAAGCTTCAAGGCGTGGTGAATGCGGGGAATAGAGGTTCCTTTGCCTTCGTCCGTTTCACAAAGTTGAGCGAGGGCTTCAAGGGATTCTGCCGCTTCCATGATTTCGTAAGCAGCATTACGGGATTTGACGGCATCAGTTGATGCAGTTATAGACTTCTCAGCCATGACAACCTCCTGTGTAAGGTTGTTAAAGGTTAGGCTCGTCTCGGTGGTGGTACACCTTGGCGGGCCGTTTTAATTTGGAACTATTTTTCTTTCTTCTTTTCCTCGGCTTTTTTGATCCGTCTTTCCATTTCCTCCATGAATATTTCTTTGAAGGTTGTGTCGTGCTCAACGCAGTAAAGTTTGTATCTCTTGTGCGTATCTTTATCCAGTTTCATAGAAATGTTAATTTTTCCGTTTGCCATGACCTTTTGTAGCTCTGTCGCTACAGATTGTCAACAACCAAACCTCAGAAAGAGAGAAGTTCCCCCTTTCTGAGGTTTGCCCTATATCCCAAGCCCTAAGCCATGCTTCTTCGCAGTTGGAGACTGAGTGCCCCTGCGTGCGGAGTTTGTTACGTCGAAGACATCCAAAGAATCGCCCGTCTGAGTATGTTTTCTAAGGACATTAAACAATACGTCTATACTCTCAAACTCAACCAAATAACATGACTCGCTGAGTTTACTGTGCGGGAGAGATTTTACCTCTTTAAGCAGTTTGTCCCGCCTCTCTACTTGAAGCCCCATAGCCGACGGCAACCCTCTAGGCATACTGGCCCCCACTATGTCATACGCTACAATGAATCTGTTCATAATAGTCCTCCTTGCTTAATTTGCTAGAAGGATATTTCATGTGATACATCCAATCAGTCATAATGTAGGAGGTGGATTATGACCTCTAAGAAGGTGACAAAATACTTTCAAAATGCTTTTTTGAATAAAGATTGTTCTGTTTCGGCAGAAGAAATGGCAGACAAGATTGGAGTTAAGACCCCAACTCTGTATGGCAAGCTAGACCCAAACCTACGTGCCTCTGGAAAGTCTAAAGGCAACCTGTCAGTCGATGAGGCAGTTGAATTAATGAGACTAACGCAAAACGTCACTCCTATCGCAGGTATGGCAAAAGAGAGCGGAGTCCGTTTTTTAATTATAAGAGGTGGGCGCATTGAGGGGCTAAACTGGAAGGTGAAGCAAGATGAGTTCAAAGAAAACAGTGTCGCCCCAAAGAGTGATCCTTCGTTGCCTTCTAAGTCATGGGAGATATTCGCGTTTGCGCGTGGGCTTCTCTCTACCTCCAGTCTGTGTCGGATATTCAATGTTGAGCACGCCCAGATTTGCCGCTGGGCCAAAGCTCCTGCCGTGTTCGACGACTCCAGTCGCAATCCTGTTGATACTGTAACCACCATGCTCCGCGAGATTGCCGAAGCAGGCGAGAAAGAAGGGAGAGAGGTCGTCCGTATAGCGTTAAACTCAATAGGGAAAGAATGTGGATTTAAAGTAGCCAACCTCTCAGCAACGGAACCAACAGCCGAGGACCTTCGTGCTGATTTTTTAGAAATATTCAATCGACTGCATGAACTTCAAGCGTCAGCTCATAAGCATGAATCCCCCCTCGTAGTCGAAGCATATGCAGACAAGGCCGCCGAGGCACTGTCGGCTTTTGTTCTGCGCTACGCGGTGGATTATCAGGATATGGGTGGTCGGGTTATGTTTTCACGAGGATCTACCGAAACCGAAAAAACATCACTTTGGCACCGGCTTAAGATGAAATTTTTATAGGCGCATTTCATGAAAAAACTACTCCTCCCCATACTGGCAATCATCCTCCTTGCTATCGTTGTTGCTCCTAAAAATGCTTACTCCAAAGAAGTACAACATCATAAAAAAGTATATGCATGGGATTCTTATGACTGGCTAATCCTTTCGCTTGAAGGAAAAAAGAAGGTTGCCGAAAGTGGCAATGCATTTGCCCAGTGCTATATGGGTAAATTGTATTTAGGCGAGATAAAAACTTACAATGTTTCTGTTGATTATCCAGAGGCCGAAAAGTGGTTTTTGGAATCTGCAAGACAAGGCTACACTGAAGGTCAAGTAATGTTGGCTACGATGTACTTTAAGGGGATAGGAGTAAAAAAAAATTATACAAAGTCTTTAATGTGGCTAAGCAAAGCATCAGAACTAGGCAGTGTAGAGGCAAACCTTTATCTCGGATACCTTTACTGGCATGAGGGTACAGGATTTCAAAATCCCAAAACAGCTTGTGCTTATTTTAGAAAAGCAGCAAAGCATGGTAATTTGTGGGGTCTGTTTGAACTAGGGAATGCTTACCTTATAGGTAAGGGGGTGCCGCAAAACTACAGGCAAGCGAAAGTTTTGTTTAGCATGGCAGCTGAGCAAGAGCATCCTAGTTCTCAGTTTGGACTGGCTGTTCTTTATTACAAAGGACTAGGGGTTCAAAAAGACAATATCAAAGCCTGCATGTGGGCGAATCTAGCTGCTTCACAAGGCCACAAAGCAGCAGCACAAGCTCTAAAAGAAATTTCTGCATCGCTCCCCCCTGCTCAAGTTGCTATAGCCCAGCAACTAGCCCATAGCTGGCTTAAAAAAAAGAGAAAGAGATGATCACGAAGAAACTAATCGCCATTATATTTTGCTTGATCGTTTTGCCTGCCACCACCCTTGCGGCCCCGCAGGTAGTGACAGAAACCCACACCTACGTTCTCGGTGACAATGACTCCAAGAATGATGCTCGCACCATGTGCTTCCTAGAAGCTAAACGCAAGATGCTGGAAAAAGCCGAAACGCTGGTTATGAGCCACACACAGGCTAACATGGGCAGACTGACCAAAGATGAAATCAATAGCTACACTGCGGCACTGATCAAAATTGAGAACGCTGGGGAGGAATGGCGATTTAACGATTCCGGGTCCATGGTTGTAGTTATGACAGTTAAAGCCGTGTTGGATTATGATGATATCAAAAAGAGACTGAATGACATTCAGAAGGACAGCACAGCTAGAAAGAAGATTGTTGAGCAGCAGGATAGATTGGCGGCTTTGGAAAAAATGATAGCCGGACTACAGCAAAAATTGGGCAAAGCCAATGTCGTTGAGGCAAATCAGCTAAGGAAAGACAGGAATGTTGCCTTTCAAGAGATTGATGAGCTTCAGACCAAAAAAAACAATAATAATGAAACGGATTAAATTCAAAAGCCGAAATGCTGCACAGCTTATTGAAATTGGTATGACTGAAGATGAAGTCAAAGAGTTAGCAGGGAAGCCTTTAACTATAATAAAGTCTATCACAACTGGATGGAGCTATGGCGATGTTTGGGTTAATTTTCAGAGCGGAATTGTTTGCGCTGTCTACTATAGCCCTGCTTTTCATTCCGAAATAGAAGGTAATAGAATTAAAATAATCCAATCTCTTAAAGGTGTAATTGACGATAATGGACAACTCATCAGGTAGGAACATCCCCCGGCTCAGTCGTCGGGGGATGTTTGAAACCACAAATCTTATACAAAAGTATTGACTATAACTTTAGGCAATATTTGCTTTCATTTGTCAATTTTTACCACGCTTCTCGCTGTTCTAAATACCTGTATGCTTGACGCTTACCAATTCCTGAATTTTTCATTCTGGACATTACTCCACGCTTAATGTCTTCAGGCATAATTAACAGCCATGGTTTTCTGTTCTGAATTGCAGCCTGATTCCATTTATTAATTTCAGCATAAATAGAATAAACTGAATCCGTTTTATTTTCTCTTACAGCCCTAGCAAGCCTGCTAGAAAAGCTTGCTAGTCTCGAAGACCTCATATTGGAAGAAATTCTTCTAGCTCTATACTGATCCCAATTTTTTGTATTCGCAATCGGCTGAAACCCCATACCTTTGGTAATCGCTTCAACGAATGAAAGTTTTCTAGGACCATATTTCCCAGGTTCATTAATTGGCTTACCGGAAACTGAAGTTTGCCCTTCTGTGAATAGTCTATATGCAGCCATTACATTCTTTAGGACCGTTGGAGCAACGGCTTCTATGGCTCGCATTTTATCTCCAGCGTCGACAGCCTGTGAGGCCTTAGACTGCTTCTCTACAATCAAGTCGTAAGGTATTCCTAGTATTTCTCCTAAGTTCTCTCTCACGATTGATGAAGGAGTTTGTCCCGGCTGTATTTCTTTTGCTAACGGGACTTCCATACTTAACGATCCTCCGAGGTTAACACCTGCAACGGATGGAACTCCGTAACAAACTATATCTCTCATGGTATCGTTTTCAGGAAGAGATTTACGTATTTCCTCTGTCCAGTCATCATCATTTCCAGTGAGAGATTGGAAAACAGCCATCAGTGAATAATAGAACGGTAATGCGGTTACTCCACCAAGCACGGCAGTTGAAGCAAGGCTTTTGGTGAATGCCTTCGCTCCTGCCTTACCTTGTGACTTCAACATCCAACTCCAAAGTCTAATTAAATTGTGGCTGAATGTACGGAATGTATAACTCGTAGACAGAAAAACCCTGCCAAAGGATGAATCCCGCATGGCCTGAGGCATATTTGCTTTACCATAAACGAAGTGAGCATCACGAACTACTATCTCAGCAAATTTTTTAGCCATCTCATACGAAGCTTTTTCTCCACGTTTTAGTCCTAAAGATTTCAATGTTGAGGCTCTGGTTATCTGCCCATTTCTTGCAGCCCTATATGCTGCTAATGCCAACATAGCGCGGTTAAACCGTTCAGCTACAGCCATCGGCACGCCAAGCCACTTAAGAGCCTGGTTCCAATACCTTGAACCGGACATGCCTGAAACCTGCCCTTTTATTTCATCAAGGAAAGCCTCAGTGATGACTCCTTCTTTATACATATCATTCATCAAACGTTGTTCGTCTGACTTCAAATTTTTATCCTTTGTTAAGCCTGCCACTAAGCTATCACCTGCGGCTTTCAAAACTTTAACCCCACTAGCACCGGTTTCCATACCCAGTCTTGGAGCCCCGGTGATGATATTCTGGGTAAGGTTAAGCGCGGCAGTTTTTACATTTCCCCCAAGGTACCAGGCAAAGGCTAAAGCTTTAAAATTCCCTACGGCTCTATCAATTGAATCTGAATTGCGCAGCATATTACGCACGTAGGTCAAAGCGTATTTATATAATTTAGGATTTTTTCTAGCGTCAATCTCACCCACAGCTTTTGTAAAATCCCTTGACGCTTCCATCTTGGTCAGCCAACCGGTTAGCCCGGCCTTATAGTCGTAAAGCACTTTACGAATATCAGCTTTTTCATGTCCGGGAATACCTTGCCGTCCAATAGCATGGCTGCCCCATCCCCTAGTTTTCAGAACGTCAGAGACGGCTTGAGATAATTGAGTCCTAATTTCTCCTGCCCTCTCAGGATCGGCAATTGAAGAAGCAGCACTGGTTACGATTTGCTCAAGGGCATTGGTATCAATCGGAACGCCATAGACTTCATCAGGAAGTTTTTTATTCTTTCCCTTATCCCAATTAAGTGCGTCAGGATATTTTTTCTTTAAAGCCCTGAGCTTTGCATCTCCGATTTTATTTGCTTGCAGTGTTGTCTTTGCATCATAATGTTCACGATATATACATTCCCTTTTACCATCCTTGCCTTTGCCATATACGGCAACATAATAGTTTCCATAACGGTGATGTGGGAAATAGTTCTGGACGTGATTAATCTGTTTGCGGAATTCATCAATTGTGTTGTCATCAATTTCTGACATTTGACGCATTGCGTCATAGGCTCTCAGAAAATCGTTATCCAAAGATTTTCTGATATCAAGGAAAGCCTTTCTAGCTTTTCCAGAAACAGGTTTCTTTTTCAGCCATTTATTAAGTTCTTCATAATGTTCAGGATTAGATTTTAATATTACCCGGCCATTTTCTCTAACAGGTCGACCCTTATCATCTTTTACCTCAAGGAATTTTGAAGCTTTTACTTCCTTAAGATTTTTCCCATCAAGAGCCCAAATCAGTTGTGAAACTTCCTTCAATTCTGAATCAGATATACCAGAAAAAAAGTCTTTAACTTCTTTCAAGCTATCGCTGAACATGGAAGATCTTTCATCCATCCTTGCTAATTGCCGTTCATATATTTTTTTAAATTCAGGAAAACTTTTTGATATCCAATGAGGTAAATCTCCCACTTCCTGCAGCAATCCCAAGTCCTTAATGTTAATAAAATTACGAACTTTGGGATCATTTAATGAATCTATCATTTCTTTGGACGAGGCTTTCCGAAGTGACAATCTTACATCCTCTTTAGAGGACTCCGGCTTGACAGAATCCTTAGCATCTTTTTTGGAAAAGGCTACAGCCGGTTCAGTCTCAAAATGTTCTGAGGATTTCTGTCCGTGTATTGTATGTGAGACAATATCAGAGACAATCTTTTCAATATCTGCATAGCTAAGGTCAGCAGACTTACTGAAGCGCAATTGTTTAAAGAATTTCTTAAACATATCAATCAGCTTACGCCAGATAGTTTTATCTCTGCCCTGTAACGACTCACCTGCCCCGACCTTCTCAGCAATACGGGCAAGATACTCTTCAGATGCAATATGCCGATCACCCTCCTTCGACATATCTAATCCATACATATTAACAATATCTTTATAACCTAAAGAATGGGCTGCACTTAAATGAACATGATTTAATAATCTCTTCATTTCCTTTGGAGAAAAGAAATTTCTGATACCATGGTGCAAACCTTGTTCGTGCATCCATAATTCAACAGCGCGCTTAGGTGAGCTAATATTGTCAGCAACAAAATATGTAATGCCTCCAGAATAGGCGGCTTCAATATCTCCATTTCCCTGTGATTTATACGCTTCCTGGATGTGTTCAGGCAGATCCTCAACAGACTGAACAACAACTGTCTTTCCAGAATTTATTGCTTTTTTTTCCAGTTCAGCAATCGCAGGCTCTATTTGTGCTAACGGCATGCCATTGTTTTTTTTATTGGAAAATGAAAATTCAGTTTTTAAATTAGCTGAGTCCTCTACTGAGGAGCCTTGGTGACGTCTGTAGCTGTTTTTATCTTCCTCTCTGCTTCTTTCTTCTGCCGCTCCGCTTCGCTTGCTTTCCTCAACCTTATCATCTCCTGAGCCCCTTCCTCTGCTGTTGCGTTCTCCCAGAACTGGGACAGCTTCTGCATCTCTTTTAGTTTTTTCTGACTCATCAAGTATTTCCTCTTTTTTGGAAGACTCTAATGATGACTGAATATCTTTTCCACTAGAATCTAACGTCTTTTCATTATCCCGAACTTTTAAATCTGGCTCTTTAATTCCAACCACATCTTTAGCAACTCTTAACGCATTGGCATTACGCATCCTCTGCCATGCTTTCACTTTAGGAGCCCAACGGAAACCAGATTTTTTCAAATTAGTTCGCATCTCCTGAGATGGTTTTCCATCAAAAAAGATTTGGACTCTATTTTCTTCAACGCTATCAACAATCTTACCACCTTCAAAGGTAGATTCACTACCGGGTATTGCATCTTGTCTTTGCAGATAAGCAAGTCTCTGCTTATTTCTACGTATATTTGCTGAGTTATTTTGAAGAGAAAATGGAGCAAAACCTACTCTACCGAGATAATCAGGCTTTAAAAGCTCTTTAACAACTTTTTCTTTAAAGCCTTGAGCAACAAGTTTTTCAATTTTTTCACCTTCAGTTAGTTTTTTGCTTCTTAAAACCTTATTAGCTGCTTTCATCATTTCATGATGTTTTTCGAGCTCAGAAATTTTATCTTTCAATTTTACTAAAGCTTCAGGATCATCAGAAGAAATTGCATTATTTTTTTCTGCTGCGGCTGCTTTTTGAGCGTAAGCTTTTGCCTTCTTATCTTCTTCAATTGATTGGTCCATCTTTCTATGAGCACGCTCCAAAGCTCTTCTGTGAGCCTTTTCAGAATGATGTCCTACAAGAATAGGTTGTCCAAATGGGATACCTGATTTTTCTTCACTTAAATCAGAGTCCTCATAGAGTTGATGAGATCTTTCACTCGCCTTAGCAGCTCTGGACTGAAGTCTTTCAATTCTGTTTTCTTTTCGCTCTTCAAAATCAGAACGTCCTCTAGGTTTTAATTCACCACTATCCAATGGGGCACTAGGCTCAAGTCGTGGACTATTAGGAGATTTGGGATCTTCATCCTTAACTTCGCGCAATCCCCATTTACCGGGAGCAAATTCAACAGGCTCATACTGTTTACCCGTCCGTCGACTACGGTTTATGGCTGCGGCTTTAACCCCTTTTGCTTTAAAAGGCTGCCCGGAAGCACTTAGAATTAATTCTGAAGAGGGAGAAGTTTCACCTTGCTGTCTTTGAAATGAAGAAGAGTGTTCAACTCCCGACTGCGGAATGTCCTTTATCTCTTGATTTTTAGATGATGGTTGATCCTGTTCCTTCCAACCCCATTTTTTCCCCTCATTGTCTAACTGTACCGCTTCAACATTGCGACCTTGCTTACTGAAACTCTTAATCCGTGCGTCAATTCCTTTCTTGGAATAAGGCCTGCCATTGGACATAACATTCACTGGAACGGGTAAATTTGTTTTGCGCGGATCATACAGGACAGGTAGGTCTTTCCTATCTGAATCAGGAACTGTCTCGAAGTCAGGAGTATAAACCATATCAAAATTCGGATCTTGCCCATAAGCAGGAATAGGATTGGTATTCCTTGGTGAGTCCATTTCGATTGGAGGATATGTATTTTCAGCTTGCGGAAGCTCCAGAGGGGCCTCTCCTCTAGGGATAGCTTCAAAATTCTCACCATCTCCAGATGGGATAACATCATAAGCTGTTTGTTCTGATGGCTGAGGGATATTATTTTTACCTAGAGGCAACGCATTAGCGGGAATACGTCCGGCTAATTCAGGCTGTAGCTTGCCTTTATTTGGAGTGACTTCAGGACTGTCCATCCCAAAGACATCCTCGGCAGAATCAAAAGGGGCAGCTCCTTCCTCTCTAGCATTATAAATATTTTCATCATACCTTTTGTTTACTTTATCCTCATCATAGTAATCATCAGCCTTAGAAGTCTCTTCGGACTCTTTTGCAGACTGATCATCCTCAAAATCTCCCGCAAGGCTACTTTCAAGGTCGCTAGGATTATCATCATATTCAGACTCAGCGTTAAGATTTTCCCCTCTTAAGAGGTCAACAACTTTATGTCCGGCCTTGGTCCCGCCTCCCATTATATTTGTCATAAGAAAAGTTGATGGAGCCTGAGCTTTAAAAGCTTCAGAAACCGTAGGAGCCTCCTCCCTTAATCCTGTCTCGGCCTCAACTTTACCTTGACCGTAGCCTGTAATGGTTTCTGTGAGCTGTTCTTCTCCCTGAGACAGCCCCCATTGCGCTGCAAGTCTGCTCACTAAACCTTTGGGTAAAAATTTGTTAAGTTTACCAATGACGGTAGCTACACCAACAGCACCGCCTATTGCCTCCGGTAAAGCTTCCCAAAGTCCGTACTCTGAAGCCTTATCTTCCAATTTTTTTCTAGCTTCTACCCACGAGCCTTTAGAAATATTCTTGCCGGTTTTCTGAATATAGTCATTATTAAGAGCGTTAAAGTAGTCTTGGACAAACTGCTCTTTTGTTCCTCTGTAAGCAGTTACCCCTGCAGAACTGGTTCCAGCCACCCATCCAGCTCCCGGACCAGCCACGAAACTTGTCCCTGCTCCAGTGGCCAACCCAACGCCAGAATTCAGCAATGAGTAGGGCAAGCTATTCATTGCTCCGGCAAAGTCTTTAACTTTGAGTCCTAGACCTACTTCTTTATTACTGTTGCCGTATTTTTCTAAATATTCATCCTGAGGTTCTTGCGACCTTTTAAGCCTATCCTCATACTCATCTTCTCCACCTCTCCACACTTCTCCCACAGAGTCTACGATCCCGCCGGGGATACGTTTTAAACCGTCCCATACTGCTCCAGCCGCAGAGACATCATCTTCCTGCAATTTTTGAGTTTCAGGATTATTTCTGACTGTAAATAAATTATCATATAATAAATCAATATCCTGTGGAGACAAAACATCAGCAACAGCCATTAGCGACCTCCCATATATTTCAATGAATCTTCTGTTCCGTAAGGAGTACTGCTATCAAAGGGCACTTAAACCTCCTAAAAAAGGAGCGTGTTTTTTAGCTGTTTGGAGCCCCTTATTTTGCTTTTCCCGTATAGAGGGTAAAGATCCCTGCTCACCGTCTTCGGCGAAGGGACTTTTCCCCTGCTTCATCCTTTGTTTAGCGTAATCTATAGCTTTCTTTGCAATTTCATCCGTTACATCTCCACCGCTAATTAGATGATTTATTTCATCTCTAGTTAGTGTTGGCACAATAGACGGAATTTCGACTTCTCTACCATCAAAATCCACACCTATTGATAGCTCAGTTGCAACCTTCCCATCAGGAGTTTTCAATGGTCCGAAATAGCCAAGTCCTTTCTTCGTTCCATCTACACGATTACCAAAATTATAACTTTTTGTATCAGGACCGCTGACTCTTCCATTTGCAGGGTGGCCCTTTGCCGGTTCCGGCTGTCCGGATCTTTTAATTTCATCAAGAGCCATATCTCTGGCTTGCAAAAATGGAATCCCACTCTGCATTTCATGAAGCACGGCTTTAGTCAGCTTTTCCATGGTAGGGTCAGAAGGCGCATTGCCGGTAATTAGATCCACCTTTAACTTAGGATTTAATGATGAAGCCAACTTGTTATAAACAGTCTGCTGATCCCCAAGTGAAATTTTAATTGGCTTTTTAGCCCCGGCGATTTTCCTTTGCTTCTCATAAAGCTGTTCTTTCGCTCTGGATGTAGCTCCTGCCTGTTTTGCATTTGCCAGGGACTGAAGCTGCCCTTCTCTTGTTATATTTTCCAGTTTCCAACCTCTGGTTTTAGCCGTTTGTTTTAAATCTGTAACTGTTTCCAAAAGTCCTTCATCTGAAAATACCAGATAGTTTGGTTTAGACTCAGGATCATTCAAGGGGCTTTGAGGAACAAGAGTCAGCCTTTTACCCTTTTCATCTATAAAATGCTTATGGGTTGAGCTGTCTGCTATATTTTTTTCATTTGTTCTTCCGGTGGCTTTTCTGGCAGAAAGCAGAAATCCGGCAAGATTCTTATTCACAGGTACTTTCTGGCCGTTCACATCAAAAGCTGCAACATCGCCGGATAATGTCCGGTTCAGCATAGACGCTGCTTTATCATCACTTAAATAATCACCAGTAGCAGAGAAATCCCCTGTTTTATCTGACCTGAATAACAGTTGAAACCCTTTACCTTCTTCATACTTCCCAAGTTGATATGGGAGCCCAAGTTTTTTTGCCGATTCTCGCGCCCACACCTGCCACTGATCTTTATTCCCTGATGAATAAAAGTTAAGTGCATTCCTAGCCATCGGGGTAAATTCAGCAGCATTCTGTGCTATAAATCTGTTATTGGATTCCTTTGCGGCAACAGCTCCATCTTTAGTCTTTTTGTATTGAGAAAAAGCTTCATTCATCCCCTGAACAGCTGACAAGGACATTCCCGGCCTGATGATGACAGAATCAGTTCCACCAGTCTGGGCCGAATTCCATGTCTGCTGAAAAGCATTTTGGTAATCTTCCATCTCTTTCTTTTGACGCTTTAAAGCTTCTGCTTGGCTGTCATACCCAAGTGACTGCGAATAAAGACCCTTGGCATTTACTCTGTTTATAGGGGCTACATTCTCAGGAATTTCTTGACCATTTTGTAGAGCCTGCAATCCTAATCCTATCTGCCTGCGGTTTTCGTTTTCTTCCTGAAGCCTGCCCAGCTGCTCTGAATACATCTGATTTCTATTCATCTGATTCAGAAGGCCCATGCCTTGGCTGGCATATTTCATCCCATCATCAAAAGTAGGTCTTCCCCATTTATCCGGCATCTAAAAACTCCTGATTATGATAAAAGATAAGCTGCCAGCCCGATAGTTGCTCCAGCCACGGCCCCGATAGGTCCGGCCCATGATCCTGCGGCGGCACCAGCTCCGGCTCCTGCGGCTCCCGCTGCTCCTGCTGTCCCTGCTGCTCCTGCGGCTCCCGCTGCTCCCGCTGCTCCTGCTGCTCCTGCTGTCCCTGCTGCTCCTGCGGCTCCCGCTGCTCCCGCTGCTCCTGCCGCTCCTGCTGTCCCTGCCGCTCCTGCTGCTCCTGCCGCTCCTGCTGCTCCTGCTGCTCCTGCTGCTCCTGCCGCTCCTGCTGCTCCTGCCGCTGCCCCCGGAATCATTCCTCCCATTCCGACTCCAAGGCTCCCGCCGGCTATTCCCAATCCGGCAGCTGCTCCCAAAGCCCCTCCAGCAGTTTTAGGCGGCGCATATTGCTTTTTCTGCATGGCTGCATAGCTTCTGGATGCACCTTCGTAACCCTGCATAGCTTTCTCTGACACATCTTCAGTAGGGAAAAGTCCGAGTCCCGGCATAGCGACCTCCTATGATGTTAGCCCAAGTCCAAAACTTGTAGCCTGTGACAATCTGTTATAATTTTCATCTTCAGCATTTCTGCGTGCGGTCTCTTTACCAAATGCTGTTGCTTTAGCCCTTTGCATATTCATATTGCCCATTGTATTTAACATGCGTGCAGACGAGGGATTGCTGCCCATGCGCCCCATCTGCCGGGCAGTGGAAGCAGCCGCATCCTTGTATTGATGTGCAACAGAAGCAGTGGCCTGCCCCATGCGATCAGCAACGTTCACACCAGTTAAAGATTGATTAAGAAACTTATCTGCTGCCTTAGTTGTCTTAGGTAAAAGCCCCAGTCTGCTATCCAATTGAGCCCCGGCAAGCTCAGTCTGTTTTGGCAAAAGACCTAAACCTGCTTCATTCTGCGCTGCCTGCAACTCGTAAGAACTCCTTTGCGCTTCCGTCTGCTGTGGCAGAAGGCCCAATCCGGCTTTATTTTGAGCTGTCTGTAAATCCAGAGAGCTTTCTTCTGATTCAGTCATTTTAGGAAGCAACTGCATATTCGCCGCTATCTTCTGCTGCTCCAATGGAGCATTATTTTCTTTCCAGAAATCAGTGTAGTAATCAGCAATATCCTGTTGTCTTTCGGCAACTTGGGCCATACGCCTATTATATGCATAATCAATTTTTTGTTCACCGCCGCCTCCGCCCATATCATCCTCCTAGTTTAAAGTTTCACGGGTTACATAAGAAAACAGAGATGGAATAGATCTACCCGTCTTTGCTTCAAAATATCCAAAGGGAAGTTCCCCTGTAACATGCAGAAAAGGGGCTTTCCTTATTCTTCTACAGGCAGCCCTGTTCTTTAACGGCGTATTGCCTATAAGCATGTCGAACAAATATCCTCCGTGGCCGTCTTCAATGTTCAGAATATAATTCAAAGCAAATTTTGCTATTTCCTCAGCCTTATGGCCCCAAAACTTTCTGAAAAAGCAAAAATGAAAATATGCACTTTTCTGCTGAACATGATTAACCCAGCAGAACCCGGCAACTTCAGGGCCTGAGGCAATGACAAAGAGATGTGAGCCATGCTTCATATCTTCCAGAAACAGCCGGGAATCATTCAGACTGCCATCCATGAAAGTAATACGAGTAAGCCCCTCTTCCTCCGCCCTGAGGTACAGATTCTCGACATATGAGTCGGGCATGTTCCGCACGCCGTCACTTTCAAAATAGGCAATAAGTGCCAATTTATTTTCAGGCATAAGGATTATTCTCCTATGGCAATATAGTTTACGGTTCCCTCTGCAAGAGGGTTTGCACCGGTAAGAGTCAATGTGGCTGAATCAAAAATTATTTCTGTTTCAGCCATATCATTTGAGGCCTTTGGTTTTCTGACCGTCATAGAGACACTTATGGAATGGACTTGTATGGAAGCATATGCAGACCCATATTCTTCAGGTTTATGAGCCGAAGCAGAAGCAGAGGCCGATACTTTTGCAGAACTTACAGGCGGTGTAATCTCAACAGTGTCAACAATGTTTTGCCCATCAGAAAGGCCGCCCCTCAAAGAAAATCCAGCACTTGCACTGGCAAGATCGGTCGCTGTTGTTCTTTTTGAATAGGTGAAAGTATAAAAAGCTTTTACACGTTCCCATCCATCCCCGGCTGAAGGATAGGGAACAGGGAATCTGTCATAGTCACTGTCGGAATCAGATCCTGAAGGATAGGAGTTGGCAGAAGCAGAGGCATGTGCTTCTGGATCAGTGTATTCAGTGTACCCGCTGATGGTCCTTTCATCATACTTCAAACCGTCCGCAGTAACAAAAGTTCCCTCGGAATCACTGGCTGTAGCCTTTAAATATATTTTATGAATACCTGAGTTCAGACCTGAAATAAAAGTTATGACTTCTTTAGGACCAAGAGTCTCGCCTATTTCAACCAGCTGTTCTGATTTCTTCTCATTATCTACATAAATTTCAATCAGAACATTTCTTTTGTGATATGTGTTTATTATTTCGGTTGGTTTTTTACTTCGCACATAACATTTTATTGATGCGGCAGTGCAATAGTTCGGAGTGGTATAAGCTGAGGTTCTTGCAAAATCATCATCGGTTGTAACCAGATCGGAAAGCCCCACATTAAAATCTGACGATCCCGCAGCGATAACGAGTCTGGCATTGGCTTTAAATTTATATCTGTTGTTATACCCTTCTATTAAATCAATCTCTGTAACATTGGTATTTAAAGCTTGATTTACGGTTGGTGACGCATGGTCATAGCAAGTGAGATTACGCGGACTAAGCTGTATTTTAGGTGGGGCTAACCAGTATCCGGGGATTTCAACCCACTCACCGTTATTAGCCCATCCGGTTTCCCAGCGCTTGAGCGCCTTGTACATACGGTGGTCATTATCCAGCCAGCGATAAAACTGTATATCCCCGCCAAACAGGACCATGTAATCCATTTCGGCAGCAACGTTACCGTCAACGTCCAAAGCACCGTCCTGTCCTATCATTAAGCGAGTTTTATTGCCGGATGTATCCAGCAACAAGTTCCCGGCTCCGGCAAAAAGCTTTGCACCTTCCTGCATACGCAGCAGACCGTTAAGGCCCAACTGAATCTGAGCGGAAGCAGCTAGGAAAGCTCCGGTAATTATTTCAGCATCCAGAGTTCTTGCTGAAATAGAACCGTCAACAATCATATTGCCGTCAATGCCGACTGTAGGCACTCCGTCAAGCGGAGCAATGACAAACGGAACTTTCGGAGTCTGGCCCGGTGTTATCACCGCAAATTTATCAACAAGAAAGACAGCTTCTGAAGTCGCCCCGTCATTAGCAACACCAAACCCGGCAATATAGCCATTCACATCAGTCTTTATATAATACTCGGCAGCCAACGCCCCATCGGCATCAGCTCTTGCTGTCGCTTCGGTTTGTATAGCAGCGGTGTTGTCGTCAACATTGGCCTGCACTATTTGGACTTGTGCTGCCAACGCACCATCGGCATCAGTACGGGCTGTTTCCTCTGTTTTAACACGCGCATTTACTGATCCAGGCAAAGATTCTGGACCATCAACAAGATCAATTCGGCTATTCAGATCGCCATACAATTGCCCCTCGGTAATGCTGTTCTGCAAAACATGCAGAGACTCTTCACGAGCTGTATCAAGAGAGGCTTCGACCAAATATCCGCCCTGCTTTGGAGCCCATACAGAATATTTGCCAGCCCAGTTGAAAGACCTAATCCAGTAGTAATGAGAGGTGCGAGTATTAAGCCCGGAATGAGTGTATTCAGCAACAGGCTTGGTTACGACTGCGATCCGCTCAGAATCAGACAGAGAATCAGAACCAACTGAACACCAGACCTCAATATGGGACAAGTCCTTGTCAGATGGATTCTCCCATGTGAGCTTATTAGCAAAAATCTGTTGTTCAACCACCAGATTACGCGGGGGATTCGGGGGATTATCAGAGCGTAAAAAACGGGTGAAATCATAATCAGCCTCAGTGCCGACCTTGTTTGAAACCTTCAGGCCCATGCTCTGTAAATCACGAAAAGTAACCACGGAATCCATAAAGGAGTTGCGCCTCTTGCCCTGCATAGTTTCCACCGTTTCTTTGAGAGCTGTCAGGAAATCACGGGTCTGCTTGTCCACGCCAGCTGGAACAGCAGGCAGGTTGGTGGACTTCTTTCCTTTAGTTGCCATACTGCAACTCCGCTATGCCGGGAGCCATACGCACTTCAAATACTTCGGCAGTGCCTTCAAGCTGAAATTCCCAGTCACGTCCCTTCATGCCCGCAGATAAGCGGAACGGTTCATCATCAGTGATGACGCAAGAATCAACCAGCTCACCATCCAGATAGGTCTTGAACTGCACCGGACTTGCTTCGGACTGTTCGCCCATAATCCGGGCCGCACCCATATTTACCGGACGTGAGGAAAAGAAGTCTTTCGACTTCCATACAAAACTTAAAGTAGAACTTGAACCTTCCCATTTCTCAATGCGGTATGTGGTGTCATAGGTCAGCAAATACAAGGCATCGTCCTCAGTATCCACATGACCGCCGTAGACCTGCTTTCCGGTCAGGGACACATTAACGATATCCTGCATCTCAAAGTCAAAAATGATTCCGGTCCCGGTTCCTTCAAAAAAGGCGATGTACTGACCGTCCTGATAAAACCCAATCAGTTTTTCAGGGTTAAGATCCCGCCACTGTTCTTTAGTGTAGAGAGAGCTGGTAAGCATGGACATACCGTTAGGACCTATCAGCACCAGTCCATCCGGTGAGGCATAGATCACACCTGCAGGAGAGTTGACCACGGAACGTTTAGATACGCAGGCCTCGTTGTAGGAAAGCTTATCGATAGACAAAGACTCAGGGTCAACACCGTTTATCAGGTGGGCATGACCTTTGGTCAGCACCACCACAGTCTGATCAAAATAGCCCAGAGCAACCACATCATGCGGAACGTTCAAAGCAAGATTCCACGGGAAAGCGTAAGCAACAAATGACTCGGAAACGTAAATATCCTTGCCACGGAAGCAGAAGAACATGCCGTTCCCGGTATGAATCAGCCCGGAAACATCATCCTTGGGACGGTTCCAATTCTCGGTAGGCAGCACTTCTCCGGAAAGATCGGAGTCGGCCACGTTGTCAGTGAAGGTATCAGCACTTGAAGGCATGTCTGCTGTCTCGTTTGAATATGGCACAAGCTGAGATTCAGCAGAGTCATCACCTGCATTCAGTCTGTAGATGCGAAATGACTTAACCGTTACCCCGTCCAATGTAGGCAAACGGAAATTAGTCAGTACACATTCCTGAGCTGTTTTGACGTCAATTGAGCCTGTGGGGTCAGAAGGTTCTGATTCCTCATCCCAGTCTGTCACATAAGTATAAACGTATGATGTAGACCGCTCGATCTCGGCATCTTCATCAACAGAAGCCGGAGCAAGCTGCACTGTAAGCGGCTGATCAGGTTTTGGTAAACCAAGCCGTCTGGTTTTAGTCGGATATGTGGAAACAGAACCGGAAGTCGCCATCGCAGCGTCAGTCTGCTTAGGATAAGCGTCGCCAGTAAAATGAATACGGCTGTTACTGTCCGTTGCCGCAGCTTCGCAAATGTCCACCACATGGGGCCAGTAAAGCCAATCACCGGAACGGAGCTTGTAGATACTACGCAGATTCCCGGCCTTAGGGATTGGATTCGGAGCCTGCCCCTGCAAGTCCATGAGCGGAGAGAGTATCCCACGCTTCAGATTGCAGTTCATGGCAGTCTGAGAGTTTGTGCTGTCTAAAAGCTTTGGAGAAATTCGAGGTTGAGTTCCACGGAAGAGGGGAACGATAATCATAGCCAAACCCTCGCGGGAGTTTCAGGGGATGGAATTTCAAACGGCTTCAAAGCTTCGGGCAACTCCCCCTCACTGCGCACATTTACGTGCCAGCCTTCGGAAAAAACTGCTTCGGTAATGACATTTCCGTCCTCGTCAATCTCTGCCGGGGTATGGACAATCATGCCCACGACATCGACTGAGCAGCCGGGGTAGGTAATGCCTTCGCTTTCGTCAGTTGGAAGCTGATAGACGGTCAGCATTTCCGCTTCATCGGTAAATTTAAGATAATGGTCTGTGTAGTTCATGGCTTACCTCGTAAGAGCTTGAAGTTGTTCGTTTGAGAGTCGGCGAGGGAAATATAACACTCGTCTAATGTTGCTATTTATATATTGGTATCCTGTATTTCGGCTGCCTACGGTTAAAGACGACATAACGGGAATTGATGCAGATAGGTCTTCCGCTTTCAACTGCCCGTCTCGCACAAGAGCAACATCGTTTTGGCTAAATCCAAAAGAAATCTTCACTGTCTCCGAAGTCTGTAAGCCTGCGGAGAGGTTTACCTCGTAAG
This sequence comes from Maridesulfovibrio bastinii DSM 16055, assembly GCF_000429985.1. Taxonomy (NCBI): domain Bacteria; kingdom Pseudomonadati; phylum Thermodesulfobacteriota; class Desulfovibrionia; order Desulfovibrionales; family Desulfovibrionaceae; genus Maridesulfovibrio; species Maridesulfovibrio bastinii. The sequence goes on from NZ_AUCX01000014.1 coordinate 56,562, forward strand.
CTCCAGACTTATATATAGAACCACGTAAGCCCCCATCCCCCCACGTTCTCAACTCAATTAAATCACCCCCTAAAGAGAAAGATACAATTCTACCATTGGGAGGTACGTCAGCTATAAACTCAACAAAAATAGTCCCTTCATTCTGATTGTAAGGGAAGTCAGCAGTGGCAATACTCAGAGTATAATCCCCCCGTGTAGCTGCTGCGGTTGTGGTGGGAATGTATGATGTGGGGAAAGATCCTTGTTCGAATTGTGCGCCCCAAAGATAGATCCCAGATACGCCGTCCCCTTTATACGTGTTTGTCTCTCCGTTGTTCAGATCGTATCTATGTATAAAACCAGCCGATGCGGTAGCTTGAGATGTAACCCAGCAACGGAACCAACCATTTCCATCTGATTTTATGTTAGCACTGGTATTCGTTCCCGCTACTTCCACGGTTGCTGTTACGTTAACCAAATCAAAAACAGCTTTTACGTTTGTTCCGAATCCAGAGGACGACATGATGATGATCAAGTGGTCACGCTCTCCCGCTTTTGCAAACAACGAAGAGGTATAGTAATTTCCACTAACGGCAGTTGCGTCCTGCCTGCAATAATGGACGCTTGTATTTGTGTTTTCTACTAACTTGACACCGGATGATGACCCATCTGGAGCAACCACGGCGTCAGTTAAAATTGATGCATCGACTTTAGACCACGCGGCATTGTCAAATTGCTCCGAATAAGTAAGCAAATTCGTCCGCTGTTCCTCAATCAAAAAGCCCTTGTACTCTCCCGTTTCAGGGCCATAATCATGGCGCAAAACATCGTTGGCAACTGTCTCAATCTGACCAACGGCATTAACCTGTGTTGCGCTTGACGCACGAGCAAAAGTGAATCCATCAGGAACTCCGTTTGTATTGTCCTTTGCATCCCACGCCTTTACCTCCAAGGACGGTGGGCACGGAAAACCGAGAATGGTCTGGTATGCAGTTCCACCAATCTCACGGGCCTGTTTGGATTTAAGCAGGTCCAAATCATTTTGGTAAACGGCTTGAACAGCGGCTACGCTAGTTGTCTCCTGACTCTGAACAGCTCCAACGGCCGCAACCTTCTCCGTATCAATCAACCCCGGGATTGAAGCCACTGAGGCATCAACAGAGTTCTTCGCACTGACGGCTCCGTCCCGCGCAGCTTCAGCCCCACCTTTTGCGACCACCGCCCCGTCCCGCGCACTCTCAGCCGCAATCTTGGCAGTTTGAGCCTGCCCAGCCGAAGTACTGGCAGAAATAGACGAACCTAAAGCCTCGCTCTTGCTCTGCTGAGCATCAGCGGCAAACGAGGAAGCGTTATTCTCGGAAGCCAACGCATTAGCCTCCGACTGTGCGGCAGCAGTCTTTGATGATTCAGCATCCACCATAGACTCCAAGGTCTTATCTCTGGCTTCAAACACAGGCTTGCTGAATGTCTCCCCCACATATTCACGCGGATATGGCGGCACATTGGCAATCTCGAACAGATTGCAATCCAGATTTGGGATCACCGCAGAAAATTTGATTGATTTGCCCGTAGACGGGTTCATAATTTTAAAAGCGTACTCGCTTCCTTCGCTTCCAAGTTGGTTAGGGAACAGAGCTAATACAGCAACACCAGTGGAGTCAGAGACAGCATTGGTAGTAAGTGGGACCACAAACCCGTTGTATTTCTCGGCTGTACTGAGCTTGGCAGAAACCCTTGCGCCTTCAACCGGATTACCCTCGGAGTCATTGACGGTACAAGTTACGTTTACGGTAGGCACACTCATTAGAAAAAGCTCCTTGATTTGACACGCAGCGGCTTGTTCGTTCCTTCACGCAACCGGTCAACTATTGCATCGGCAATGCCGTCATTGAACAGATTCATTTTAATCTGCGCTCCTGAAAGATCTTCCCATTCTCTGCCTATCATGGCTTTAAGAGAGGCAATGGCTCCGTAAGCAATGATCTCTCCCCAATCTTCCATAAGACCTTCCGGCATACCGTCAGAGGATAGCGTTGGTTTAAGCACGGCCTTTACTTCAAACTGAGAATTAATTGTCGGAGTATTGATCAGCTTAACCATGTCAGGGGTCGCACTATAATCGTATTGCGGATCAAGAACACCGTTCTCGCCCTTCAATTCAGTGACCATGCAGGCCCGTGAACCACGAGGCGCATCAAGGTCAGCAGTGTCCATACCGGCAGGGAAAAAGAGCGGGTCAAGCTGCTCTACCCAAATAGCAGTCTCTCTACAAAAACGAATAGCTGCCCTGCGTATTTCATTAATTATGGTACCCTTGGGACAGGTAGCAACTTCGGGCTGCACGTAGCCCACAAGGGTTTTCCACGGAGAATTTGCCATACGCTACTCCACCACTTGAATTTGTTTCGGGTAGTAAAGATCGGCCTTCAGCTTGACGCCAAGAGCCTGATAAAATGCGGAAAGATGGAACTGCGCTGTACCCATGTTTACTTCAGAACTATCCCCAGACAGCAGCTCATAAAGCATCCAATGGACAATAGGACCGGAAAAGGTTGAGGAGATAGGCAGGTCATCATCAGGACCGGAAATAGGATCAGGTTCGGCAGAATAGGTCATGTCCACATACACGGAAGCCCCGACAGCAATACCGGGTTGAACCCAGAATATTTCCGGATTTGACTTAGCGTCATAGGCATAATTGTCTACATCATCACTGGTAGTTCCCCACCCTCCGACCTGCATAGCCTCTTTAGTTGCAATCAATATGGGCTCACCCGGCGTAGTGCCATCGGAGCCCATATTCTGAATTACTTCAATAAGCCGCAAAGCATTCTTACTCGCTCCGCTCCCGTTGGTCGGAGTTGGCAATACCTGCTTAACCCCGTCCTGCAACTTTATAGCTTCAGTCACCGCAGTGGCGTCAGGTCGCTGCAAAGCAATGTTACGAATTGCCGAGTTGCAGACGTCAGTCAGGGACAACTTGTCAGCAGTGATTTCCCACGGCCAACGACGCACGTTGACCTTCATGTCCTGCAATTTAGCGGAGACTAGGAGGAAGACTTCTTTGGCTTTCATTGTTCACCTACTCGCTTTCGCCGTTCAGGTGGTCGATGATTGCGGTCTTTTTCTCGTCAACCTTTGCGTCATCCTTGAACTTGTCCATGCCCAGTTCTTCGGCAATAGCGTCAAGTTCAGCATGACGGGTGGTTGCGTTGACCTCGGCAATCAATTCGGCAACGGACGGACCTTCTGCGGGCTCGCTTTCGCCGTTCAGGTGGTCGATGTCCTCACCTTCACGGAACATGAGCGGGTTTTCTTCCAGCAAAATTTTTGCGTCATCCGGTTCCACATAGAGAGCAAAGCTGTTCTCTTCAGTGAAAGAATATTCCTTGGACAGATACCCCACGGAAAGATGCAGAGGTTCCTTGGTCTTTTCACCCTTTTTATAGATCAGTACGGGCATAGTTCCTCCTAAAAAGCCGGGAGCCCGCAGGCCCCCGGGTCAATTATGCATTGGGGTCGGAGCAGGCGGTATCGACTGCGATTACGCCGAAGTCTTTGCTGTTGTAGCGGGACTTTTTAACGCCGTAGATGCAGCCTGCGGTTACAGCCAGCTTGTTGCCACGGTCATCGGTTTCTTCGTTCCAGGAATAACGATTCTTCTTGGTGGAACCACCGAAAGCGATCATTCCGGCCTGAGCACCGAGGAACAGGGCACGAGCAGCACTGACGTCGCCGCCAGCACCATAATCGCTGAAGCGGATCACGTTACGGTGCTTGTGCATGATGACATCGGAGTATTCGCCGAGAGCATTCTTGTAGATGTTGTTCTTGGGACCGCGCAGTCCTACAGCCTTCTGGATTTCAAGCCAGTCATTTTCGGAAGTAGAAGTGCGCAGGGCGTATGCCTGATAGGTGTGCATGAGCAGCACGAATTTCTTTTCACCATCAACGAGGAAAGGCAGCATCATGGGGTTGGAGGTTTCAGCTTTGGCAACAAGCTTTTCAACCAGGCCAAGGGCCATCAGGTCAGCAGCATCAATATTTGCCTTACCAGTGGCGTCACCACCGTAAATGATGTGCCCCGCGTCAGGAACCTGAAGTGCATTGTCCGCACGACCAGTAAAGGAAGTCGGGACATGGAAGTCAGCATTGATTCCACGGGCACCGGCCAGATACATCATGATCTGCTCGTCACTATCCTCAGCAAACCATATGGACAGAGCATCGCGGCTTTCTTTACGGAGGTTATAAGGCACGCGCTGTTCGGTCATTTTACCGGCTACGCGGGTTCCCTTACGACGCTGATCAATGGTCAGCTTGTCGTTGAAGAAGGTCAGAGCTTCTTCAGCGGCAGTTCCTTCAATGGTGTTGTCACCTTCAACACCGTCACCGGAAAGCTTCATGCGCAGGCCGACAGTGATTTTGTCGCCTTTGCCCTTTTCCAATTCCTTTTTAACTTTGATCAGGGAGTCGTCACCTTCACCCATGAACTTGTTGAAGTACTGCTTCTTGGCAGCTTCAACAGCGAGGGAGTTAGACCATCGCTGGACAGCTAACGGATCATTGAGTCCAAATTCGGTATCAGCCATAATATTTTATTCTCCTTTGAGATATTTTTCGTATTCTGCATCTGACAGTTTTGCCACTTCGGCTTCAGACAGAGTGCGAGTCCCACCAGGCTGTTCAGCGGAACCGGGAGCATCGCCCAGTCCGCGGAACTCGCTGCCCTGCGGACCGCCTCTGAACTTGTCTGTCAGTTGCTTAGTCACTTTTGCAGTAATAGCCTCCTCAAGTTCTGCCTCAACGGAAGCCCTCATAGCTTCAACATCTGTAGCTTTATGGGAGTCAAATGCATCTTTAATAAAGCTGGTGATATCGACAGCCCTTCGTCCAAGTGGAACGGCTTTACCGGTATCGGGGTCAATCAGCATAGTTCCGGGATTCGTTAACAGATGAATAGTCTTAGTAGGCAACCCTCGATCTTCAGCAAAAGCAACAGCCTCCAATGCCGTTTCGCCTGCAGCTGATTTTTCAGGGAACATATTATTCATTTCAGCTACGCAAGCGTCTAGGTATTGACGCTGATAATAGACTTCCTCGGACTGCTGAGTTTGCTCAATCTTTCTCTCAAGGGTCACGCCACGGGCGTAATCTGCGGCAAAAGTCGGTCCGTAATCTTCAAGTCTACTTCGTAGAGCTTTGCCTTCCGGAGAATCTTCGGTAACCATTTCCGCATAAGCAGGAAACGCTTCCATGAACTCGTCCACATCCGGCTGGAGATGTTCAGGAATAGCGACCCGTTGTATTTGCCCTTTTAATGGTTCTACAGGATCAAAGCTCTGCCTCTTAGCAATCTGGGCTTCCAGATCACTCAACCGGGACTGAGCTTCCTGCCGTTTACGGCGTTCTTCTTGAAGAGCTTTGAGCGGTACGGTTCTTTCCCCACCAACGGATTCATCACCTTCACCGTCTTTGGGTTCAGGATCGTCCTCTCCGTCTGCTCCGGAATCGTCTTTATCTGCCTTGTCGTCCTTCTCGGACTCCTGCTTATCTCCTCCCTCATCATCTGACGGACGGGACGGGTCCGGTTCATTCGTCCCTGATTCATCGGGGTTGGGTTCGCTTTCGCCACGAAGTTCGGCGTCGCTGATTTCCTCTTCAGCCCACCACGCATCCTCGGAAGAGCTGACGGATTCCTCAGAAGGGAAATCGCTTACGATTTCGGTATCAGGGGAAACCGATTCAACCGCAGTTGATTCGGTGGCTGACTCGCTTGCTGTACTCATCTGTTGTTCTGTTGCTGCTTGACCTTCCATAGTCTTCTCCTTTTTACGCCTGAGATTAGCGGTTACGGCTGATACGGGTGCCGACCCGAATATTTATTGTCGGTGGTTCCGCTCCACCGTAAGCGACAAACATTAATCCCATCTTATCAAGTCATAGTTCCGAGAAAAATTTTCACGATCTTCGTCAGATTCAGTGCGGTTCCAACATCTAAAATTCCTCCCCGGCGGCAATTCGCGATGACTCCTAAAATGTTTTTCAACCTTAGCGTCAAAAGCTCTTTCTTGAGATGGAGTCATCATCCCCCAGTCTGCCTTTTGCGACTCTGTTTTTATAATTTCATCAACACTCACAGTATGTTCCTTTACACAAAGCGTGATTTGTTAACTTCTTCTGAGACTTCACGAGCGATCTTAAATTCTGTTTGCAAAGCTTCCCGCTCTGCGTCAGATTCTTTCTTCTTTGCAGAGGCCAACTTATCCGCTGTTTCTGCCTTTAACTTTTCATTTTCTAACGCCTTAGATTGATTATCTAGTTTTTTAGCTTCCATTTCTAACTGCAATAGAAGTTCTTCAATCTGGCTTTTACGCTCTCCCTCTTTCTTCTCACTCTCCATTTTGACAGCTATCTGTTCTTTGATCTCTTCAGGTGACATATCCTCCTCTCCAGGCATAATCCCTAAAAGAGGACGTAAACGCATCAGAAGAGCTTCTTTATTTGGTAGATTGGATAGTTCTAAAGCAAAGGACATAAGCTGCGGTATGATTTCTGGAGGAGACTGCTTTACCCACTCTATAATGAGGTTCAAGCTCTGTTCACGAGTCGTATCAGTCTGCGGAGCATCGGAGACAATCACATCATAGCGGCCCTGAGTAATATCGTTTTGAATAACAACTGTTCCCGTTTCAGTCTGTTTTGGTTGGTTAACTTCAACGAATCTTTCTGCATTCGTCATCTTATCTGTTATTCTAAGGATTTTAGGGCCTTTCCATTTGTCTTGAATTTCGGATGAAACAAGAGTTCCGACTCTGAAAAGGCTGCGTCGGTAATTATCAAAAAGTGTAGCAAGGACGGTATTTGATTGACGTTGTTTGTTCTCTAAAGCTCGGCCAGATTGTACAGCTGAATGATAACCCATCGATTCATTATTAACGCCTGTGATCTGCTGAATCTCGCTTTCTGAGGACGCCATTAGCTGGGCTTGTCCCTGCGCTAACATCTGACCTTCTTCCACACGGACCTTCCCTAATCCTCCAGGGTTAAGAAGGACTAAACCATCCATGGAAATCATTTCTTCATGCACCGTCTGAGGATCTTTAGCAGCTCCTTCCTCCATTAACAGCCGCCTCTTCTGAAGTAGAGCCAAAGCAACGGACCTACGCTTGTTCACCTCAATGTTCTGTCCTCTAATCTGGCGAGGGACACCATAAGGACAGCCAAGGCGGTCTACATAACCAAGAAAGGGTATATAAGGGTATTGATCGTGTCCAAAAGGAGTCGGCATATCTTGCAAGATTTCTTTGCCCAGGAATGTCATTGTCCTCATCTTGCGGACCTTGGCCTTTACGACTTCGCTGCAAGCCGACATAAGCTGGAACTGCTCCTGCGCGGACATGGACTTTTTAATTTCAACGCACTGTCCATTGTCAAACAAAGCGAACAAGCAGTCCTCATACATCGGATACCACATCTCCACCGGACGAACTCTCTTGCGATTGGGGTCAACCCAGGAGGCAGAACCAAGCACACGTTTATCCTGTTCAACATCGTCTGCTTCATCTCCGTACCCGCCAAGATAATCACCGTCCTGAGAACACAATCCGGTGTAAGCATGCTTAATTTCCTTTTCCTTCTCCGGAAACATGGCGATCAAAACTTCAAGGTCCACCCATTTCTGATAGAACATGTAGCGGCAGTCTTCGGGGTCCACCCAGGGGCTGGCAAAGGGATCAAACCAAATTTCTTTCCAATCCCTGTAGACAAGACGAACAGGCTCATGACGTGGGTCAGGATCAAGGCCTACCTGAACCCAACCGATACCGGGAATAACAGAATCACGAAAAGCCTGAGACAACTTGAATTGCCCTTGGCACTGATCCAGCACGAAATGAATCCCCTCGGTCATTATCTCTGCCATCTGCCCGTCTTTGCTTGTTCGAGCTTTAGCAATAATATTCTGACGAGTGACTGCCTGAGTCCCGAGGATCAAGTTAATAGCCGGGAAGGTGCGGTTAATAGTGAGAGGATCAATGCCGTAATCAATGGCCATGTCAAGGTCGTCCTTAGTCCATTGATCTCCGTCGTACATTTCGCAATCCCGCCATGACTCTGCTCTCCAGTCACGAGCAGCAAGACGGGCTTCTTCAACGTAGCCGAGAGCTGTGTTGATCTTGAGACGCTTCAGCATATTTACCTGCGCCTCCTGTTCGGTCTCCATCCCCTCCGCTTTTCATCAGACTTTAGAGCAAAAACTTCATCTTTGGTTGCAATGAGATATCGTACTGCGTCCATTATGTGATCATTCTCCTTGACGATCTTGCCGTTCTCATCACGACGGTAGAGGCGGACTTCATTAAAAAATGCGCTAAGAGTAGAAAAAACTTTAAGACGGCCAGTCGTCAAACGTTGCCAGACCTGATGTAGACCAGACTCAACTCCGTTATTTGCGTTTACTAAATTTAGATTCAGCCCCTCAGGATCTGTATATATTTCAAAAAGTGATTCACCATCTTTCTGGCTGCGCCCTCTGGAAGCCGGATCAACTGCTCCTTTCATCCAATCTCCGTTACGCTTGATCACATCGGCATGTACTACGGGCTCTGCATGTGAACGCTTGTGCTCGACATAGAGATAAATAATATCGTTCTCTCGATCCCAAGCTCCCCATATTGCAGCCGTCCAGTTCCATCCCACATCCATCGCGTAACCTCTTGGCCAGTGCTGAGGAATCGCAAACGGTTTGACCTTGTATTCCTCTTCATCAAGTGGATAGACTGCCCCGGCTCCAAGCTGTGGAATACCTTTTGAACGAGCAGCACGTTGAAACGGTGGGATCTCTGCAAGTAGTTCTTTTTTAGCCTTTACCGTCAAATGCGGGACGTCATCCCACGATGCGAATACCACGTACTTTGAATCGCTGAAGAGACACCGGCCATCGTCAGGAAGCTTGCCACCGGGGATGAAAGAGAGGACAACTTCTGACATTCCCTCAAGCGGAGTAAACGTCAGCAACATAAGCCCGTTTGTAGTCATAGTACGGATCAAGCACTCTTGATAAACATCCATGGGAGGTTCTTCATCGAGCCAGATGAAATCCTTTTCTGTGCCCTGAAATGCTTTTCTCTTCTGGTCGAAGGACTTGAATGTCAGACGAGAGATTCCGCCAGAAACGTGACGGACGTAGATAGTCTCAATACAATCAGGTACTGATCCAGCCTTGCGCTTAATCTCAATAATGTCTTCAGCCGGAATAAGCCCGGTTCCCAGTTCATCCAGTTCACCAAGTAATTTAAATTGAACAGTGTCACGAGTCGTCTGACTTGTATCACCTGCGGCCCAACCGGTTGTAGGGTGATCAAAACGACGCCCTTCCCACCAATCTGGATATCTGCCGGTCAGATGCAGAGCTACCTCATAGCCCCCACCGCCTTCAGTCTTGCCGACTCGGTTAGCAGCCATGAAGCAACGCTGGCGATGCGTTGCGCCAGCTTGGAAAAATTCTAAATGTTTACGATAAAGATCACGACGAAGCGGCCCGGAATCAGGATAATATGAATAGAGTTTCCTACGCTTTGCACGTCTACGCTTCTCTATTAGCAGAGCAATGCGACGTTCTTTAAATTTTCTGGGTAGTTCGCTCATGCCTCACCGTTTTGCTTCTTATCCCACTCTTCGAGCTGAGCCAGTTCTTTATCCAGCTGTTCGTCAGTGAGGTCGCTAAAATCATTCTTATTAGTAATTTCGCGCTTCTCCGGGGCAAACATCCCTTTGACTTTCAAAGCCATCTCAAGAGCTTTCAGCTGGATGCCCAACGAATTGAACTCTTCAGATTTGATTACCCGTCCTTCGTACTGAAAAACCTTGACCTCTTTTGCGTCCAGCAAAGAAGCTAACTTTAGCTTTAAAGCCGATTCAGATAGACCATTTTCATCGAGCCATTCAGCTATTTGCGGCTCATAATCTTTATAATTTTCCCAGCCTATCTTTCTGAAATTTTCGTCTTTACATTTATATCCTGCTGCTCTTGCAGACGCGGCCTTACGCATGAAGGTTGAAGCTCCCGCATCTAAAAAATGCGCCAGCCACTTTTCGCGGAGCGTGGCCACTGGTTACTCCGCCAGAACCCAGTCTTCAGCCAGCATGTCAGTCTGACTTGCAAGCCAAGGCACACGATTTTTAGGAGCGTCGGGGTTGTCAGTCTTAAGCCCGGTTGTGTCGATGTAGATATATGAGTGAGACATAAAACTGTTTTCATCTGGGCTTTGGATCTTGATGAAAATCCCCTTGCCGTTCCATCCCTTGCGGCGAACAGCCCTACCTTCTTTCATTGCTTCGATTGCTTTTCCGAAATTCATTTATTTTCCCCCTTTAGCTATTTTGCACGCACGAGTAGATAAGGCTCTCAGCAAATCGCCACTTGCAAAGCCACTGACGCCAACTATTCCAGCTTTTACAGCTTCAGAGAGTTGGAGATCTGTAATAAGCAGATGTACACATACTCCCGCGAACATTGACGTAATAGCTCCAACAAATAGAGACTTCACCGAACATTGGCCGTCACGTTGGAGGACTCGCACGACGCCACCAGCTGCGGCAATCAGTACTGGAACAGATAGTTTTGCCCATGGCCCAAAATCTTTAAACTGATCGTATGACAAGACCGCTTCCCTTTTATTCCAACGTCAAATCAGGAAGATTCTCAACGTCAGAAATGGATTTACGAAGCCCCTCAAGCCCTTTAACTTCGTACCCTGCATTCGTCAGTTTAAGCCCTGTAGTGACAATCAGACTGATAACCGGGGCAAGTGGAGCTATAGCTGTTCCAGAGGCAATAATCCCGGCAATAGCTCCAGCAGCCTCTCCAACGGCCTTTGCTGATTCATCCGAAATTTCAATATCTTTAAATCCCATTATTTCTGACCTTCGATTTTCTTCCACAGTTTTAGAACTTCAGCCCAAATTCCTGCGAATATAGTTTTCTGATCTTTGTAAATAGTCCGAGACTTTGCGATGAGAGTGCTGTTCTGACTATCTGTAACTGTTTTCCATGCCTCAGCGTTCTTTGCCAGCAGGACGACCGCTGGTTTAGCAATGTTCATTGCATCAACAAATTCTGCCGCATACTTCCTTTGTTCAAAACTGATTGCTGATTTAATCTCGTTGAACTTATGATAAGTTGCATTGTAAGTGTTGAGCATTAAAACCGAATATTCCACAGCCTGGTCAGCCGGAGGCAAGTCCGAAATTTTACTAATTGCACAAGCATGAAGACATGCAATCAGTAAAAACAAAAGGAGCAAACACCTTTTCATCAGTTGTCACCTTTCTTTTCATTCTTAGCGTTGCCAACATTCAGGCCAAGAATATTGATTAAAGAATGCGCCTTTTTAAAAAAGGCATCGTCCTTCGGGCTAGGAGTAATAGCGGAGAGAGCAGCACCAATACTAACAACAGCACTGATTACGATCCCAACAGTTTTTGCAATTTCAACAGCGTCCATCATGCCTCCCGTTTATAGATCAGGGGATGAACCACGCGCTCCCATTTCCGACAAAACCACGCAACAAATCCCGGCTTGAATCCCAAATCAAGGAGCCTAGCCGAGACATGAAGAGAGTTAAGTTTGTGCTGGAGGATGGACCGCATGTTATCCCCTTGATGTTTTCCAAGAGCCCGCGCCTTTTCATAAATTCAGGACGAAAAGCTGTAGCCTTTCAGAACGAAAAAGGACGGCTGACCGGGCCTCTTCATGATGGAATAATTATAACATGGGGTTTTGAAATGAAGTTGATAGCGGGGCGTAGCGGGACGTAGCGGGACGTACAAGGGGGATTGACAGGTTTTTTTAAAACAAAAAAAGCCTCAACTCACGCTGAAGCCCTTTCGTTTTTATTCGTTTTTTCAATCAACCAACTGTTGAGCTGGTGGTAGTCTGCTCCGTACCTCTTCTCACTGTAATGATGGATTGGTGCGCCCTCATTAAACCATCCCTTCACAGTATCCACAGAGCATTTAAACACACGTGATATTTCATTCAGGCTAGTCAACTGTAACGGTGATATTGCTTGTTTCATTTCCTTTTCCTTCTCACAAAATATGCAACAGCATAAGCAAAGAAGTAAGCGTACACCAATTCACAAGTGTAGCAATAGACTCTAGCCAGCAACGGACCTTGGTTACCAATCTCGCAAAGAATCAAGTAGAAGATCACACCGAAATAAAGGGAAGAGACGGCAAGTAAGACATTGCAGCTAAACAACAGTTTGTTCATCGCCCCACCACCTTAACGCCGTACTTCCACGCATCATGGTTCCGCACATCAAAATGAAACCAGCCCATGCCCTCGAACTCCTCGATGCAAGTAATCCCAACAAATTCAGCATCAAAATTGCTGGCAGGGAAATGAGGTTCAAAAAAGCCTTTCCTCCGCATATCAGCTCTCACTTCATCAGCAGTGCAGTCAGCGAAAATACAATCCAGAGCCCGCCCGAACTTGTGCTGAGAAAGAGCGGCGCCAGTCCCCGTGGTCATAGCCCTCAAGCCGGACTCGGTACGATCACCGCCCCAGCACCAGTCATTGACGGTCATCTTGCCGTATCTCTCGCGCAGCCGGTCGGCAGTCTTGAGAACTCGGACATCAAACGCCAGCCAGATCAGATTGCCGCGGTGTTTGTGGGCCTCGTGAAATCCGGGATAAACCAGCTCTTCGATTCGGAAATGTTTGGGGATGTAGAGTTGTGACATCACGCCACCTCCGACAGCAAAGCCATATCAGGCACCCACGGTTTCAGCTCAATCTCCCATCTGGGCCGATCACTGTAATACTTTCCAGTGCCTGGCAGATATTCCACGACTTGCTTATCATCCTCCCAGTAGCGCATCTGGGTCATGCAGTCTTTGATCATTTTGAGCAAATTATCCATATCCGGCTTAACAGTCGGCCTAATTTTACCGGCTAAGGCTCCAGCTTTAAATTTCTTTGTCTTGGATTTCGGTATTGGGAGATAAGCTTTAACTCGGAGCATAAGCGGCCCGATCATTGGTTCATCTGGGCGAGACTGGATGAGAAAAGTGTTCAGTGTGTCTTCGGCCTGCTCCTGCTTTTTGTCCTTGTATGCCATAGCATGCCTGCCTCTGACGGCATGCCGTGCTCTCATCTGGGCTTTTGGTTCAATGGGGACGGTAAATTTCATCATTTCCTCCTAATTGTCAGTCTCTTTTCTTTCGCATACTCTGCCATGCCTCGTTCACTCCACGCACATTGGCCGGCAGGTTTAAAAAGCGGCGTACACCAGATTCTTTCCGGTCCGTTTTTGTTCCAGCATGTGCAATGTTCTTTGCAAAAGTTCGAATTAAATTTTTTCATATCTGTGATGCTCATAGTCTAGTTAAGTCTAGTTTACGCTGTAGGCATGGAGCGGCACTCAGGAGACTTTTTCCCATGTTTCAGCATAGTTAAAATCTTCCGGCAATTCTCAAGCGAGCTTAAACGCTGTCTCTCTGTCATAGGCGGTCTTGGTAACTCTTTCTGTGGCTCTTTGGGAGCTTTTGCCTTTAATTCCCTATGACACTGAACAAGCCTCCCGACAGTGGGAAAGGTGGTGTTATTTCTTCTAGCCAGTGAGCAGGCGTTAACAAAATCCTGAGCGGTCATTCCCTCAGCGCGGCAATCCTCAAGCCAGACGGGAGCTGTGATTTCAATAGTTGCTCCCGTAAATTGAGAGTTGGGATACATGAGCTTCATAACTTCCAGCTCGTCTTTAACTTGTTCCAATTGCAACTGGTTCTCCATTTTGCTCTCTCCTTTTCCTTTTTTCGATCAACCGTCTGGCGATAGCGTCATTTTCTGCTGTGATGCCCTGAGCAACACTGTTGATATTCATACCGTTGTATTGCGGAGCACCTGATGAGCTATATCCATGTCCAACTTGAGCAGCAGGCAATTTATCCGCCCACTTGCCTTCCTCCAGCCATTTTTTAGCCGCGGGAATGAACTGTCCTTTCTGCTTAGTCCATTGCTGTGATTCACAATGATTGGAAAGAGCATCTAGAAGTACAGGCAAGCCCGGTAAATTCCTAAATTTCTCTCTTTTACTCCAGACTAGCCAGGCAGCTTCTTTACCTGAATCCTTTCCTTCTGAATTATTCATTGACTTCGCTGTAGCTTGAATCCAAGCTGCCCAGAATTCTTCAAACGGCATGTTATAAACAGGCCTGACAATTCCCGGGGGATGTCCTTCACGTTGAACAAGCCCGGAAGACTTAAAATTGTCCTCACCTCCACCACCAGAATTTCCACCATCCTCAGGGACGTTTTCTTGACGGTCTACGGGGGGACTATAGGGGGGTGTATTTATATATTCTTCTTTCTTTAATTCTTTAGTTGTTGCCCTTCGTTTGCCCAGTGGCTCGCCCTTTGTTTGCCCTTCGTTTGCCCTTTGTTTGCCCTCGTTATTGTCTTGAAACTGGTATTTGTTGTATTTACAAATAGTTATCAGTGTATAGTTGCTTGCCCCTTCGGTGACCAACTCGTTACTCTTTTCTAACTTTTGGATTGCCCCTCTGACCATTTTGGGGGTTAAGCCTGTTGCCTCAGCAAGCTTCGCAATGCTGGTCGCTATTTGTCCTTTTTTGATGATTTTACCGCGCCATTTTTTGTCTTCGTAATTGGCAGTTAAAATTAGATGAATGAACAAACGAAAAACATTCGTGTCGTCGTACCATTCCCAATCAAGAATGGACCTATGCAGTTTTACCCAGCCGGCCATAATACCGCTCCTACAACCAGCGCAGTTTAAACCGCTGCCACCACGAAAGATTTCTCTTAATTGAAAAGCGGACTTCCCCTTCCTTTTTAAATGCGGCGCGGTAGTGAGCGACAAAAGCATCAATTTGCTTATGCGCATCCTCGGCGAATACAGCTACAATTTCGGGATCACTGTTGTCTTTAGCTTCATTTTGTATAGACGCGAGAGCTTCATGTATTGCTAAAAACTCTTGGGCGACCGTTTCACGGTTGACTTTAATGTCTGCTCCATCAACTACTTTGAAGTCTAAACTACTGGCCATAAGTGTTAGAGCAATTTGAGCTATACAACGGCCACCTTCTCCGGCAGATCCAAGAGCCTGCAGAAACTGCTTCATTCTATCGATAGGATTCCGTTGAGAACCTTCAAGTATCGGATTTCGACCCCAACGATACATTTGTGCCTTTTCTCTTCTGAATATCCGATACATTCCAGATTCGCCTAAAGCGTCCATGCCAAATGTAAAAATCTCCCAACTCCGACCCGGAAAATGCTCGGATGAGGACTTATTCTGTTTCATTTTCTCCTCGTGTTACTTTAAAAATCATCATACCCAAAAAACATGGACCGCAATCCACACAACTCGGAGGCTTCAGCAAGAATTCATGTCAAACGTAAAAATGGCCACGAACTTTTGCTTACTGTCTCCATAATCAAACCCAATAAAATCTTATGGCACCGCGAAAAATTCAGTGCTGATCAATCTATTTCAAATTCATGTGAAACGGCTGTCCAAAACGCAGCAAAGCGATTCAAATTAAGCAGTATTGAAACTCAACTTCCACTACCGTTTCTTTGAAATTAGGTGGGGCCTAAAACCACACATTTTAGACTTAACATGCTGTAATTCTGTGCTTTCATGTGGGGCCTAAGCCGCCTTGTTTTTCGTCTGTTCATACAAATCAGGCCGCAATTCCTTTAGAGGAATCCCGAGCTTGATGTGATAAAGCAAAGCGGATTCTCCCGAAATCGGACGCTGTTTTTTACAGTGCCGATAGACAGCAACTGAACTAAGCCCAACAACCTTTGCCAAAGCTTCATAGGTCATTTTTTTATTATGGCGATATGTTTCGAGTACGTTCATAAAGCATTTTATACCATGCGGTAATATTTGAAGTCAATTTAACTTTATACCTCACAGTAAACAACTCTACGATATAAAATATGAATATGAGTACAAAGCCTTTCGACAAAGAAGCAGCAAAAAGCTGGGAAGTAATTCTTTCTAAGCTAAATGAACTTAGGGAGTCAGGACTAACACTTGACCAAATAGGGAAAATACTTGGAGTGGCAAATGCAACAGTATCAAGATGGCTCTCCAGAGTACAAGGAGGAGAAAGAAACTCGTTTGGTGAAATGGTTCGTTATGCAAAAATATTAGGGATTTCCCCTGCAGAAATGTTTGGGGAACAAGAAGATAGGGATCCATTTGAGGAGAAATTAACTCAAGAAATTTCTGAAAATATTAACCTTTCTGGGATGACAATTAATCAGGTCGCAGATATTACGAATATTGACAGTGAAAAATTAGCAGGGATGTTATCTGGAAGCCTTCCGTTAAGAATCAAGGATTTCTATTTAATTTGCAAAGCTGTGGGAATTAACCCAACAATTATACTGAACAGATCATCCCTGTAAAATATTACGGCCTGACTATCCACGAATCGATAGGTAATTTATATTTTTTTATAACCGTTTGCAGACGCAACCAAAACCTTAATTCTCTGTAATCTTCTATTATAAGACCTACCCCGGCCCTCTTCCCCGTCATCGCAGCGTAGTACAGAGACTGTCCGATTGATTCTGCCCATTTTTCGCCAAAATCAAATTCAATGGCATGCGTAGCAGTCAAACAATCAACTCTAGTCTCGTCTGGCAAAACAAATTCCGTTGTACCTCTACTTTCGCACCATCTTGCTTGATACCATGCTTCACTGTGGAGAGGCTTTGCGTCTGCTCCTACACTCAAAAGAAAGAACAAAAGAAGAAACAACATACTAATTTTAAAGCTCATTGTTATTGCTCTTGCTTATATTGCCTTCTCATCTTCTCAGAATGTTTATATTCAGTATATTTGATATGCCCTCTGTATGACAAAATAGCACCGACTAGGAGGATAAAGGCTCCCCATTTCCATTTAAAGTCGCTCGGAGAATAAAATACCAAGGGAAGCACTGAAGATAAAACCATCCAGAATCCTATAAATCTAGAATAATAGTGTGGGCCTGGGGGGTAACATGATGACATCGCTTTCCCGTCTTCAAAAAACCATTCCAAATCGCTCTTACACACAGGACACTTTACCTTTATTCTCTTCTTTTCAGGGTTATTAACTTCAAATTTATATCCACAATTCCTGCATTCGAGTTCTTCTGTGTCTATCATTTTAATTCTCTCTTAACTAGAATTCTCACAAATAAATCCAAGAATACCTGCCTATATTAATTACAAATTTTATAATTAATATAATTTATATTACCGTATAGTAATTTTTCCCTTGACCTTTTTTCTTACCGTACGGTAATATTCTCTCAACGACAGCGAGAAACGAAATCAGCCGAACAGGTTCGCGGCGAGGCCCGGACAGTAAGCAGGAACGTCCTCCGCAGTTGGTATTGGCAGAAGGCACTTTTTTAGAAGTCGGAAACAGGTGATCTTTGAAAACAACAATCGGAGTCTCTTCATAAGAGTGACGGGGCAAGCAAAACAATGGTCAATTTCTTTGACTGCTAATCCTTAAGGCTAGGCTTAAGGGAAGGTCATAGAACCCAACTCTCCGGAGGGAATAAAACCTATAAAGGGCCAGTTCACTCTTATGAAGGAGCTCCGATCCAAATATGCAGAGAAGCGCAAATAAGCAGGTGCGCCGGGGGTTGATGGCCCCGCTGGAGCAAGGTCAATAAGAAACCTCTTGCTAGGCATCATAAAACAACAAATTCCAGCCTGCCGGAGTAGCGTCCGGCCTCTGCCCACATATTTCCCCGCCAGGCATGGGTTCCCCAAAACCGACCCCAATGCAATGAAGTACCGCCAGCCCATACTTGGCGGGGAGAATTTTTCGGAGTCTGTGAAGGGACTTACACTCCATCGCAATAGACCTCCTATTGGGCGCGTCGGGACTATCATGGTCCCGGCCCCCTCACAGGCTCCGAGATTTTGGTTTAGCAGTGATACTGGGCAATCCCGCCCAACAAGGGAACGGATGGTTTTAGTTTTTTTACATCCGTTCCCACCTTTAAACCCCGGAGGCTCAAATGCTGAAAGTATCGTTCAAGGTGATGGTTTCTATTCTGATGCTGGCTGAGCTTCTGGCAGCCGGGATTATCTACGGCGTAATGGTTGGAGGCATCTGATGGGAGAGATTTTAGTTTTGTTCGCAATAGAAAGGTCTTTTGCCCTTTATCGCAGCAATCCAAATTTTATGAACAAGCAAAACTCTATGAATGCAGCTCTACTCATAGTTAACACCGCATTGGCTAAGGCCGGAACAACCTATAAGGGCGAAATCGAAGGCCCGAGGAGAAATCAGAAATGAAGATCAGATTTGAACAGTTAATCGAACGCTATTGCGATGAATGCGAGAATTTTGATTCCGCATGTGGCGGAGGAGAAAACGGCGAATGTGATGCAATCTGGGAACTCCTAATTGAAAACGGTTGTCCCAGAACATGCACTGTTAAAGCATCTGATGCCGCAGATAAATGTAAATTTTTCGATCCCATTGATCCAGAAGCATACGCAGAAAAAATCAGGGAGCAGGAAATGCCCCTCTGGAAAATCAATGGAGTTCGCCCAGGATACGACTTCCCCGCAACTTTAAGAGAAGCGTCCTAACCATGGCAAGCCCAACCCGCAAAGAATGGCTTGAAGCCCGTAAAAAAGGAATTGGCGGTAGCGATGCTGCCGCCGTCCTCGGGCAGAATCCTTGGAAAACCAATGTAGAACTCTGGGAAGAGAAAACCGGCCGCAGAGAATCCGAGGACATTTCAGACAAAGAATGCGTCAGATATGGCGTATCTTGTGAGCCTCTTATGCGGGAGATGTTCAAGATGGATTACCCGGAATTCAGAGTTAAACACGAAGAAAACGTTGTTCTCCAGCATCCGGTTTATCCCCAACTGCAAGCCTCTCTCGACGGCATGCTCTGGGATCAGGCCGGGAGACTCGGAATACTGGAAATCAAGACCACTACCGTCCAGCGCGGCTCTGACTACGACAAGTGGAAAGGCCAGGTTCCGCAAAACTATTTCATTCAGCTGCTTCATTACATGCTGGTCACCGGCGCACAGTTTGCCATGTTGAAGGCCAGAATCAAAAATGAATGGGGCAGCGAAGTCAGCATAACTGAAAAACATTACCGGTTCGAAAGATCGGACCACACAGCTGATCTTGAATACCTGCTTCAGGCCGAACTGGAGTTCTGGGAATACGTTTTATCAGACACAAGGCCGGATTTGATCCTGCCGGAAATATAAGGAGGTATTTTCATGTCACAAATGGATATTAAAATTTTGACCAAAGACGATAAATTTTTGAAAAGCGTTGAGTTCAATTACGAAGAGCTTAAGGCTTGGATAGAATCTAACCTCGAAAAATACGAGAACCTCGTCTACACCGACGAGACCATAAAAGAAGCCAAGGCAGACCGCACTACCCTGAATAAATTCGGCGAAGCGTTGAACAATGAAAGGAAAGAAATCAAAAAAAAATGCCTTGTCCCTTACGCCAAATTTGAAAAGAAAATTAAAGAGCTTGGTGCTCTCGTTGATATTCCAAAGAACAAAATCGATGCTCAGGTTAAAGCATACGAAGAACGTCTGAGACAAAAAAAGCATGAGGCAATCAAAGCCATATGGAAGCAAACCGAATCCAGCGTCAAAAATCTGGTGAATCTTGACCGAGTTTTCGATTCTCGCTGGCTCAATATGACTTACTCCATGAACAAGATCGAAGAAGAAATCAAAGCCTTCTTCGCAACGACTGAAACTGAAATCTCCACCATTGAAGAACTGAATACCGAATTTGAAGACCAGGTGATCAGGGTTTACTTGGAGACTTTCTCCATTGCCGCAGCTCTGGCAGAAAACAAAAGCCTTCTTGAACAAAAAGCAAAGCGTGAAGCATACGCCGAAGAGCAGCGCCTCAAGAAGGAAGCTGAAGAAAAGGCCCGTCAGGAAGCAGCCGCAGCGCAGCCGGAACCCAAACCGGAGCCTGTCCAAAGGTCCGCGCCTCCGGAGCAGGAAACTCAGTGTCATCCGGTAGAGGTTCAGCGCAAGCCAGAAATAGTCACTGTTGATTTCCGTGTCACCGCCACCCGTGAACAGCTTCAAAACCTGAAAGCGTTCCTGATAAACAGCGGTATCACCTTCGGCCCCGTCCCTTCTGAAACCAAAAAAGCAGCTTAAGGAGTATAGATCATGAATAAGCCAAACAACACTCTCGCGCCTAATGGTACCGGCAATGCGCCGACTACCGGTAAGGGAGCATTAATGACCAAGTTTTCCCAGCGCTTCGGCGTCGACGTTGCTCAGGTGTCAGACATTCTGAAGAACACTGCATTTAAAAACAGCAAGGGTCCCGTAACCAATGAGCAGCTTGCAGCCCTGATGATCGTTGCCGACCAATACAATCTTAACCCCTTCACCAAAGAGATTTACGCCTTCCCTGACAAGAACGGAGGGATTGTCCCTATAGTCGGAGTTGATGGTTGGATCAGGATTATGAACGAACACCCTCAGTTCGATGGCATGGAGTTCCGCTATGCTGATAACAACATCGTCGTGAATTCAAGCAAAAAAGCATCTGAGTGGATTGAGGTAATTATCTACCGCAAGGACCGCACCCGCCCCATTATCGTCCGTGAATATCTGGAAGAATGCATGAGGGGTTCTGAGCCTTGGAAAATGAACACCAGACGCATGCTCCGCCACAAGACTCTTATTCAGGGCGCAAGGCTGGCTTTCGGATTCAGCGGAATTTACGATGAGGATGAAGGAAAGCGCATTGCTGAAGCTCGTGTAATCAACATGAATCAGGACATGCCTAAGTCCATTGATCCTGAATATTCTTCACAGCCGCAAAAGCAGATTGACCAACAACCTATTTCCCAGCCCGTCAACCAGCATACTGGGCAGGCTGAACTGGTTCAGACCGAGCAATCTGAGCCCTCCGCAGAAGAAGAATTTTTCGACCAAGAACCGCAGCAGGAAGAGCATTACGAACTGACAGAAGAAGAATTGGCAACGTATCTTGGTGATCAGACTGACCAGTACCTAAGTAATAACGCTGCTGAACGTAAAATGATGCTTCTAAAGCTGCTGCCTGCATTCGGAGCACAGCAGGCAGATATGGAAAGACTGACAGGCAAGGGCTACCCCCAATGGACAAAACAAGACCGCATAAAGTTGCTTCACGCATACGCAAGTCTTGCCAACGGCGCCGACCCCTCAGAAGTATTCCCCGTAGGATTCCATCATGAGTAAGGAAGAAATCATCAGTCAAATAATTAGGGCAAAAGAACCCATGACAGTTTTTTTCGTCGGAGCTTTTAGCACCAGCCCCTATGGCAAATGCAATGCTGCTAGGCGGGCGCCTATGTACCGCAATTATGGTGTGTTCACCGAGTCCAAAGGAAGGATTCAAACGGAAGGAATGCCTTTTAGCAGACACATATCAAAAGTCTCTTGCATTCTTAATAAGTCTGGTTCGGTCGTCTTCGGGCAGTACTGCTCAAAGTGTAAAGAAGCTGTTCCTCAAAAATGGGGCAACTGCCCTATCTGTTCTGGAAAACTAAAACGTCCCGTCAACTAAATTTCTGATTCGTCAACCCTGATTACACCATAGACAAGGGGCGGCTACGGTCGCCCCAAAGGAGAGTCTTAACTATGGGCAGATTATTCAAAAAACACCCACTGACAATATATAAAGTCACAACACCTGAGCAGACTTCTCTTTTGAGCGATGAAAGACTTTATGATCAGCTCCAGAGAGCAAAATTTGAAACCATAGATCATGAGGTCATTGAAAGGACATACGGTGCGGTAACGATTGAAAACTACCGGGATCCGTGGTTCGGACCTGAGAATACCGAATTTGGGGAATACTTCGTTTTTTCCATTCGTATTGATGAACGCAAGATTCCCGGCCCTGCCTTAAAAAGATTTGTGGAAGATGCAATCGACAATGAGATGGAGCTTGCCAAAAAAGAAGGCAGAAACTTCATTTCCCGCGGTCGAAAAAGAGAAGTTAAAGAACAGGTTACCCTTAAACTTCGCGCCAAAGCCGTCCCGACTCCTACCGTTGCAGATGTTTGGTGGAATATGAACACGGGCCTGCTCTTTCTTACTGACCGCTCTAAAGCCATTAAAGAAGCTTTTGAAGATACTTTTAAAAGAGCATTCGGAACAGTTTATGAACTTGAAGAACTCACTCTCGGCATAAATGAAAAATTTGATGTGTTCGGACACGCATTTCTGACCTGGATATGGAATGAAGGAACTATACATATCCCCTATCACGATCATGATATTTCAGTTTTCATAGAAGATAAGGTCCACGCTGCCGATTCTCAGGAAGTCCTTAAAGCTGAACAGGTCAAAGGAAGGGATGCCGATTTTAACGATATCAAAAGAGCGGTGGAAGAAGACGGCAAAATGATTGTCAGGGCCATGCTCCGCTTTGAAAGTGAAGAAAGATTCATAGCAGATATTGAAGTTGATTCAATGCTCACCCCTTTTCTCTCAATCTCAATCGACACTGTCACTCACCATGACGAAGAAGAGTTTGCAGGAGCGTTGGTCACCCAGATCGGCAACATAGAAGAGGCTTATAATCTCTTCCTCAGAGTCCTTCATTTGTACGAGCTTGAGCAGTCTGAAAAGGAAACTCCAGACGCGAATATCAAAAGAGCTAAGGCCGATTTAGAAGAGCTTAAAAAACGCGGTGAGATAATAAAAAGGGTTCAGGAAGGAGCCAGACAAGCCGCAAAAGATCTCAAGGATTCGCTTCCCGAAGGCACTACCATGACCATCGTCACTTCTGAGGGTGAAAAAGTGGAGGTTGCGTAGCTATGCCATTACTCACAGAAGAAAAAGCAAAAGAGATGTGGTGCCCACAGGCACGGCAAACAGACGAAGGATCTGGGGCATACAATCGCGACGGGAACGGCGCTGGAGACAAGGACTGCCGGTGCATTGCCTCCGACTGCATGAGCTGGAGATGGAAAGATAGAGAGACGGAAATAATGGTCTACCGCTACAAAGAAGATCACCCCGATATGATGAGACACTACACCGGCTACTGCGGTTTAGCTGGAAAGCCGGAGGAATAACCCATGACCTACACAATCCACGTAACCCGCACCGAATCCAAGGCCGTAAAAGTAACCACCGCAGCGGAAATACAGGCCCTGCATAAGCTTGGCTTCATGACTCAGGACGTAGAAGCCGAAGGCAAGGGCCATTTTGTCAGCCTGTGCGAAGTCTGCGGCCTGCCGATCTTCTCTGACGACGAACACCTTCGGGATTCCGAGGGAATTTACTGGCATGAGGAGTGCCCGGAGGGTGCAAGCAATGAAAAATAATCTCGACCTCTCCACCCTCCGCAAGGAATTACAGACTCAGGATAACCAGTGCACCGCTGAGCCTATCTTTCTCGTGGAAGAAAAAAAACGTGTCTACGGCTTTGACCCGATCTACAGTGAAGAAACCGTTTTCGTTGATATAGAAAACGGAGGTAATGAAGTCGACCTTGAAGAATACGGACTCACCTACGAGGAAGCCCTGAACGAAAACGGGCTGACTGAATGCGGCTATGCTGATGAATGGAATTTCGTTAACGCCCACTTCTCCGACAGATCAGCCAAAGAATATATCGAGAAAAATGGACATCGCCATTCCGGTGAACTGCGCGTGATGGTTGATACCATGCTTCGTTGCCCGGAAATGATCGCCATACGTAAAGCATTGCTTGAAGGTCAGCTTTTCCAGCACGATAACGAACCATACGAAACCAACATCGAACGTCCCTATACCTGCTCATGTGGGGGAATGCCTACAATGATTCTGACTGGATCAGCTGGCAAAGAGGATAAGCATCAGATTGTTTGCACTGTATGTGGAACATGCGGACCGAGGAGCAGCCAAAAAAGCGCAGCAATCAACGAGTGGAATCTACAAGTTGAAGCCCTTTGTACTCACCGCAATGTTTATGAATTGATGCGGATTTGCTCAAACCGTGTCAAAGCCGCAAAAAGCGCAAGGGGTTCCAAGAATGCCTAAGAATTTCCTTCCTCAAACTATCCCGGCAGGTGAAACCCCGGTTGTAAAACTCTTGCATGATGTGCCCGGTGAGTACTGCTTTGCAGGGACCGTTGCCCGTGCAGGTGAGCATAAAGCTTATCTGAATCAGTATGGGGCTGTCAGCGTCATAGCAGAAAACGGACACGGACTCGGAATTTTCCCCAATGAAATGGAATGGGTATCTGGAAAACCTACTCATTGGGGCGAAGGCAGTAAGAATACGATCTATCGCATAGAGCCGTATGAAGGCGATTGGACTCTTGAAGCGTTGTGGGAGCTGGAGGTCAATGATGAGTAACATAGAATGGACCCAACAGACATGGAATCCCACTATCGGCTGCTCAAAAAAATCCGCTGGTTGCGAGAACTGCTACGCAGAAAGAATGGCTTATCGCATGTCCTGCAACCCTAAGGCCCCGGAAGGATATCAGAGCGTTATTACTGACGGGAAATGGAACGGGAAGACTGGCCTTGTTGAATCCGCACTGACGATCCCGCTTAAACGCAAAAAGCCGACTGTGTATTTCGTAGGCAGCATGACCGACCTTTTTCATAAATCAGTGAAAAATTATTGGCTGGACGAAATCTTCGCGGTTATGGGCTCTTGCCCTCAACACAGATTTATTCTGTTGACCAAAAGACCGGAGCGTATGCAGGAATATTGTTCCTCTCGCCGTGAGGAAATTCGCCAGAACTATGTTTACAGACAGTCTTTTCAAGTCTTGAAGGCAGCAGAAGAAAAAGGCGTTGACCTCCCCCTTTGGCCCCTGCCTAACGTCCTACTCGGCGTAACAGCCGAAAATCAGGAACAAGCTGATAAACGAATCCCGATCCTGCTCGACACTCCCGCCGCCGCACGTTTTGTGAGCATCGAGCCGATGCTTGGGGCAGTAGATTTGACCCCATGGGATGAATGCGACCAGTGCGGAGTGATGAGAAAAGACTTTGATTCATATAATGAGGTTGGAAAGGCGTGGGACGGTTGGCAGTGTTTTAATCACTACAATCCGAATGGTGGATGCGATGGAACATTCAAAGGTGTTTTAGACTGGGTAATATGCGGCGGAGAATCCGGCCCGAACGCACGGCCAATGCATCCGGACTGGGTGAGCTCTTTGCGTGACCAGTGTTCCAGTGCCGGCACCCCTTTCTTTTTTAAGCAATGGGGAGAATCTGTTGACGATCTGAACAGGCAGGCCCGTGCAAATGTAAAAGGTGCATTTTGGATGCTTCCCAATGGTACAACCGGGAAAGTCCAGCCTGAGCCCAAAGGATGTGTCTGGATGAATCGCGTAGGCAAGCATGCCGCTGGTAATCTCCTCAACGGCCAGACTTGGGAGCAGTACCCCCAGATTTTGCGGGAGGTCAATGATGGTTAAAACCCACCCGATATTATTCAATACGGAAATGGTCCGCGCGATACTTGAAGACCGCAAAAGTCAGACACGAAGAAGAATTCCATTTTGGTGGAGCGGTGAAGAATTGGCCCCCTATCAGCCGGGCGATATCCTCTGGGTTCGAGAAACTTTTGCAGTTCCCTACCCAATCAATTTCCCCTTGAACCAGCTTGTAGAGGGTCTGCCCGAACAGTGGATGAATGATGGGATGGTTTGGTACAGGGCCGATGGAGAGTACAAGCCGAAAGAGAACCCGACAATCGGAGAAAAATTTAACTCAAGAGGCCCGTGGCGACCCTCTATCCACATGCCCAAATGGGCTTGCCGCTTATTTTTGCGCGTTACTGGTGTGCGCGTGGAGCGGTTGCAGACGATTAGCGAAGAGGACGCGATTGCGGAAGGCGTTATTCCCCTCGGTTTCTATGACGATGCAAAAGACCGCTACCCTGTCTACAAGGATTATGGCGCTAACGTTTTCGACAGCGAAGAAGGCTTTACGCGCACAGCCAGAGAGTCTTTCGAAACCCTCTGGGACTCCCTCGCCAAGCCCGGCACCGATTGGGCAAGCAACCCGTGGGTGTGGGTCTACTGCTTCGAGCGTTGTGAAAAACCGGAAGGCTGGCCGGAGGTTCGCAATGTCTAACCTCTACTATATTCAGGATTCCCGCAAATGGGACGGGAACAACATGATTTTTTGGAAAAAGGGAGAAAGGGGCTATACTATGCACTTAGATGAAGCTGCTTTGTTTACTAAAGAGGAAGCAGACAAAATCCATGCGCATAGAAGCACAGACATTCCACGTTTAAAAGATGATGTTGAAGAAGCTTCAAGTCTTCAAGTTGATATTCAAAGATTTACTGGTTCAAACAATGAGGTTCAGAATGCTTAACCTCATGTCCTCCAATTGCGTTCACCACGAAGGCCCTCTTACAAAAGAAGATGTTCACGTCCTCATCGGTATGGCTCTGGACCGAGCCGATAAGCTTTTCTCTTGCGAAGAGTGCTGTCATTTTCAATCAGAGAGTGACGAGTATGGTTCATACTCTTTCGACTATTGCGAGCACCCTAATCCCAAAATTGCTTGCTGTGGTAATCTGAAAACTTTTCCGTTTAAAAAGGCCCCAAAAAGGTGTTTTGACATTCAGCCTTGGGTTCATGCTTTTATCATCGGTGAAATAACGGATGATGGAGAATTCGGCGAGGGAGGCAGATATAAACAACTAAGATTATTAAGCAAGCATTACAATCGATTCGGAGTTCCTCGTTTAAATTCTAAAAATGAAGCCATGTGTCGAAAAGCTTTTTCTGACTTCTGCAAACGCACAGGCTTTGATGCGGAGTCCAGCAATGCTTAACTTTACCCACACAGAACTCACTATCCGCGCCGAACGCTGGCTGGTTAACTCAGTCGGTTGCAACTTTGCTTTCCGTGAACTTGGATCATTCAGCTCAGAGATACCGGACTCAATCGGTTGGCGTGACGGCTGGGTATCTCATTTAGTTGAGTGTAAAACCTCTCGTTCTGACTTCTTAACAGACAGAAAAAAATGGTTCCGCAGAAGACCGGAAATGGGCATGGGAATGTATCGCTACATGCTTTGCCCTAAAGACTTAATTAAGCCGGATGAAGTCCCAGAAAGTTGGGGTCTGCTCTACTGTCTCCCTAAGATCATTAAGAAAATCAAGAAGCCGATTTCTCAAACGAGAAATATTAACGCGGAAATGACTCTACTTACGTCAGCTCTACGGCGGGTCCATATTCGTGGAGATTTACAGAAGATTTATGACATGACGGCGATTGCGGAGGCGGTCAATGAGTAGCCCGAAACGTCCAATACTGAGGTATCACGGTGGTAAATGGAAAATAGCTTCTTGGATTATTGCTCATTTCCCGCAGCATACAAACTACATAGAGCCGTTTGCCGGAGCTGCTTCGGTGTTGCTTCAAAAAGGTAGGGTTCCGTGTGAAGTTTTAAATGATCTGGACTGCCGGCTGATTAATTTGTTTCGAGTCCTGCAGGACAAAAAGCAGGCTGATGAACTGGCAAGACGTTGCTCTTTAACGCCTTTTGCTCGTGCTGAGTTTGAGCTTTCATACGAAGAAACGGAAGATCCGATTGATCAGGTGCGGCGGCTTATAATTCGTTCTTTTTTTGGGTACGGGTCTAAATCATGCGTATCAATCACTAAAAACGGTTTTCGTTCCCGCCGGGCTGATACTAATAGTCCTGCAGTTGACTGGGCAAGCTGGCCGACACAGATTGAGATGTTTGTCGAGCGGCTGCGGGGAGTTGTAATCGAAAATCAGGACGCAACTAAAGTCATTGAAAGATACGATAGAGCCGACGCTCTGTTTTATGTTGATCCGCCGTATGTTCACAGTGAAAGAAATTTAAATCAAGGTTCGTATTTGTACGAGCTGACAGACGAAGATCACCGCGAACTGGCAGAAGCTCTGCATAATGTTGAGGGCTATGTCATTATAAGCGGATATCCGTCTAAACTATACGATGAAATTTATAATCTTTGGCCAAAGATTGAGCGCAAAGCCTACGCGGACCAAGCAAGCCCCAGAGCAGAAGTTCTCTGGCTGTCTCCGCGCACTGCTGAAGCACTGGAAAAAGAAAAGCTCCCGCTGCTCTGCGGGACGGATAAGGACTTGTTCGAACACGTTTAAATCCGCATAAGCGGCGGGAGGAATAAAAATGAAAGTACAAATAACAACAGTAAAAATGCCGGATACAGGATTTTTGAGATTACCTGAAGTGTTAACCTTTATCCCTATTTCAAAGTCTACTTGGTGGGATGGAATTCAAAAAGGTAAATTCCCAAAAGGTATAAAATTGACAGCCGGGGTCACCGCATGGAAAGTAGAAGATATACGAAAACTCATAGAAGAATTCTCACATCAAGAGGCTGCTTAAGGCAACATATTTTATGGGTAACAATGAGGGTAACTTAAATTCTTTCATTGTTACTTATAAAATCATTTAAGATGTTTATAGCAATATTTCGATTCCCCCCGCCTCCACCATTTAAAATAAGTTAATTCAATATGTTAATCTTATATAAACTTTGATTTAAGCAAAATAGTCCCAGTATAGTCCCATAAAATTATCATTACATCCCCCTTCCAGATTTAGCTTCATACGTCTTCCATCACTTATTCAAAATTGCTGATAAATTAATAAAAGCTCCTACGATTTTTAAATCGTGGGAGCTTTTTTGATGGTTGTGTAGATCAGGTTATTGGGATTAGCTTGAGCTTAGTTATAGATAAAAAATAATACAGCTAGAGATAAAACTAGAAGCATCCGAGAAATCCTTTCAAGTGGAACTGCCCCCTGCATTAGTCAAAAAAAAATATCCTACCCTTTTCTGCACATTCAATTAATCCGCAAATATATTTTCCTGACAATTGAATAGTTCTCCGCTGTGGCCATACTACACCCAAAAAATTATGCCTCAGGCTTTGAATAAAATCATATTATCTTAAATTTTCTATAGGCATACGACTCCTTCAGATAGCCATAAATCATAAATTCTTTCTGACGTTGTCGACTTGCTAAAACTTATTAAAAGCAATCATTATGGAGTTGATTTCCAAGGAGTAGCTTAAAGGGATTACATTATGTTTAAATTCTGGATTTAAACTTCAATATTTAGGTCTGGTTATTAGCTTATTCTGTAAAAGTCAGGATAGTAACTTAAATTAGTTCATATAATCTTATTGTAAGAACATTAGATCACTTCTCAATCAAATAAAGATAATTTTCTAAAAAAATTAAGTTATAAACCAACAGAACCTAACCGTTGAGCTACAAAATAAGACAACAAACACACAAAAAGAATACAAGCCCATGTGATCCTACTTAATATTTATGTGGTTTGCAGTGAACTATAGTCCAAGGCAAAGGAGTTCGCACAGAGACAACTTCAGCATAGCTGGAAACCATTTTAACAAATTGAGCTTTTGTCCAATGCTGAAAATGCCCGGGGGTATTGCCTAATGCGTTTAAATACTTACCACGACACATATTTAGAATATGCCATAAAGGTTCATTTGGGACACTTACTATCAAATCCTTCCCAGTTATAGATAATAATTTTTTAAAAGCAAGCTCTGGATCAGTAAGATGTTCAAGGACTTCACAGCAAAGTACTACGTCTGTTATATCATTACAGCCTAAATCGTATATGCTTTTTTCTTCAAAAGTAATATCAAGATTACGTTCTTTTGCTTCCCTTGTAGCATTCTCTATTGAAGCATTACAAATATCACAGCCCCGAACATGAAATCCGTTCAAGGCCAACAGTCCTGAAATATGCCCCTCTCCACTCCCAACTTCAAAAATATTTTTTGAATCAACTTCTTGAAAAGTCATTAAAATATTTTTTAAAAAATTTTTAACAAGTAATCCCGCGAGAAAATTACTGTTGTGATATTTGGCAGTCTGCTGCACTCCATGAAACAAATCGGTTTTATTAATTTTAATTTTTCCCATTTTCAATATATCCACTTTTAATTAATTTAATTAATAAATCAGCATAGGTAGTAATAATAATTGTTAATCTAAGCAATTATATCTGCTTTAAAACAATATTTATTTAGCTTTGCGAGAATTCCACCATTTATTAAATCCAATAACAGAACCAAAAATTAAAATTGGTGCATAGGCTCCATTATATCTTGTTAAACCGTGAGTCGCTAAAGAATTAAAAATAAACATAGCAAAGGTTGGAAACAAGACCATAAAAAGACAACTATTTTTATTCCTGAATGAAAAAAATACTGCGTAAACAAACAAAAAGTATACAGGTATATACAAAATACTAAGCATGGGGTTCATCATTAACCTAAACCCTATTGGAATTGACATTAATAAATGTCTAATAGGATGTGCTAATATATTATGAATAGCCCTTCTCTTTAATATTGAGTCAGCTTTTAATGGACCTTTTTGTTTATATAGTTGATTATATTCAACTCTAGAAAGGTGGTACAATCCATTTTTATCATCACGCACAAGAGGTGTGTAATATTTTTTATCGACAAATTTAATCAGGCTTTTTTTAAGTATAGGAGAACGTGACCAATACGCGAATGAAGCAAAATAAGAGGACCAAGGCATCATATTGTATCTTGACCTGAGTTCGAGAACAACGCCACCACCTGAGGATAAAAATTTCTTACCTGATATGTGTTCATTGCGCAGTTCCCAAGGATAAAATATTGAAATCCAGGCAATGCTCAGAATTAATAACCCTAAAATAGTTCTTTTAACATTTATCCTGTTAATTACGGAGTATAAAAAAGAAACAGCAATGAAAAATAATCCTACATATTTCCATTGAGGCAAAACCATAGTCAACAGACCTAAAGATAATCCACTTATTAGAAAGAGTAATAATCTTGATTTCTTAAAAGCAAAATAGAGAGTTAATGAAAACAGCATAAAGACAAAAGCTGCAAATTCTTCACGATATAACCTATAAATATATCTTTCTAAAAAAGGGTGAAATCCTATGAACCATAATGTAAAATATGCTGGAATTTTTCTCCCAAGATAATCCCAAACCATCCATGCAGTCATAAACGCTGTCATTAATAATAAAAAAGCTTGAACATACTTAAAATAAACCAATGAATGATCAGATGTCAGCTTTCCTCCACTACCAGCAGCTCTCCAATTACTACTCTCCTTTAATTGTGGTATAACTTTGATAAGTCCTGCAAGAAAAAACGGATAGCCTGGTGGTCGATGATAATTAAAATTTGAATGATTTCCATCAAAAGATGAAGAATATATATTATTCTTAGCAAGATTGTATGCAATAGCTACATATTCTCCGGCATCGCCATCCAAGCTACCCCTATAATCCATTTTGAAAAAGCATACTACAGCAAAAAATAAAATAAAAATAAATACAGCAATAGTTATATTGCGTTCAATTTTTCTTATAAGTGATGAAAAAAAAGATTTTAACACTTAGTATTACCATCCACATCAATTTTTGATGTTACTTTTTCAATTTTTTCATCAAGATCATATTGACTTACTTTCAACTGTTCTAACAATCTTCTGTTCACACCTATAAGGTCAGCAACAAAAGCGATTAAACCAGTCTGAACACCCATTACCAATAAAACCCCGGACAGGACAACAGACTGAACATGCCCTGTCCCACTGCCTATCGCCCAATAATATAAATATCTAAGACCTAGAAGACCTCCTGACAATAAAAGTATGGCAGATATTATGCTGAAAAATAAAAATGGACGATATGTTACTGATATACGTACTATAGTAACAATTGAACGCTTGATATAAGATTTTATACTGCTGAATAGACGTGATGGACGAAGGTCTTCGTTAACTCTTATATCTACTGAAGTTATAGCCATATTGGCCTGTCCAGCTTGAATAATAGTCTCCAATGTATATGTATAATTATTGAAAACATTCAGGAGCTTAGCAGCATCTCTACTTATAGCTCGGAAACCACTTGGTGCATCCATAACATTGGTCCCGCTTGCAGTCCTTACTACCCAACTTCCAAGTCGCTGTAACATTTTTTTTAACGGTGAAAAATGCTCTATAGTCTGTATAGGTCTTGTGCCGACAACAATATCTGCTTTGCCTTCAATTATAGGTGTTGTTAGCTTATGAATATCATCTCCGCAATATTGGTTGTCAGCATCAGTATTGACAATTACGTCAGCCCCAAGAGCGAGAGATGCCTTTAAGCCTGTCATAAATCCATGGGCGAGCCCCTTATTCCTTGGGTGAGAAACAACATAATTCGCACCATGTTTACGAGCAACATCTATAGTGCCATCTGAACACCCATCATCAATAATAAGATATTCAACCTTATCAAATCCTACCACCTTACGTGGCAAGGCATCCAATGTAATCCCAATAGTTTCAGCCTCATTGAAACAAGGTATCTGTATAATTAATTTCATAACGAGATATAATATAATGATTAAAATTTATGTCTTTTGAAATTAGACAAGGCAAAACTGCCGCCAAAAAAAAATAAGTCTCCAAGCGTAGTAGTGGCACGAAATAAAATAGCAACCGACAAGGCATCAGGTTCAGACAAAAATCTTGCCAGCATAGCAGTCATGACAGCTTCTCTGACCCCTATCCCGGCAGGAGCACCTGGCGTAGCAATACCCAAAAACCATGCGGCTGTATATATTGAAATGACTGTCATAAAATCAACATTTGATACACTGTGACTGCTTATGACAAAAACATAAAAAATACACCCTGAACTAATAAAAAATAACAAATCCAGTACACAAACTGAACAAATTGTTTTCCAAAGACTGTATATAGAAATATTTTTATTAAGGTTAACTGTAGATCTGCTAATAATTTTCAAAATTATATAAGGAGCAACAGCTAAAATTAAAATAGCAACAGAGAGGCTTATAACTGGAGAAACAGGTGGAGCTATCGGTAAATCTATCCAAGCACAAATGATTACTGCAGATGTAATCTGGCAAATAATTTCAAGCATAGAGGCAAAAGCTATAACTTTCTGAGATATTCCAATTCGTGAAGCTATAAATTGTCTACCAACATAGTGTCCAACATTACCTGGAAAATATTTACCTATTGAACATCTTGTGTATATATATAAAAGATCTAAAATTGATTTTTCTTTATTTAGAATTTTAACAAATAAGAACCAACCAGAACCTAGTAAATAATAAAATAATGCATAAAAAATGCTACCTACAAGAATATAGAATATTATACTTGAAGAAAAATTCAACCTAGAAATATTTAATAAAATTTTTTTTCCCAAGAATAAAACACTGAGGACAACAACGACTAATCCAACAAAATTATAAATTTTTTTGTACAATTTTTTACCTTAATTAAATTGATGCCTGTAGATGTAAATTAAACTAATTTTAACTAAATATATTTTATGGTTGCAGACCTTATAGACAATTTTTGATCAGCTAATATATTAAATTCAATAGATTGTAAAACTGTTTAACTATTCCAAACAGGAACTATACTAAACTAACAGTGCAATTATTCTATTTAAAAAACAATCATTCTTTCAAAATCATTTTTATGCTCAGTTAGAAAATCAATCAAATAAGACCTTGCCTGCAACTCAAATTTATAATAATATTATTTAGATAGCTAAAAGAAATAAAATTTGCTATAATTTCAAATTACGATAAATTAGTTCTACTTTATCTATAGGGTCGAAAATGACAAAACAAATCTATATAATATTTTTAAGCTTTTACTTATCACTAGCTCTTTTCTCATCAATTGTTTTTGCGTCTCAAGGTACTATGATAAAAACAATACCATTAGATGAATATGTGACTGGATTCGACATAGATTTTGATGGCTATATACATATAGCAACAACTTCAGGTATAAAAAAATATTCCAAGGATGGGAAATATATAAAAACTTATGGCAATATTGATTACGCTAATTTTCCAACAGGAATAAGGATAGGAATAAATGGAAATATTTATGCACCATATCTTAACAATGAGATTTCAATTTTCAACCCGGAAGGCGAATACATCGCTTCCATTACAAAATTTGGTGCTGACAATAATAAATTTAAAAATATCGTTGATCTTGCCTTTGATAACTCAGGGGACATTTATGTTGCTGATAACGCCCTTCATCAAATAGTCAAACTAAATTCTAATGGACAATATTTAAATAAAATTGGAGGCCCTGAACATACAACTTCATATCTTTCAGCAGCTCAGTCAGTTGTAGTTGATAAACAAGGAATAGTATATGTAACTGATATATCAGCAGACAACTCGGGCATTAAAATTTTTGCGCCAGAAGGAATTTTCATAAAAAGAATAAGATATTTTCAACATGCAGAACCAATATTATTAAATGGTTCTCTGAAAAACTGGTCATGCGATTTTAATTCAATATCGTTATTAAATGAAAGCTACATACTTGGATGTGAATCTAATGATAACATAGTGCATATTTTACCAACATCAGCACTCACAACAGATAATTTTATATACGTAGGCCGTATTGGCAATAATAACGAGAATGACAAAAACCTATTAGATAGTCCTAGAATTGTGAGAAGTGATAAAGATAATAAAATCTATATATTAACACAACAAGGTTTGCAAATTTTTAAATGGTCTGGATTTCCTAATACCTCATCCCCCAAAAATTTAACATCAATTTTTTCTATACTTTTATAATACTAATTCAAATTATATATTTTATTTTCTCAAAAAAAATGATAAGCAATATATTTAAATTAAATACTTCTTTTAAAAAAATTAATTTACCTATCCTCTAAACTACACCTCACCGTATCTTACGGCTACACAAAACAAGGAGGCACAAGCCCGAATTATCAAAATTCCATATTAATTTTTGCCTAGACTGAATATGGGGCCGGACCTTTTCGAAAGATTTAACTCAGTATGCCCGGTCTCTGGATGATCTTCATCTTGCGATAACACCCTTCAATTGTTCCTCTGTTCTTGCCGTAACGAAACATCCGAGAGCTTCATCTTTCCAACTCTTCAAAGTTTTTCCTAATGTCCAGAGCGGAGCAAATGTTATCTGCTGAAGTTGGTTTATTTTATCAAGCAATTCGAAAAGATATTACAACTATTTTGTACCCTGATCCCAAGCAATTTATCAAATTTATAGCGCAAATGATAAATATTTCCGATGTTGTTTGTATTTGAAAATATTTTGATAAAAGATCTTGATTGTTATCATAAATATTAAATGTCCTTTTTTTGAGTTATCTTTCCATATCCATACCTGCCTAGTATACAACTCCACAGTACATATCAAAAAAGTAAAGCTCATTATAGCAACTAAACTGTTAAGGCTTAACAGTTATATTTACATGTAAAGTTTTAACTGTACATTACACTTTGGACTTTACACTTTTATAGATTGGCATAACTATCCAAAATTATACAAATATTTTTCATAATAATACATGGCACACCGTTTGCTTTTATACACTAAAAACGAGGTGCAACATGAGTTCATTATTACAGAAGAGAATCTTCGTTAATGGTGTAGAGACAAATCTCTTTACAAATCCTGACGCGAAACTGTCTGAGGTATTAAGAGAACAGTTACACTTGACTGGAACTAAAGTAGGATGTGGAGAAGGACAATGCGGTGCCTGCTCAGTCATCCTAGATGGTAAAGTTGTAAGGTCATGTATAACAAAGATGAAAAAAGTTCCTGAACATTCTAATATTACTACAATAGAAGGACTTGGAAAGCCGGGACATCTGCATCCATTGCAGAAAGCATGGGCCTTGCACGGTGCGGCTCAATGCGGTTTCTGTTCACCGGGATTTATTGTTTCTGCAAAAGGATTACTTGACGTAAACGACACCCCTTCCAGAGAAGATGTACGCAACTGGTTTCAGAAACACAGGAATGCCTGCCGTTGTACAGGATATAAACCCTTAGTAGACGCTGTTATGGCCGCGGCAGAAGTAATGCGCGGTGATGCTCCTGAAGACAGTCTTGATTTTAAAATGCCTGAAGACGGACGCATCTGGGGCTCTAAATATCCCCGCCCTACAGCTGAAGCCAAAGTTACCGGTACTCTTGATTATGGTGCTGATCTTGGACTTAAACTTCCTGAAGACACCCTATATGTAGCACTGGTTCAATCTGAAGAACATCATGCTAATATTATCAGCATAGATACTTCCAAAGCTAAAACCATGCCCGGTGTTGCAGCTGTACTTACAGCCGAAGATGTAAAAGGCAAAAACCGTATTTTCGGACTGGTGCAAAGCCCCTATCACAAAGGTGATGGTTGGGAACGTCCTATTATTAATGATACAAAAGTTTTCCAATATGGTGATGTTCTGGCTCTAGTCTGCGCAGACAGTCAGGAAGAAGCTGAAGCAGCAGCTAAAGAAGTTGTGGTAGAACTTGAAAGACTGCCTGCCTATCTCAGCGCACCTGAAGCAATGGCTGAGGATGCTATGGAGATACATCCCGGAACACCTAATATTTATTTCACTCA
This sequence comes from Maridesulfovibrio bastinii DSM 16055, assembly GCF_000429985.1. NCBI lineage: Bacteria > Pseudomonadati > Thermodesulfobacteriota > Desulfovibrionia > Desulfovibrionales > Desulfovibrionaceae > Maridesulfovibrio > Maridesulfovibrio bastinii. The sequence continues at coordinate 93,106 of NZ_AUCX01000014.1, forward strand.
ACCACTTATTAAAGGTGATGAAACAGCCCCTATCTTTGAAAGAGATGATGTTGAAGTTGTTGAAGGCAACTTTATTACCAGTCGTCAGCCACACATGCCAATAGAGCCGGATGTATCATTCGCTTACATGGGTGATGATGAACTGCTGCATATTCATAGTAAATCAATTGCAGTTCACCTTCACGCATTTATGATTGCTGAAGGAATGGGACTTACTCCTGATAAAATAGCTCTTGCCTCCAATCCTATGGGTGGAACATTCGGATACAAATTAAGTCCGACTTCAGAAGCTCTTGTAGGTGTGGCAGTAATGGCTACAGGACGTCCATGTTTACTGAAATACAATTATTTCCAGCAGATGACATATACAGGAAAAAGATCTCCATTCTACATTTCCGCCCGCATGGCCGCAGAGAAAAAGACCGGTCGCATACTGGCTCTTGAACACGACTATTCAGTCGATCATGGTCCATACTGCGAAATGGGTAGTGTTCTGACTGGCAGAGGAATTCAATTTATCGGAGCTGGTTACGACATACCCAATATCAGAGGTATGGGTAGAACTGTATGTACAAACCACGCCTGGGGTGCCGCATTCAGAGGCTTTGGAGGCATACAGTCAGTTTTTGCCGGAGAATCCCTTGTAGATGAAATGGCCATTGCTCTTGGTCAGGATCCTTTGGAATTCAGATATGCAAACTGTTACCGTGATGGAGCCACCACACCTACAGGGGCCATACCTGACGTTATCGCCCTTCCCCAGCTTCTTGAAGCCTTACGCCCCAAATATAAGAAAGCTAAAGACCGTGCCGCAAAGGAATCAACAGAGACAGTTAAAAAAGGTGCTGGAATCGCTGTGGGAGTTTACGGAGCTGGAGCAGACGGTATCGATTCTGCTGAAGTCTTCATCCAGTATGATCCTGATAATGGAGTTACCCTTGGATGTTCATGGGAAGACCATGGACAGGGTGCAGACATAGGAGCCGTTGGTACCACCCATGAAGCACTGCGCCCCATGAACATACCTGTAGAAAAAATTCGTTTCAGCTGGCCTGATTCTTCAAAACAACCGCCGGCAGGTCCTGCTGGAGCATCCCGCTCACAGGTTGTCGTAGGTAATGCGCTTAACGCTGCCTGCAAAGCCATGCTTGACGCTCTTAAAAAACCTGATGGATCTTACATGAGCTACGAAGAAGCCGTAGCCGCAGAAAAACCTACACGTTTCGACGGATCCTATAGTTCTATGGGTAGCGTGTGTGATCCTGAAACAGGTTTGGGCACTCCCTTTGTAAACTGCATGTATACCATTTATATGGCTGAAGTTTCAGTAGAAATAGCCACCGGTAAAGTAAAAGTAGATCGTTTCTCCTGTGTAGCTGACCTTGGTTCCATAAACAACAGACTCGCTGTTGATGGGCAGATATACGGCTGCATTGCGCAGGGAATCGGATTGGCCTTAAGCGAAGACTTTGAGGACATAAAGAAACATTCAACAATGATAGGAGCTGGATTCCCGTATATCGAAAGTATTCCGGATGATATGGAGATTGAATATTTTGAAAACAATTTGAGGGAACACGGACCATTCGGTGCATCTGGTGCAGGAGAAGGCCCCATGGTTAATCCGCACATGGCAGTAATAAACGCCATCAGGGATGCTTGTGGAGCCAGAATATACAGACTTCCTGCAACACCTGACAGAGTTCTTGAAGCCTTGAAAGCTATATAAATATGACGATGCCCAGTTTTGCATCGCCAATATTTTCACCCATGCATAATAATGCATGCATAAAAATCTTTAAAAAATGTGAGGAAAGCTATGATCACTGCATTTCAACTTGCAAACATGATTTTTACTGGTGCTGAAGCTCTGGGAAAGGTTCCCGAAACCATCAAAATGCAGGGTTTGAAGAAACCTTTGATCGTCACCGACAAAGGTGTTGTAAAAGTAGGCCTGGCAAAACAAGTAACAGATGTTCTTGAAGCTGAGGGAATTCCTTACGCTCTCTACGATGAATCAGTACCTAATCCTGATGAAAAAAATGCAGAAGACTCCTACAGCATGTATAAAAAAGAAGGATGCGACTGCCTTATCGGTCTTGGAGGCGGCAGCTCAATGGATGCGGCCAAAGGCTGCGGAATTCTTGCAACCAGCGGCGGACCTATCGACCAGTATCGCGGAATGGGACTTCTTAAAGCCCCTCTCCCATTTTATATTGCAATTCCAACAACTGCCGGAACAGGATCGGAATCAACATGTGCAGCCATTATTACAAATACCAGAGATGATCATCCGTGGAAAATGGTAATCCTTGATGGCAGGCTTCTGCCTGATGTTGCTATCATTGATCCCATGCTTATGATGGGGCTCCCACCGGCTATCACTGCGTCTACAGGAATGGATGCCATGACTCATGCTATTGAGGCATACCTTTCAATCGGAGCAATGGAATATACGAATGCTCTGGCTCTGGGGGCAATAGAGCTTGTCTTCAAATACCTGAGCCGTGCTGTTGGTAACGGCAATGATATAGAAGCAAGAGAAAAAATGGCTTATGCGCAAACCATGGGCGGCATGGCTTTTTCCAATGCCGGTCTTGGTCTGGTTCATTCAATGGCCCATCCGCTGAGTGCATTTTACCATATATCACATGGCTTTGCTAACGCAGTCTGTCTCCCTGTTGTTCTTGATTACAATAAAATTGTATGCAGAGAAAAGATGGCTAAGATAGCCGAAATAAGCGGAATGAGCGATCTTGGAAAATACCCTGAAGAAGCTTGTGTTGAGGCTGTTCAAAGGCTCAACGATCTGGTTGGAATTCCAAGAACAATTACTGAAGCTGCCGCTATGATCGATAAGAAGATAGACACCAAGGATATTGAACCGATGTCTAAGGATGCCCTTAATGAGGTTTCTACAGTCACAACTCCAAGGATTCCCAACCTTAAAGAGGTTATGAGTCTGTACAAAAAATGCTGGTAAACTGCCATGTTCCTCTAAATGAGGAAGATATTATCTGACCTTTTGCAACCCGAGGTCAGTCGGACTTGCGATGCAGAGCCGTCATCGCAAGTCCGCTTTAAATCAGTAAGTTAAATCTAAACACAGTTTTTTACACTAAAATCTTCTTTTTGAAGTAAAGATCGCACCTAACTTTGTTTGGCGCGTACAGGGGAGCTTTGTCTAAAAAACTCCCCGAGGAGTTAAAAGACATGAAATCAACTGATCCGCTGGCAGCTGCGGCCATAATTCTGGCCATACTGTTTTTTACATTCGTGCCGGATTCTATACAGGCCGTCGGCAATTTTGCTGAATCACATCCGTATGTGATGAGCTTTCTTAAATTTGCCATCCTTGGAACACTTGGAGAAATGGTCGCTCTCAGAATCACATCAAAGAACTACAATATGCCCGGATTCGGTCTTAAACCAAGATTTATAGTCTGGGGCTGTATTGGTGTTTTGATTCACACCGCATTTATTATCTATGCAACCGGAACTCCGAATTTTCTACATGTACTTGGTTTTGCCATTCAGGATAATGCTCTAGCTGATGGCAACTTTATGACAAGACTCGGACTGGCTTTTTCAATCAGTGCTCTGATGAATTTATTGTTTGCCCCTCTATTTATGCTTGCCCATGGGGTGGTTTCCATACATATCGAAAAAACCGGAGGATCACTGCATGGATTTTTTTCACCTATAAATATTGGAAACATCCTCGGTGAAATTGATTGGAAAATGACCTGGGGATTTGTGTTTAAAAAAACTATTCCGTTCTTCTGGATTCCTGCACACACCATAACTTTCTTGCTTCCACCTGATTTACGCGTCTTATTTGCTGCTTCTCTTGGAGTAGTTCTGGGAGTAATCCTTGCCTTTGCAAGTCTTAACAGTGTGGAATCACCGGCATAATTGTTCCTGTATTTGAGGACAGACTTTATTTGATGCGAATGCTGAAAATACAAAGCCTGTCCTCAATGCTTTTTATAAAACAAATAATTAGAGCTTGCCTTTTTTACTGCATGGACTTGTACACAATATTTCCTGATGGTAGAATTATCTCGAAAAATAAACGGAAGAAGAACTGTAGTAATTCTGCTGCCCATCTCAGAATGTGTATGAAAAAAAGGTAGGAGACAAAAATGCATGTATCCACTTCCAAGGGAGACAGAAGACGGTATGAAGAAGAACTTATCGCTCCCTTTGAAAAAACAAATATGGAAAATTTCTATGACGGTTTTTCCTCTCCCGGAGCCTCACATGCAACTTTGTGGAAAAAAATCCATGAAGCCAGAACCTCATTTCATTTAGGCAAAGAAGTTGATCCATCACTTATAAGACCGCATGTCCTTCGCTCATGGAACCGCTCACGCCTTGGCAATGCCCCTATTTCAGGTCTTCCTTCTGTACACTTAAGCAACACAGAAATGCAGAGAATTCTGCAAAAAAACGATTTTTTACTTTCAACAGCAAAACCAATTATGGAAGAGCTGCTGAATAATATCCACCCTACCAATAATTGTGTTATACTTACTGAAGCCCAAGGAATCTACCTGCATACACTTGGTGACGGGCTTGAGTTCGGACGAGGAACAGCTGATTCTCTACAAGGTCTCGTCAGCGGAGAAGCTATAGAAGGAACCACCGCAATGGGAATATGCCGTGTTGAAAAGCAGGCAACCTGTATACTTGGGTGTGAACATTACAACTCATACTTTGACAGCTGGTCATGCTCCGCAGCTCCCATTTTCGATCATAAAAATGAATTAGTCGGGACTCTTTCCATGACTATGAAGAGGAACAGCTTTAATCATCATGCATTCGGGCTGGTTATTTCTGCAGCTAAAGCCGTAACAGAGCAAATGCTTCTTAAACAATTACTGCAGGAGACCAGAACAATAATGGATATTCTTGGTGAGGCTGTTGTTGTGCTGGATAATTTCGGCTGTATCAGGATGATGAACAGCTATGCTAAAGAGATGTTTCATGTAACAGAAGACATCAGTGGCAGACCTCTCACCGACATCGCCAAACCGCTGGATAGAGACCGCTTCCCGGATACTGATATACAGGTAAGGGATAATGAATGTTCGATGCAACTGACTGATGGAACTTCACTTCAATGCCTTTACTCATCTTCCCCGGTTCCTGAAGGTGGAGTATGCCTTACGCTAAGAGAAAGCCAAAGGGTCAACCAGCTCACAAACAGAATGACGCGAGCCAAAGCCATCTATAATTTTTCCGATATACTTGGAAAAGCTGACTCGACCATGCAATCGATCAATATGGCTAAAAAGGCCAGCTCCAACTCCATGACAACGCTAATTTTAGGAGAAAGCGGCGTTGGTAAAGAACTTTTTGCTCAGGCCATACACAATACCAGTCCCAGAAAAAAACACCCTTTTATTGTTATCAACTGCGGAGCAATTCCAAGGGACTTAGTTCAGAGTGAACTTTTTGGATATGAATCAGGATCGTTCACAGGAGCATCCCGTCAGGGAGCCCCGGGTAAATTTGAACTGGCTGATGGTGGAACCCTTTTTCTTGACGAAATAGGGGATATGCCACTCGCAGCTCAGGCCAATCTTTTGAGAGTCCTTCAGGAAGGAGAAGTAACCAGAGTAGGTGGTAAAAGGTCAAGAAAAGTTGATGTTCGAGTGATAGCGGCTACTCATCGTGATCTGGCAAAACACGTTGCCAATGGAACATTCCGTCACGATTTATACTACAGACTCAATGTACTTGTAATTAAAGTCCCAGCATTAAGACAACGTAGAAGCGATATCAGCATACTTTCGAATTTCTTCCTGAAAAAAATGGCCGGATATCTTGGCAAAAAACTAAGCGGATTTACGGCTGATGCTATGAGCAGGCTGGAAAACTATAACTGGCCCGGTAATGTAAGAGAGCTGGAAAATATTGTGGAACGGACAGCCGTTATGGCGGACGGGCCATGGATAAGCAAAGAAGACCTACTTCCAGAGCTGCAACAACCGGATATGTCCACTCCACCCCCGTTCAATTTTCAGGATTCTTCAATTACTAAGAATGAAGTCACAAAGGGTAAATCATCCGTTGAAAAACAACGCCTGTTTGATGCCCTGCACACAAATAGAGGAAATGTCCAAGCCGCGGCAAAAGAAATGGGTATATCCAGAGTTACACTTTATGCTCATATAAGAAGGCACGGGCTATCACTTGATTCTTTTCGCCATAATTAAAAAATGGAACCTTCTAAGCGTCAACCACCTCAAAAATGAGACAAAGGCCGCGCAATAACTAAATTATCGCGCGACCTTTGGATATCTGTCTAAAATTCTAAATTATAATTAATTATTTGAATCTGTATCAAATATTCCTATCTGATTACCGAGTCGAACTTTAATCGCACCGGATTTATACCTGTTAGGTTCAAAGAATAGAATTACCAAAGATCGGCCATAAAGAAAGTGGCCTAATTCTTCACCGCGTTTAACTTCCACAGGTTTATCTGATTGCAGAAACTTCTTTTCAAAAACTACAGACCCGACAGTGCTTAATCCCACGGGAACAACACCAACCAGACCGTATTTACCAGTATCAATTATAAAATATCCACGCTGGTAACTTTCAAATGCTCCGAAACTGGCTCCGTGATATCCCACATTTCCGTTTGTAGGAACAAACTCAGGGAAGTCCTTCATCCCCAGAAGAGACCCCTTGATCAATCTGGTCTCAATCACCTTTCCGCCTACAGGAGCATGGTAATGATGGTATGTATTAGGCATGAGTATGCATGACATAGCTGTACCACCAACAAAATTTTTCCAATATTTTGAATTAGCGAGCATTTCTCTGATATTGAGCTTCTGTGTTCCTTTGGTGGGAATCAAAGTATTTTCATCGATAATTTCAGCTGGTATTGTGTTCACAATAGCATCAGTCGGGGCTGAAATAATATAATCACGTTCAGGCATTGTTTGAGGTCTGGCCTCTTCAATATTTTTAAATCTACGTGAAAAGAACTGATTATATGATTTGAAACCACCATCCTTGGCATCAGGATCAGGCAGATAATATTGATCCTTTTCAATACGGACATCAGACAGCCACTCAGAAACATATTTAGTTGATTTCTTACTATTTAAAAATTGTCCGCGTTCAGCAGAAAAATTATCAAATAACTCTAGCCCCGGTGAAGTCTGAAAAACAGCGCTGCCAAGAGGGTTTCGGTAGGCGAATAGATCCATTTGTTCTATATATTTTAGACCATTATCAGAGCTTCCCTGTGCTTCAGGAAGAAACGTGCACCACTTTTCAAAAAATGGAATTAGATCATCAAAAGATTTTCCGAGCCACGGATTCCCGTCTTTCCGATAACTTGCAGGAGTATTTTTCATATTTTTAAAAGCCTTATCAACAAGCATCTTAAATGTTTTGTTGTTATTATAGGCTTTAACCATTTCGTTAATTGAATGTGCGCATGGACAATCATCAGAAACAGTTAAATCATGACCGGCATAAGAAAAATCTGGAGAAAGTAGAAGTAATGAAAATAAAATAAAAAAATGCAAAATATTTAAACTTTTTTTCATAGTCGGCTCCACTTCTAAATTTAAGTTAGCAGGTTACAGAAAAGAAGGACTAAGGAACCATACTTTAATTATAAATTTAAATCCAATTGTATGTAAAAATATTATTATTCAACATTTAATATTGTGGAGTGATGCTTGGGCAATAGCATAAAGATTAAATACAGCATCAATTTATAAAATAAAAAATCCCCCTGTAACCTTGGTTACAGGGGGATTAACTATCTCTCTGGCGGAGAGGAGAGGATTTGAACCTCCGTTAGCGTTAACTAAACACGCTTTCCAGGCGTGCTCCTTAAGCCAGACTCGGACACCTCTCCGCATTGGGTGAAACAGTGTTTAGCTAATCAAATCATACTTTGCAAGTTTTTTTTCTATTTTTCCAATTATTTTAAATAAAATAAAACTATTCAGGCAAAATCAGGCTACCGGTAAATTCTTCAAGAGATTTTGCTCCGGCAGCTTTTAAAACTCCGGGCAGTTCTTCCACTATCTTGAATGCTGTATCCGGGCTGATAAAGTTAGCAGTTCCTATTTGAACAGCTTTTGCTCCTACCAGCAGGAATTCAGCCGCATCTTCAGCAGTGGTAATACCGCCGAGACCCATTACTGGTAGATCAACAGCGTTTACGACCTGATGAACACAGCGCAAGGCCACAGGTTTTACAGCCGGTCCTGACAGACCGCCAATAACATTGGCAAGTCTGGGTTTACGACTTTTTATATCAACAGCCATACCGGATAAAGTATTGATAAGAGAAAGTCCGTCTGCCCCGCCATCTTCAGCGGCTTTAGCACATACGGTGATATCGGTTACATTTGGTGAAAGTTTTATAATTACAGGTTTTTTGCCGGAATTTTTCTTAACTGCTTTTGCGACCTTGGTAATCTGTGCAGGGTCTTGGCCAAAAGCAATTCCACCCTCTTTAACATTAGGGCAGGATACGTTCACTTCAAGAGCAGCTACTCCCTCTTCTTCAGCAAGCATTCCGGCGAGTTCTCCAAATTCCTGAGCATCAGTAGCATATAAATTTGCCAAAACAGGCAGATCTTTAACAGGAAGCTTGGGAAGCTTGCTCTTGAGGAAAGCTTCAACCCCGGGATTCTGAATACCAATTGCGTTGAGCATCCCGCATGGAGTTTCGGCAAGCCTCGGCATGGGATTCCCTTCCCTCGGCTTTATGGAGAGTCCTTTAACGATTATTCCACCAAGTTTTTCCAACTCCCCGAATCTTTTAAATTCAAGACCGAAACCAAAAGTTCCTGAAGCTGTTAAAATCGGATTTTTTAATTTCAGCCCGGCAAAATCAACTGACATATCCATAACTATTCCTCCAGACTGATTGCATCAGCTTTAAAAACAGGACCAGTGGTACAGACCTGAGTATGATGCCCATCATTTTCTCTGGTCACACACCCAAGGCAGGCTCCAACACCGCAAGCCATGCGATTTTCCAGAGAAAGTTCAGCTTCACAGCCAAATTCATTTGCAGCCGCCTGAACTGTTTTGAGAAAAGGTGTTGGTCCGCATGCGACGACAAGTCCATTTTTCTTAGAAAATTCTTCAACTAAAGCTTTAATTTTTGTGATAATAAGCTGAATATCCTCAACTTTATTCTCTTTGAAAGCTTCAGTTTCAACTTTTTTCTGAATTTCTGCATACGGATAGTTTTCAAGAGGCAGCCGATGTGCAAAGAATAGTTTCAGATTTTCAGGCTCAGGATGGGTGTCGACATATCCGCAAAAGGGAGCTATTCCCATTCCCCCTGCAAGCATCAAAACCGGACGGTCTGCAGGCTTGGAAAAGAAATTTCCCAGAGGACCCCACATTGACACGGCTTCTCCTTTCTGCAATTCGAGCAGACGTGATGTGCCGCGGCCTACAACCTGAAAAAGGATGGTAAGGCTATCACCATCCCCTTTACAGATGGAAAAAGGTCTGCCCCAAATGAGATCCAGAGGCCATGATAAAGGACGGATCATTACAAACTGTCCGGCGCGCCAGCTTTTCCAGCCCGGATGTTCGAGGCGAAGTTCAGCTATTTCCTCACCGGGTGAGGATTTACCAAGCTGTCTAATACTAAGGACTTTAACAGCCTTGCAGTTATCAGAACTCATAAATTTAAATCCTGTTTAATTTTGCTGTCCGCATAAAAAGCGGCAAAGCGTGATCAAAATGACAAAACACAAACCAGAAATTCTAGCACCTGCCGGTGATAAAGCATGTTTTTTAGCAGCAATTGCTGCCGGTGCCGATGCAGTATACTGCGGACTTAAACATTTTTCCGCACGAATGGAAGCAGATAACTTCTCTATCAGCGAATTGTCTGCCCTTGCCTCCCTTGGCAGAGAAAAAGGTGTTAAAACATATATAGCCATGAACACCCTGCTTAAACCAGGAGATATTCAAGCCGCCGGACGCCTGCTTGACCGTGTTGCAAGGCATATAAAACCTGAAGGAATAATCTTTCAGGATCTTGCAATGATCTCACTCGCCCGTCAGGTTGGCTATGAAGGTGAATTGCATTTATCAACACTTGCCAACGCTACACATCCTGAGGCATTGAAAACCGCCGCTGAACTGGGGATCAACAGAGTTGTTATTCCCCGTGAACTCAATCTGGACGAAGCCAAACAAATGGCTGAATCATGCCCTGAGGGCATGTCACTTGAACTCTTTATTCACGGAGCCCTGTGTTACTGTGTGTCAGGACGCTGCTACTGGAGTTCGTATCATGGCGGAAAAAGCGGTCTCCGTGGACGCTGTGTTCAGCCTTGTCGCCGTCTTTACGGTGGTTCAGGACGAAAAGACGATCCCAAAAGACTTTTCTCATGTCTTGATCTCAGCCTCGATGTCCTGACAAAACCAATGCTTTCTGTTCCACAAGTCAACTCATGGAAAATTGAAGGCCGTAAAAAAGGTCCCCATTACGTTTATTATGCAGTAACAGCTTACCGCATGCTCCGCGATGAACCGAATAATGCCCAGACACGTAAAAATGCTCTGGAATTACTTGATCTGGCACTAGGCAGACCTTCATCACACTCAATTTTTCTCCCGCAGCGTCCATTCACGCCACTGGAACCGGGAAATGAAACCGGTTCAGGTATGCTGATCGGCATCAGCAAGCAGGGTAAAAACGCCTTTTTCACAACACGTCAGGAGCTCCTGCCGGGAGACTTTCTCCGTGTCGGTTATCAGGATCAACCCGGTCACAGAACTATGCGGATCAGGAGATTTGTTCCTAAAAAAGGACGTGTTGATATTCCCGGAGGCAAAGGTAAAATATACTCCGGAACTAAAATCTTCCTGATAGACAGACGCGAACAGGGTCTTGTTACAGCAATCAACGAGCTGGACAAAGAATTGAAACAGGTAAGCGAAGAAAAAACAACTTCCAGCAGCTTCAACCCTGATATGCCTCGCCCGTTTCATAGCTCTGATAAGACAATGGACATGTTCCTCATGCGCAATCCGCCAAAAGGGAAAAACAGATTCGGGACATCTGTATGGCTCTCTAAAAATGCACTTGAAAGAACTCCACGTCATTCAGTCAGCAAAAACTGGTGGCACCTTCCGCCTGTAATCTGGCCGGACGAAGAAGAACAATGGTCAGACCTTATCTCGGCGACAATAGATTTAGGCGCAAAAGATTTTGTCCTTAATGCTCCGTGGCAGATGTCTTTATTTAAAAAGAACTCTAAAGAACTGCGCTTTCACGCAGGTCCATTCTGCAACGTTTCAAATGCTCTTGCTGTCCAGAAACTCAAAGATCTCGGTTTCAGTTCGGCATTTGTCTGTCCTGAGCTTGCAAAAGACGATTTTATCAATTTGCCTTCAAACAGCCCTCTACCTCTCGGAGTTGTCCTTAAAGGAATGTGGCCGCTTGGAATTTCAAGGATCATTGCTGAAGAAACACCCATGATGAGCCCGCTCTACAGCCGTAAAAAAGAAATCTGCTGGGTTCGTAAATATGACCAAAACTACTGGATTTTTCCAGGATGGCCTCTTGATCTGAGCAAGGAACGCAGAACTCTGGAAAAAGCTGGATATTCAATGTTCCTTGAAATACAGGAATCATGGCCAAAAGCAGTACCGGAACCTCAAAGGATAAGTACATTCAATTGGGATCTTACCCTTTATTAAACAAATTAGATACAGAAAGCCGCATGAATCAAACATGCGGCTTTCTTATTTCTAAAAAGTACTTCCGTCCCACCCAACATTTGACCGTTCGAGATCTCTAAAATCAATATAAACTCTTTTTCCTGAAATACCGTAATTTATATCGAGAAGGCTGCATATTTTCTCTGAGAGGTCACAACGCTGCTCTTTAGAAAGACCAATACTTCCAAGAGTTACCAATGCCGTAGGTGTGGCGGTAGCTCCAAAGCTCATGGTCATCTTATCGGCAACAAGAACCATTACCCGTGCTTCAGGCTTTGCCAGAGCTGTTGCAACAATTTCAGAAACTGTACTGGCAAGATTTTCTTTGCTGTCATCTGTGATATTTAAATTTGTTTCAATTCTACAAAAAGGCATACAACCCTCTCTAAAAATTATTATTTGGTTTCATCAATCATTTTACGCAGAAAAGCTGCGGCTTCCGGCCCCTTTAAGGAACGCATCCACAGTTCACTTACCATCTTCTCATGCAGGCTTAAAGCTTCCGGCGCAGAAGTCAGCATTGCAACTCCAAGACGTACGTTAGGAAATTCCCCAAGCTTGAACGGACTGATACCCAGCAGAGAACGCCCGGGCTGCCTGAAAATTTGAAAATTTGTACTTGGGATAGAATCGACTAAAATGCCTATCTGGACTCCAATCGGCTGCTTTTCCAATATTTCAAGGGCATTTTCAGCCTCTCTCCTAGCTACACCTTTTCTGGCTTCCATTACTTCCGGCGGAAGATCATAAGTTCCAATAAATCCATTTCGCAAAAAGCGTTCAAGCTCGATTGCTGAAATAAGACTGACGATACTTGGTTTGCGCTTACGATAATTTTTTTTCCGTTCCAGTAGAATTGAAATAATTTCATCTACGCTTCTTTCAGCCTTTTCGCGGTCAGGCAGTTCGCTTGGAAGCCCTTCCCGTATTACTATCGGCAACAACTCATCAAATTCATCAGTGGTCAACAGGTATGATAACGGCCCGAACATTATAAAAAGATGTTCGGAATCAGCTTCAGCCTGACGCATCCTCTCAAAAAAACTAACGGCAGACGCAACATACTCAACGCCGACGCCCATGAGTGACGTAAGTGAAACATTAAGCAATGCAGCAATTTTTTCGAGAGTCTCTAGCTTTGGAGGATCACCTTTTTCATATCGATATAGAGCAGCTCTTGAAATTCCTATTTTTTCAGCGACTTCTTCAGCACTATAACCACTTCCGAGTCTAAAAGCTTTAAGGCGCTGTCCTATCTCCAGAGGGCAGATTTCAGACATTTCAACTCCAATATAAATTATGTTTTCAAGATCTTATAAATCATTAATGACTAATTTATCAAATATGTAACTCATATTTACTTAAATTCTCATTTTTGTGAACTATTTTTTTCATTGTGTAAAAAATGAGATTTTTCTTGACAAAGAATCATCTTTTTTTCAATTTTTTTGAAACGAAATTGATTTTGGTAGATAAGGAGGTCCTCTATATGAAAAGAGCCAAACGTATTTCGGTATTTATTTTTTTAATTTCCCTATGCCTGACTTTTGTAGGAGCTTCCTTTTCACAGGCCGCTCAATTCACAGCCCGTATCGGTCACATTGAATCTCCTCTGATGCCACGTCATCAGGGACTGCTCAAAGTAGCTAAACTGGTTAAAGAACGTACCGACGGTAATGTTGAATTTCAGATTTTTCCTTCCGGCCAGCTGGGCAACCAGCGTGAGCTGAATGAAGGGGTTCAGTTTGGAACTATCGAAGGCACAGTTTCAGCTGCATCCTTCCTTGGCGGCTTTAATCCGGCTGTATCAATAGTAGATATTCCATTTATTTTTCCAGCTGACCGCAAAAAAGCTCAGGAACTCCGTCAGGGTAAATTCGGTAAAACAATTCTGAAGACTTTCGATTCCCGTGGATTCAAAGCTATTGCCACATGGCCTGACGGACGTAAAAGCTTTACCTCAAACAAGCCTATAGCTTCCATTGCAGATTTTAAAGGACAGCGTTTTCGTGTTATGGATTCAAAAATCCTCATCGAACAATTTAATGCTGTAGGAGCTTCTGCAATAGCCCTTCCATTCGGAGAACTTTACACGGCATTGCAGAATGGAGTTGTCGACGGTGAAGAAAATCCTCTGGATACAATTCAGCGTATGAAATTCTATGAAGTTCAAAAATATCTGCTTGTTTCCGATCATGGAGCAATGGAAGATTATATCCTCTTCAACCCGGCATGGTGGAACAGCCTCCCTGAAAAATATCAGGAGACCATTGTTAAAACTTTTGCGGAAGTAATGCCCGGAGTAGAGGTAAACAAAGAACAGGCTCAAAAGGATGCTCTTGAAGTAATTAAAAAAGCAGGAGTAAAAGTCAGCTATCTCAGTGATACTGAACGTGAAAAAATGCGTAGCCTTATGTACCCCAAGACAAAAGCAGCTTATCTCAGTTTTGCCGGTCAGGAAGGCAAAAAACTGGTTAAGATTTACGAAGAAGAATATAACCGTATCATGAAATAATTACAGGTTGTTTTGCTGGGGGAGCAACATCCCCCAGCATTTTTATTTTGGAGATTAGAGATGACAACTTTTGCGACCACCCTGCTTTCAATCATAAGAATTATAGAAAGAATTCTTATTATATCGATTAATCTTATCATGGTTGGTCTTTATACATTCAATGTTATTGTCCGTGAACTTTTTCCTGCGTACTCAAGTACTTTTGCATGGATTGATGAAGCCACCAGAATCTTAATGGTCTGGGCGGTTTTTCTGGCTTTAGGACTCGCACTGGAGCGCGGCAGACATGTTGCAGTCACTACCATTTTTGAAAAATTAACACCAAGAATACGCTACACCGTAGGAGCTTTAATTAATCTGGTAGGGCTTATCTTCAGTATCTACTTTACTTATCTGGCATTTGAACTTGTTAAATTTGTCTCCAGAACAGGACAACTCAGCCCCACTCTGGGAATACCGATGTACTGGCTATATGTTGCACCAGCCGTTGGTTTTATCCTTCTCGCTATTCGCTATCTTCTGGAACTTACAGGTATAAACAATAGACACGACCGCCCTGTGCTGGCAGCTGATTCATAATATTCGGAGCACTTTAAATGACAATTTTAATAATTCTGTGCGCACTTGTAATGCTTGTCATGGGTTTCGAGATGCTTCTAGTTCTCGGAGTACCGGCCTTCCTTACAAAGACATTTTTATTCTCACGTATCCCTGATCCGATTCTTATTCAGAAGTTGATCGGTGGAATTAACTTTTCCACCCTGCTTGCTATTCCATTTTTTATTTTTGCCGCAGAGCTTATGGCCTCCGGTCAGATAGCTAAAAGACTGACTGAGCTCATAAAATACTTTGTAGGGCATAGACTAGGCGGAATCGGACATACAACAATTTTCGGATCAATGGCTTTTGGTTCAGTTTCAGGTTCAGCTCCAGCAACAGTCGCTGCCATGGGTAAACTCATGTATCCTGAACTTAGAAACACCGGTTTCAGTGAAAAATTCAGCCTTGGAATGATTGTTTCTAGTGCAGAAACAGCACTGCTGATTCCTCCAAGCATCACTCTTATCATCTATGGCTGGATGACCGGAACATCCATAACCGGCCTTTTTATCGGTGGACTTGGAGTCGGAATAACACTTGGTCTGGCTTTTTCCGTACTGGTTCTCATAGAGAGTCTGCGTAAAGGAGTCGGGCGGGGAGAAAAAAATACTGCCCCGTTTTTTGGTGTATTCAAGGCTGCGGCATGGGCTTTGGGATTACCGGTAATAATTCTCGGTGGAATATACAGCGGTCTGTTCACTCCAACTGAAGCGGCCGCGATATCAGTTGTCTACGCAATTTTTGTTGAGGCCTTTATTTATAAGAATCTTTCACTTTCAAGATTATTTAATATTACCGAAAAGGCTGCCATTTCAACGACAATTATTTTTGTCCTTCTCGGAGTTGGAAGCATTATTTCATATTTTGTAACTCTGGCTCAGGTTCCAAGCCTCATAACAAACTTTCTGACTGATATTCAGGCTGGTCCGATAACATTTCTGATCATAATAAACATTGTATTTTTTATTGCCGGAATGTTTCTTGATCCGAACTCAGCCCAGCTGATTCTTGTTCCACCACTTTTTCCCGTGGCTCTTTCAATGGGCATTGACCCGATTCACTTTGGAGAAATTGTCTGTCTGAACATCTGTATCGGCATGATAACTCCTCCATTCGGGCTTGATATCTTTGTTGCTTCATCAACTCTTGAAATGCCCGTAATGTCCATCATAAATGGAGTTTGGCCGTTCCTGTTTATTAATATACTTGTTCTGTTACTGGTGACCTATGTCCCCGGTCTGGCAACTTTTCTGCCGTCTTTAATAGCAGGATAGGTTCTTAAAATGAGTACAATCCCATTTAACAACTATTCATCTGCAAAGGCGGACAATTTGATTTCAGGTTTAGCTACAAAATCTCCTGCAAGCCTCATTCATCTGAGAAATGAAGCTGAACAGTTATTCAGTCATCTCCACTCAATAAGCAAAGATAAACTTGGTGTAACCAGAGAGTCCTATGGAGCCGGAGAAAACATGGCTATGGACTTCATTGAAGATTACGCCCTTAGAGAGGGCTTGCATGCATATAGGGACAAAGCTGCAAACCTTGTAATAGAGCTTGAACCTGTTACTGAAGATCAAAAGCATATCATCATAGGCTCTCATCTGGATTCAGTTCCCCAAGGCGGTAACTATGACGGTTCAGCCGGGGTCATAGCAGGACTTTTATGCCTGATTGAAATGAAGCGTAGCGGACTCTCAACAGAGTTCCCGCTTAAAGTCATGGCCCTTCGCGGTGAAGAAAGTGCATGGTTCGGAGCCTGCTATCTTGGAGCAAAAGCTATCCTCGGAGTTCTTAAAGAATCTGAGTTGGAATTAACACACCGCAATAATGGCAAAACATTGCATGAACAAATGAAGTTATGCGGTGCCGATGTAAAAAGAATAAAACAAAACAATCCTCTGGTGGATTTATCAAAAATTGCAGCATATCTTGAACTGCACATAGAACAAGGACCAGTGCTGGTAGCAAGAGAACTCCCTGTAGCTGCAGTAACCGGGATTAGAGGCAATTTCCGCCATAGAAAAATTCAATGCATAGGTGAAGCAGGTCATTCCGGAGCTGTCCCCCGCTGGCTGAGACATGATGCTGTTTTTGCATTTTCAGACCTTATAACCAGAATTGATGACCATTGGACAACAATTCTTGAGCATGGTGGAGATTTGGTCCTTACCACCGGAATGCTGGCTACAAATAAAGAGAATCACGCCTTAACACGTATTCCTGGAGAAGTAACTTTCAGTTTTGAAGCCCGAAGCCAGTATGAACAGACTCTGACAGCCCTGGAAGCATTGATACATTCAGAATGCACCACAATTAAGCATGAACGGAAAGTAGACTTTATTTTTGATGAGCCTGTAAGAACATCACCGGCAATACTTGATGAAAATATTATAGAACTGATTAAGGCAGCATGTGTAAAAGAAAATCTCCCGGTGGAAGCCATCCCCAGCGGAGCCGGACATGATGCTTCAGTTTTTGCCAATGCCGGGATACCATCAGGAATGATCTTTGTGCGCAACTATAACGGATCACACAATCCCGATGAAGACATGGATATGGATGACTTCATCAGCGGAGTTTCAGTCCTTTTAAATGTAGTTATGGATTTCAAAGATGAATAAAGTAAAAATATTAAGACCAGACGACTGGCATCTGCATCTTAGGGACGGCGAAACAATGAAGGCTGTACTACCTGCCACAGCAAGGGCTTATGGCAGGGCTATGGTTATGCCGAATCTTACTCCACCGATTACATCAGTAAAACAGGCTGTAGAATATAGAAAAAAAATAGTTGAATCCATACCTGACAAAAATAATTTTACTCCATTAATGACCTGCTACCTCACTGATTCAACTTCTCCACATGAACTGGTTAAGGGATTCATGGATCAGGTTTTCATTGCCGCCAAGCTCTACCCTGCAGGAGCGACAACTAATTCTGAGAATGGCGTTACTTCCATAAAAAATATCTACTCAGTTCTTGAAAAAATGGAAATTCACGGTATCCCCCTATCCATTCACGGGGAAGTGACAAATCCCGAGGTTGATATTTTTGATAGAGAAAAAGTATTTATTGAACAGGTCTTAATCCCCATAAGAAAAAAATTTCCTGAATTGAAAATAGTCTTTGAGCACTTGAGTTCAAAAGAAGGGGTTGATTATGTACTGGAGAAAGATGGTCCGACATTTTCAACAATCACTCCACATCACATGCTTCTGACCCGTAATGATCTATTTAAAGGCGGATTGAGAATGTTTAATTACTGTCTGCCTGTCGTAAAAAAAGAAACCGACAGAAAGGCAATTGTTGATGCCGCAACATCGGGAGATGATCATTTCTTCTTCGGCTCTGATTCTGCTCCGCACTTTGAAAAAAACAAACTTAAAGACAAAGCGGCAGGAGGAATATTTAACGCTCCAAACTCAATTGAATACGTTACACAAATTTTTGCTGAAAATAACAAAATCGATCAGCTTGAAAAATTTACATCCCTCAACGGGGCTTCATTTTATGGTTTTGCTCCGTCTGAAGAATCACTAATACTAATAAAAAAAGAAAAACCTATTGAAAAAGACTTGTCAATTATGCAGGGAAAAGACAATATACGTTCGTTTAAGCCAGATGTCCCCCTATATTGGGAGATAGCGGGCAGTAATTATAACAATAGATTCGAAAAAAATGAAATTGAAGATGCCCGGTAAATTTACCGTTTATAAAAGACTCAAGCAAGCTGGTTTTGCCAACTTGGTTTGAGTTTTTTTTTAACCATAAGATAAAACAGAAAGACAATCCTGAAACGTCAGCGACACTGTCAAAACAAAAAGGAGAATATAATGTTTCCCACAAGTTTTCCAGACAAGGAACTGATAGCGGAACTTACCGCGAAGATGCTCGTGGAAGTCGAAGCCGTTCACTTCCGTGCAGATGAACCTTTTAAATTTACCTCCGGCTGGGCCAGCCCGGTTTACATCGATTGCCGTAAACTGATTTCTTTTCCTCGTGTTCGTCAGACACTCATGGATTTTGGAGCCTCCATCATCATGCGTGAGGTAGGATTTGAAAGCATTGATTGCGTAGCCGGTGGAGAAACAGCAGGAATTCCTTTTGCCGCATGGCTTTCCGACCGTCTTATGCTTCCTATGCAGTATGTTCGTAAAAAACCTAAAGGATTCGGAAGAGATGCCCAGATTGAAGGTAACTTCCCGGAAGGCTCCAGAGTTCTGCTGGTTGAAGACCTCACAACAGATGGTCGCAGCAAAATTAAGTTTGCACAGGCTCTGCGTAACGCAGGTGCAGAAGTAACTCACACTTTTGTACTCTTCCATTATGGAATATTCCCTAAGACAAAAGAAGTTCTTGCAAACGTAGGCCTTGAAATGCTCGCTCTGGCAACATGGTGGGACATCCTCAATGTATGTAAGAAAGAAAGTTATTTTGACACCCGTTCACTGGATGAAGTTGAAAAATTCCTTCATAATCCGGTTGAGTGGTCTGCTGCACACGGCGGAGTTTCAGAATACCCGAGCTAAATCGGATATTGCCTAAAATTAAAAAGCGGAGCATCCCAATCAGGAAGCTCCGCTTTTTGCTTTATTAAACACAGAAAATAAAAAGCCGACCTGTATACATACGGATCGGCTTCTTATGTAGATATTAAGTTTTATTAGAATGTCTGCTTAAACAAATCTTCACTTGATCCGCCGCCATCTTCTGCGGCTGCACCGGAAGAAGAAGCTGTCCGGGTTGGTTCAGTTCCTTCCTTGAATGGCAGATAATAATATTTCTCTGAATTCGAGGACGCAAGAAGCCCGGTTTTAGCATCAATTTTAGCTATTACAATGCCTTCCGGCTGCTGAAAATCAGTGTATGGATAATCTTTTTCAACCTTTTTACGATATTCCACGAAAATGGGACTTGCTGCCCTTGAGCCTGTTTCCCACTTACCCATTGGTGATATCTGGTCAAAGCCTACGAAAACACCAGTCAGCAGATATGGGGTAAATCCCATAAACCATGCATCATGTTCATTATTTGAAGTACCGGTCTTACCAGCTATCGGCCGTTTAAGGACTTTAGCTCTCCACCCGGTTCCGGACTGAACAACCTGTTTCATCAAATCACACATAATATAGGCTGTCTGCGGGCTTATGGCATCTTTGATTTCAGGTTTGGACTCATACATTATTTCATCCCATGGACTTGAAACTTTAAGAATCAATCTTGGCTGTACGGTTGATCCGCCACGGGCAAAAGCAGTGTATGCTTCACACAAATTTAAAGGCGAAACAGAGGCAGAACCCAAAGCAACTGACAAGTCGTTGGGAAAATCAGTTTCAAGCCCCAGAGTTTTAGCTCTTTCGATAATTTTTGAAATACCTATTTTCTGAGCCAACCTGATAGTCACAAGGTTTCTGGATTTTACAAGGGCAGTACGCAACAATGTCGGACCATAAAATACACCCTCAAAGTTCTGAGGTTTCCAGAGCTTACCCTGATCCATATTAGTGTAAACAAAAGGTGCATCAAGCATTATACTGGCAGGTGTAAAACCGTTATCCATGGCTGTTGAATAGACTATAGGCTTGAAAGCGGAACCCGGCTGGCGTTTTGCCTGAGTGGCACGATTAAACTGGCTATCGGTAAAGGAATACCCTCCGACCATAGCGAGAACTTCACCTGTCTTGGGATCAATTGAAACCATCGCGCCTTGAACAACCGGATGCTGTCTAAGATTCAACACAAAAGTGCAGCCATCTAAAGAATCTGTTTCGGGATCAACCTGATTGAAATTGACTTTAGAACCATCTTTAAAAAATGCTTCATCAACTTCCGCCCAGACAATGTCACCCTTTTTAACAATTTTTGTTGCATCGGACTGAGGTCTCACATCTTCCCAAGACTTGGACGGATCAAGCTCACGACACCAGCGCATACTCTTTACAGGGATAGTCCCCTTAAAAGTATTAAAACTAACTTCAGCTTTTCCCTTGGAAACACTGGTAACTAATACTTTTACCCATTTTCCCGGAAGAAGATCGGAGACACTTAATGTCTCCTTGGCAAGAAAATCACTGTACTGATCAGGAGTCAGCTGTTTTATGGGACCGCGCCATCCACGACGCATGGTTGATGCTTCAAGTCCGTGCCGTAAAGCGTCATCAGCTGCTTCCTGATGTTTCAAATCGCAGGATGTATATACTTTGAGGCCACCGGTATAAACTTCATCTTCACCGTATTTATCAACTAACCAGCGGCGGACCTCTTCAAGATAATATGGACCGACTGTCCACGAAGGGTCAGGCATGCTTTTATATTCAAGCTTCTGATCAACCGCATTATTGTACTCATCTTTATTTATCCAGCCACGTTCATACATCTGTCCCAGAACATACAGCTGTCTTGATTTTGCCCTTTCAGGATGTCTTAAAGGGTCATAACGGCTGGGAGCCTGCGGCAGCCCGGCAAGCAGAGCACACTCCGCAATTGTGAGTTCATTAACATGCTTGCCAAAATATGTTCGCGCGGCGGCTTCAACACCATAAGAACCTGCGCCAAGGTATATATGGTTTAAATATATTGTTAAAATTTCATTTTTTTCAAGATAATGTTCAAGGCGGAAGGAAAGGATAGCTTCCTTGAGTTTACGTGTATAGCTTTTTTCAGGAGTTAACAGCAGTCTTTTGATAATCTGCTGTGTAATAGTACTACCACCCTGCTTAATAGACCCTTTTTTAAGGTTTGCCATGAATGCTCTGAAAATAGCCTTTAAATCAACTCCGTCATGCTCATAGAAAGAAGCATCCTCAGCAGCTAAAAAGGCTTTGGGGAGCATTGGTGCCATTTCATCCATTTTTACAAGAAATCTTTTCTCCTTGTAAAAATAGCCCATCACTTTGTCATTGCGACTGTAGACGGTGGTCACCAGCGGAGGACGATAATCTGTGATTTTCTTAAATCCAGGCAAATCGCTTGCCGCCCACTGATAGACACCTACAATGGTTCCTACACCGAGCAACATGAGCACCAGTAAAGTAATTAATGCAATCTTATAGCCTTTTTTCATCAATAACACTCAAAACGGATTTTATTACACCGCAGACAATAAACTATTATCAAAATGTATAGCTTTTAAAACCCCATGCAGTTCTAAGCTGTCCATATATATTCAGGATTTCCTCTAGATCAAGACATACGGAACGAATCATTCCTCCGGGAGTCTTATTCTCTGTCTGGGCGAGGCAATCTGAACTCTCCAAAACCGATATGGACTTCCCAATAACCCAAAAAGGGAAGATTCTGCAATAAAAGGGTCTTATATCTCTAGCCAGAGTACATCCCTCTGATCCGAGAAAGACGCAAGCTCCGTTATCGTTCACCGCCAGTCTGTAATGAAACTCGCCTGCGGGAAAGATAGAATTTACATCTCTGCGTTCATCAGGGAATAATTTATACAGATTTTCAATAAAAACGGCGGAATTAGCTTCTAAAGCAAACCCGCCGTTATCGGGAGCGTATTTTAAAATACGCTCCCTTTCATAATCTGATAAAGGAAAACACAGTTCCTCTGATCCAGTAGTTATTTCACAACAGGTCGTCCCTAATCGGGCGCACCGTGCACAAACAAAAGGATCAGACATATTTTTCAGCTCTAATTATTTTCATCTTCAAGGCACATTTTGTTCTCTCCACGACATGGTATGGGATATTTACCATTAAAGCATGCCAGACAGTATGAATCACCATCTTCAACAGAGTTGAGCAGGCCTTCTATGCTCAAATAATGCAGAGAGTCCAGACCGAGGAAACGGGCAATATCATCCTCATGGTTATTGGCAGCAATAAGCTCCCCTTTTGAGGAAAAATCAATTCCATAAAAACATGGGTACCGTATGGCAGGGCAGCTTACCCGCATATGAATTTCAGAAGCACCCATTTCACGAAGCTTTTTAATTCTGGTACGGGTTGTTGTTCCGCGTACAATTGAATCTTCAATAATCATGATCTTTTTGCCTTTGATCATGCTTGGTACAGGATTAAGCTTAACCCTGACACTAAAATCTCTCATATCCTGAGAAGGCTGAATGAATGTTCTGCCAACATAATGGTTTCTGATCATGGCAAGTTCAAGTGGTATTCCTGAAGCCTGCGAGTAGCCTATGGCTGCATAGTTTCCAGAATCAGGGAAAGGCATTACATAATCAACGTCAACAGGCTTTTCTTTAGAAAGAATAGCTCCCATTTTTTTACGCCTTTCATAAACAACTTCACCAAAAACTCTGGAATCTGGACGTGCAAAATAAATCAACTCAAAAATACACTGTGTTCTGGGGACAGCTTCACAATATGTGTATGATTTAAGTCTGTTATTCTCAATAACAACCATTTCACCAGGATTTACAGGGCGTAAATGCTCTGCTTCAATCAAGTCAAATGCACATGTTTCAGAAGCAAAAACATAATTATCGCCAAGTCTGCCTATAGCAAGCGGTCTGAATCCGTTAGGATCTTTCAAAGCTATGAGTTTGTCATTAGCGAGAATGAGGAGGGAAAAAGCCCCCTTAACCTTTTTGCAAGCCTTCATTATGGCATCTTCTATAGTATTGCCATTGAGATTTTTTGCAATAAGGTGAACAAATACTTCACTGTCCATAGTAGTCTGGAAAATTGAACCTTGCGCCTCAAGTTCTTCACGAAGTTCTCTAACATTCACCAGATTCCCGTTATGGGCTATAGCTAGACGAAGATCTCCAAATCTTACCAGAAAAGGTTGCGCATTCCTGATTAGAGATGCACCCGTGGTAGAATAGCGGATATGCCCAATGGCAGTATCACCCTTTAGTTCTTTGCCAAGATGTCTCTCGTTAAAAACATCTGCAACAAGACCCATACCTTTCTGCTCTCTTATGGTCTGTCCGTCCCAGGTAACAATACCTGCAGATTCCTGACCTCTGTGCTGAAGGGCATAAAGTCCGAAATAAGTCATTCTGGCTGCTTCAGGATGCCCTGAAATACCGAACAATCCGCAATATTCTTTTTTCATATCAAAAGTTCTCTACTGGTCAATTCTTGCAAAGACCTATTTTGTTAACAGTGTTGTCTGACAATTGGATATAAAAAATATTAAAAAGAGAAAACTGAAATAGCACGTTTTAAATAATAACGCTTTATTTCAGTCTGCTTTGTGAAAAAGCAAAAGGCATCATAGTGGATGCTCATCTACTTTAACACACTGTTATATTTATTTTTATCCAAAAACTAACTGTTTCTTCAGGTTTGATGCTGCGCCAGCGCTTTTAAACTTCAAAATGAGAAAAAGCGACCGGAGAATCCGGTTTTTATCAAAGACACAGCGCGAACTTATCCAAAAAAACTTCAGGGCCGGGCAAAGCCCGACCCTGAAAGATTTTACATATTATGGTATTCCTGCATACTTTCGACACCAAGCCCGGCCCCGCGGTGCTCCTTGATAGCCATTGCCATGGCTGAAGCCCCGGTTACCGTGGTGGTATATGGAATTCCGTATAATAAAGCTGTCTGCCTGATTTGTTTTGAATCAGACACAGTCTTTTTGCCTGAGGGCGTATTAATCAACAAATCAATTTCATAGTTTTTAATCAGGTCGACAACATTCGGACGTCCTTCATAAACTTTCAAAACCTTTGTTGTTTCAACGCAGTTTTCAATAAGGTAGTCTGCTGTACCGCCTGTTGCCAGTATCTTAAATCCGAGATTGGCAAAAATCCTTGCAGCAGGAAGAATTGAATTCTTATCCCTATCCTGAACAGAAATAAAAACTGTTCCTTCAAGAGGCAATTTCTGACCACCACCGAGTTGGGCTTTCATATAAGCAAGGCCCGGCTTACGGTCAATACCCATAACTTCACCGGTAGAGCGCATTTCAGGTCCTAAAATAACATCCACATCAGGGAACCTGTTAAAAGGAAATACTGCTTCTTTAACAGCATAATATCCCTGCTTGCGCATTCTCCACGGTTTTATATCTTTAACTTTCTCTCCCAGCATAACTCGTGTTGCAAGCTTTGCCAAAGGAACTCCGGTTGCCTTGCTGACAAATGGAGCTGTCCTTGAAGCTCTGGGATTAACCTCAATAATATATATTTCATTATCCTTAACCGCGAATTGAATATTCATCAGTCCGATTACATTCAATTCAACTGCCAAAGCTTTTGTCTGGCGCTCTATTTCGTCTACAATTTCCTGACTCAAAGTATGAGGAGGAAGAACACAGGCTGAATCACCGGAATGAATTCCGGCTTCTTCAATATGCTCCATTACTCCAGCAACATAGGTATCAGTACCATCTGAAAGAGCGTCAACATCAACTTCAATGGCGTTTTCAAGGAATTTATCCACAAGAACAGGATGCTCAGAAGAAACGACTACAGCTTCCTTAAAGTAAGACTCGAACTCTTCGTCACTGTAAACTATGTCCATTCCACGTCCACCGAGAACGTATGAAGGACGCAGCACGAGAGGATATCCAAGTATTTCAGCAGCTTTTTTAGCATCTTCAAATGAGAGAGCTGTGCCGTTAGGCGGCTGCTTCAATCCAAGTTTGTTAAGCAGAGCTTTGAAACGTTCCCTGTCTTCAGCTCTATCGATGCTGTCAGGAGATGTTCCAAGGATTGTAACTCCGGCACGCAGCAAAGGAATTGCCAGATTCAAAGGAGTCTGGCCTCCAAACTGAATGATAACTCCATCAGGCTCTTCAAACTCAATGATATTCATGACATCTTCAAAAGTGAGCGGCTCAAAATAAAGTCTGTCTGAAGTATCATAGTCAGTTGAAACGGTTTCCGGATTTGAGTTTACCATAATGGACTTTACACCCATCTCTTTCAAAGCAAATGCGGAATGACAGCAGCAGTAGTCAAATTCTATACCCTGACCGATTCTATTGGGTCCTCCCCCTAGAATCATGACCTTGTGTCCATCCATACTCTTTGATTCAGAACCTTTTTCATAGGTTGAATAGAAATAAGGAGTATGAGCTTCGAATTCAGCAGCACAGGTATCAACAAGATAATATGCCGGAATAATTTTATGACTTTTACGGAAGCTTCTTACAGCCGCAGCCGACTCACGCCAAAGCGTTGCCAGCTGAATATCGGAATATCCGTATTCCTTAGCTTTTCTAAGCATTCCGGGAAGTTCTGGACTATCTGAAAACAATCCGTTTTCAATAGCAAAAGATTTAAGCTTCTGTTCAAAATCAAGAAGATCAATAAACTGTCTGAGGAACCATGGATCAATTGATGTGTATTCAAACAGCTCTTCTTCTGTCATTCCACAGAGGATAGCTTTTCTCAAAGTAAAGAGTCTGCTTGAATGAGGTTTACGAAGCTTTGGAGCAAGTTCCTCTTTAGTCAGATCACATTTGTCAAAATTCTTACCAAAACCGGGCATGCCCACTTCAAGAGAACGTAGACCCTTCTGCAGACATTCTTTAAAAGTTCTGCCTATAGCCATGGTCTCTCCGACACTCTTCATGGCTGTAGTTAGATAGTCTTCAGCTCCGGGGAATTTTTCAAATGTAAAACGAGGTATTTTAATTACACAATAATCGATAGTAGGCTCAAAAGAAGCCATGGTTTCTCTGGTAATATCGTTCGGTATTTCATCCAGAGTGTATCCGACAGCAAGCTTCGCGGCTATTTTTGCGATGGGAAAACCTGTGGCCTTTGAGGCCAGAGCAGATGAACGTGAAACACGAGGGTTCATTTCAATAACCATCATGTCCCCATTAGCCGGATTAATTGCAAACTGAACATTCGAGCCACCGGTTTCAACACCGATTTCACGCATGATAGCAAGTGAAGCATCACGCATTTTCTGGTACTCGACGTCAGTAAGGGTCTGCGCTGGGGCCACAGTGACGGAGTCACCGGTGTGAACGCCCATAGGATCTATATTCTCAATTGAGCATATAATTACGCAGTTATCCTTTTTATCGCGCATTACTTCGAGTTCATACTCTTTCCATCCGAGAATGGATTCTTCAAGCATGACTTCGCTATGAATGCTGGCTGCGATTCCCTGAGAAGCGATTTTCTCAAGATCTTCCATATTATATGCAACACCACCGCCAGTGCCACCAAGAGTATACGCGGGGCGAATAATAATCGGGAAACTTAGTTTCTTTCCCCAGTAGCGAACATCATCAATGTTGCGTGCGATTCCACTATGAGGAACCCTGAGGTTAATTTTTTCCATTGCGGCACGGAACAGTTCCCGGCTTTCTGCTTTTTGAATAACATCAGCGGAAGCTCCGATAAGCTCTACACCGAACTTTTCAAGCACACCTGCTTCATCAACAGCAAGAGCCGTATTAAGTCCGGTCTGGCCACCTAGGGTTGGCAGCAATGCATCAGGTCTTTCTTTTTCAATAATACGAGTAACGGTCTCTGGTTCGATCGGTTCAATATAAGTTCGATCGGCAAGACCGGGGTCAGTCATAATAGTTGCAGGATTTGAGTTAACAAGAATAACTTCGTAACCTTCCTCTTTCAGGGCCTTAAGGGCCTGAGTTCCGGAATAGTCAAATTCGCAGGCTTGACCAATAACGATCGGCCCGGATCCGATAAGCATGATTTTTTTGATATCAGTGCGTTTAGGCATGAACTCCACCAAGCGGGGTTTGAATTTAAGTCAGGATAAGTGGAAGAGACAGAAACTACTAAATCATTAAGCTCCGATGAGCAAGCCCATAAATGGCTCAAAATAACAATTTAGGGCTATTTTTTTGCATTTTATACCGCATGGGACAATAAAAAATTATACTGATAATTTTTACTCCCCTGCTTTGCTTTCTTATACACAACGAGTCATAATTATACAAAATATGCAACACACATATTTCAACTATAATTAACTTGAATGTTGACATAAGATAAAATTGAAATTAATTTTCAACTCCAATGAACACAATTGCAGAAACAACTGCGGCCAGACCGCTGGATTCATATTGTGAAGGGTCATTTGTAAGAGTGACTGACTTCCTCGGATGCAAATGCTCTCGGGGCTGCTTGCTATCTATGGGATTAATACCTGGAACCATTGTTAAAATTTTAAGCAACAATGGTAGGATGAAAATTTTAGTAAGAGACACTGAGGTTGCTTTGGGACACGATATGGCCGCAAAAATTATGGCAATTCCATCATGCGGCTACCAGAAAAGGCACAGACACCGCCACAGCTTCAATAAAATCTAATAAATCCCTACAGTTTCTACACTCCCCTTTAAATTCTCTTATAATACCTACCCAGCATACCACCTGAACTTAACTTTACACATTCAGTCATATTATTGCCAATTTATGGGCAACAAGATAATCTGATTCAAGAGGTAAAAAATGAACTCTCAAATCAGATGGAACTCTATTGAACTACTTAATAAGGGAAGTAACTCATATTGCAGTCAAACCCTTATTGAAATGAAAAAGATGTATGACATGCTCAAATCATATTATGGAGTTTGGGCAACAACACAGGATACGGTTTCCACATTAAACGAACTTCAGGAATACCGGGAATATATGGAAGAAAGTAGAGGAAGGATTGTATCCATAGTCATTAATGATGCTGATATTCCTGATGGCATGAAACCCCGGAAGAAAAAAATTTAAGCCTTTATCGTTATAAAAATGAAAGCCCTGAGGCATTATATGTCTCAGGGCTTTCTCTTTAAGAACACTATTTAAAAGCAATTATGAAATTTTGCATCCATTGCTAACATCAGAGCTTGGAGTCATAAGTTGCATTTTATCTCCATCACGAACAGCTAAAATCATTCCCTGTGACATTTCACCACGCAGCTTTCGTGGTTTTAAATTGGCAACGATTACAACCTGACGTCCTTCCAGATCTTCAGGTGTAAAAAATTCAGCAAGTCCGGCAACTACCTGTCTGGGTGATTCTTCTCCTATATCTACTTTTACAAGAAGAAGTTTATCGGCATCAGGATGTTTATTTACAGACAAAACTGTACCAACACGCATATCTATCTTCTGAAAATCAGTAAAATCAGCAAAACCGTCATCCGATTCTTCTTTTGCTGCTTTTTTATTTTTCTTAGCTGTTTTTTGTTTTTCCGGCTTTTCAGCAGCGGAAAGATCCACTCTTGGGAATAAATTAGAAGACCTTGCAAGCTCAGTCCCGGGTTCAATTAAACCCCAGATATCAATTTCAGCAGCAAGATTAATTTTTTCACAGCAAAAATCTATACCGAGCTGCTCAAGCATCTTTTCACTGGCTTCAGGCATTACAGGCCAGAGGTGAACTGCAATCTTACGCATATTCTCTAACATAACATACATAACTGTGCCTAGTCTTGAGGTCTCCCCATTTTTATAAAGAGTCCATGGTTGCGTGGAATCAATATACTTGTTCAAACCTCTAACCAGATTCCAGAGAGATTCTATACCTCTAGAAAATTTGGCATCAAGAAAGCACTGTTGAAAACCAGCCATACTTTCGCGGCCAAGCTTTTTGATTTCAACATCCTCTTCCCCGCTGTCGCCGGGAGTTGGAACTTTTCCCTCAAAATACTTATGGGTCATTGAAAGTGAACGGCTGAACAGATTGCCAAGATCATTGGCAAGGTCAGCATTCAATCTTCCGACTAGGGCTTCTTCAGAGAAACTGGCGTCGCTCCCGAAAACCATTTCACGCAATATAAAATACCTGAAGGCATTTACACCATATTTCTGGGCCATTTCGAGAGGTTCAACTACATTGCCCAAAGATTTAGACATCTTGGTGTCTTTTATAAGCCAGTATCCATGCACATTAAGATGCTGATAAGGTTCAATTTCTGCGGCTTTGAGCATTGTAGGCCAGAAAACAGCATGAGGTTTAAGAATATCTTTTGCTACCAGATGGTTAACACCTGGCCAGAATTTTTTAAACTTCTCACCGTCAGGATATTCAAGAGCTGTAATATAGTTGATAAGGGCATCAAACCAGACATAAGTGACATAGTCGGAATCAAAAGGAAGTTCTATTCCCCATTCAAGCCTTGTCTTAGGACGCGAGATGCAGAGATCTTCAAGAGCTCCTGATTTTAAAAGACTTAAAACTTCATTTTTATATCTTTCAGGACGTATAAAATCAGGGTGGGAGTTGATATGCTCAATGAGCCAGTCCTGATATTTGGACATTTTGAAAAAATAGTTCTTTTCTGCAATATATTCAGGCTTTGTTTCGTGCTGAGGACATTTTCCGTCTACTAGCTCTTTTTCAGTATAAAAGCGTTCACAACCGAAGCAATAATGACCGCCATACTCCCCAAAATAGATATCGCCTTTATCATAAACCTTCTGCAGAACACTCTGAACGCATTTTATATGCCTTTCCTGAGTCGTTCTGATAAAATCTGAATTTTCGATTTGAAGGTTAGGCCATAAATCGCTGAACATCTTGCTGATTGTGTCGACATACTGCCTTGGAGTCTGACCATTTTTTTCTGCAGCCTGAACAATTTTATCCCCATGTTCATCTGTTCCTGTAAGAAAATATGTGTCTTCACCAAGCAGTCTGTGAAACCTGTTCATAGAATCTGCTACGATTGTAGTATAAGCATGACCTAAATGAGGCTTAGCATTTACATAATAAATGGGAGTTGTAATAAAAAACGAATCCAAAACCTGTCACTCCTGTTACAGGGGTAAAAAAACAGCCACGCATCGGCTGAATCTTGTCGCGCCGAGAGACTGAATTACTCACTTCAGCCGGCAAAACTTTACGCCATAACTGCGTGAAGTTTTTAACGGTACATGAAATAATTTTCCGACCTTGACCTTTTCAAATTGATAGTAGGCTGACCCTATATCCGACAACTCGAATATACGCAAACAGCCTTTCCAGTGGAAAAGCCCCGATAACCATTTAAATAGTACAAAATTATATTTTGCAATATTTTTAAGATAAAGGCCATCGAAGCTTTTATAGTTTATTTAAGAAATTAACTACTTAAGTTTATTTCTTTTTATTTAAAGGAGGCTTCCTACGCTTTTTGCGTCTGGAGATCCGCCCTTTATTTTTAGGTGCAGCTTTTCTATCTGTCTTTTTCTCGGAATCGTCATTAGGCCGTGCATTCTTTTTATCCTGACTACTTTCAGAAGACCCGGATTCCTGCGATTCAGACTGTCTTGGCTTGTAATTCTTTTTTCTTTTTTCGGGACGCTGACTTTGTGTATTTTTGGCTTCATTCCTAGCTACAGCATCTGCACTGCCATTTTCAGAAGAAACTTCCTGCCCTCTTAAAACATCATCTGAATCCTCGGTTTTACCACGATCACGCCCGGATTTTCTCCCTGCTGAATTTTTTGAAGGACGCTGGGGTCTAGATGATCTAGCAGGCTTAGCCTGAGGCTGAGGAACTTCTTCCCCGTCCTGCAGAAGTTGATCCGGCCATTCATCAAGGCTTATTTCGATCTCGTCACCATGCTCCGGAGCAACTGTCACAGTACCACGGAAGAAATTTGTTCTTGCAACACGAACTCTGCCATGGACTGTATTATGCTTTTTACCGATTTTAGGACTTTTCTTATGAAAATCTTCATAATTATCCTGTTCAAAGCTTAAGCAGCAAAGTAAACGACCGCAAATACCTGAAATTTTTGTTGGATTCAAAAAGAGATTCTGCTCTTTAGCCATACGAATTGTTACAGGCATAAATTTACGCATAAACCTGCGGCAACAGCAGAGCTGACCGCAGTTACCAATAGCGCCAAGCATCTGGGTTTCGTGCCGGACACCAATCTGGCGTAACTCAATTCTTGTTCTATACTCTCTGACCAAATCCTTAACCAGCTCACGAAAATCTATTCTACCGGGAGCAGTAAAATAAAATACCATTTTGCTGCGATCAAAAAAGACCTCGACATCAACAAGTTTCATGTCCAGATCCTGCTGATCTATGCATTCTCTGCAAAATCTGAATGCATCCCTCGACAAATCCTGATTTTCCTGTGCAGCCAGAACATCTTCGTCATTAGCAAGTCTATATATTGTTTTTACCGAATCTTCAGAAATTTCGGGAGGCAGATCCTGCTGGATCAAAAAGACCTTCCCCATCCCCATGCCCTGTTCGGTCTTCACTATAACATCCTGACCTTCCCTCACAACAAAAGGGCCGGAAGAGAAATAGTATATCTGACCAAAGTCATTGAATTTTACTCCTAAAACTTGTGACATCTACAAAAAACCTTATAATTAAGTGGCATTGGAAACCACCGTAAATTTTGTTTGAGAAGCTAGTACAATAGAATACTTCTCTACGAACTTCAAATCTCTTTTAAACTGAAAATACATTGAAATTATTACTTTTTATTAAAAAGCAAAAAAAATCCGCAGCAAGAGCCGCGGATTATTTCTATATCTGGCTGAAAATCTTCTGCTACATACCGGGTTCGCTTAACAACTTGCACAAAAACCATCAAAAAACAAAATTTATGACTCTTTATTTACAGAGAAACCTAAATTAACAAGTTCTTTGATCAGCTTATTTTCATCTATAGGCTTAACAAGATATGATGTTGCTTCGCCAAGGAAAAAAGCATCATGAGTTTCCTTACGGTCATCAAGCATGGTTGTTACTATTATTTTTACTTTACTCTCATCGTTCAGATCAAGATCTTTTTCTATCGCCCGAATTTCTCTTAACGCCTGCTGACCATCCATCTCCGGCATCATTAAATCCAGAAAAACAAGATCATATCTGCCGTCATTCTGAAGAGTCTTTTTAAAAGCATATACGGCTTCTTCACCATTTACGGCGATATCACACGTTGCAAAAGGCCGCATTATTTCATGCAGCATATTACGGCAATAAAAGTCATCATCAACTATAAGCGCCCTCATGAACACTCCTCCATGTTGGGTTGGCTTGTTATATCGACTACTAAAACTTCCATTTAGTAATTTTATTTCTCACTTTTATAAAAATAAATCAAGCCAATCATTATTTTTTATATAATTTAATATAGCATTCAGTTAGTACTGCTCTTTCAATGTTCCATCTGAATTAACGATGAACTCAACAGCACCACATTCCGAAGTTGTGTAAAGCCGTATCTTTTCATCCTTCAACTCTTCACGCACAGTCTCAGCAACAAAACCGAACCTATTGAACAAGCCACATGCCGCGACCGCAGCCACAGGATTAACCCGCTTATAGAATGCTGGACTGAAAGAACTTCGGCTTCCGTGATGAGGAAGTAATAACAACTTTGAACTCAGGTCTCTATCATTCTTTAATATGTTTGCAATACTTTTTTTCTCAATATCACCGGGTAAAAACACAATTCCCTGACCATTTGAAACAATACGCAACGCCAAAGAACGATTATTAGATGATCCATTATAACTCTTATCAGGATTATATACGTTAATTACAACTCCCGGTTCAACCTCAACAATATCACCTGAATGTAGAACACGTATTTTTATCTTATTAAGATTCAACGCCTTTTTTATCCTTCTACCAAGTTTGCCTGAAGGGTAATGACCGTTGAAACAAAACTCGCCAACTTTAAAATTCTCAAGAATAAAAGCCAATCCCTCACTGTGGTCATAGTCTTTATGAGATAAAATTACTTCATCAACAGCCGGAAGGGAACCATAAGTCAATACAGGGGCAACTATTGAGCGTCCAATATCAAAAGAACCGAAAGTCCCTCCACCATCAACAAGTATCTTCTTACCAGCAGGAGTCTTAACAAAAACAGATTGAGATTGTCCGGTATCAAGCACAGAAATTTTAAAATTACCGTCCGCAGAATGAATTTTATATAACGATATTCCGCATAGAATTAAAAATATACTTAAAAACAAATAAGGAAATTTTCTCTTATAACTCCACATAATTATAATAAAAAGCAAAAGGAAGTAAGCTGTAATCCCAGACCAGAAAGGACGGTAGCAACTGATTTCAGGCAGAAACCCGGCGTGGTTGGCATAATTTAACAGGCTGATGGCATGAGAAATGATATTTGCGCCAATTGAAAAAAGAAATTCACCTGCACCATGTGAAAAAAATGCAAGGAAAAGGCCGCCGAAAACACAAACAGGCATTATTATTGTTCCAAGAAGCGGAACCCAGATGAGGTTGAACAGAAAATTGGGTGTAAAAGTTCCAAAATTCCATATAATAAGCGGCAATAACAAAATGTTTGCACCGATACTTACAGCGAATACACCGCCAATAAATTTTAATGGCGCAGAGCCATAAAAATGCATTTTAGTAAATGGATAATAAAAGAATTTGAAAAAGAGAGATATGCCGAGAACTGCCAGAGCTGAAAATTGCAAACCAATATCGAAAATTGCCAGCGGAGAAACAATTACAATAGCTAGGACAGCTAGAAAAAGACCATCAAGCAACACTCTAGGTCTATCTAGAACAAGCAGAATTCCCCAGAAAAAGAACATACAGGAAGATCTCAGCAGCGACGCAGTAAATCCTCCCATCCACAAATAAAATAAAACCAGAGGAAAACATATCAGAACTGCCAGCTTCTGTCTGGGGATATAGAGGTACAGCCGGGGGAATAAATAGCCGTAAAACATGGCTATAAAACAACCTATCCCCACAACAAAGCCAATATGCAGCCCGGACAGGGCCAACGTATGAGAAAGGCCTGCACGACGAAGTAAGTCTACTGTTTGAGTATTTAGAAAGAATCTATCCCCACTTAATAAGGCAGGAAAAAATGAACCACCCTGAGTATCGGGCGAAAGAGAAATGACAAGATTATTATATGCTGTCTTTAAATCTGAGAAAAAAGATGGAGCGGGAGGAGTAAATACAGCATCTTTAAGGACTCCGTTTGTGAAGATACGATACATTCTATTCTTGGTGCGCGCATAAAACGTGTAGTCCCAGCATTCTGGATTTCTGTATCCTATAATGGGCTTAACCCTGGTATGGAGTTTAATCTGTTGCCCTTTTACAGGTCTGAACTCAGGCTTGTACCATGTCCAAACGGTTATTCCATCTAAGTGTTGATGTAAATTTTTTGAAGTTGTGCAGACGACATTATCCAACTCAATACTTAATCTTTGCCCCGGGTAGCCTCTAACAGTCTTAATTGTAGCACTTAGATCAACCTTTTTTCTCTGCTCCATCCAGCTTGTTATTTCAGGAGGACCGGAAGGAATACTGACATGGGCATAGTAAAATCCAGCAAAAAATAAAAAAGGTAAAAAAAATATAAACTTGAAACTTTTTTTTAAATTTAAAATAATTAAGGAATAAATTCCCAATAGGAAAAAAGATGGAAACAGCCATTTATTAGCAGCTATCCCCATAATAAATGCAGGAAAAACAATCTGCCAGTTAAGCAGGACGGGAACCACCGGCCTGCTTAACTGGCTGTCGTTATCAGTTAAAGATTTTTTTGAAATAATTTCACTATGTTTAGGTGACAAAATTCAGGTTATTCCTTTT
This sequence comes from Maridesulfovibrio bastinii DSM 16055, assembly GCF_000429985.1. Classification (NCBI taxonomy): domain Bacteria; kingdom Pseudomonadati; phylum Thermodesulfobacteriota; class Desulfovibrionia; order Desulfovibrionales; family Desulfovibrionaceae; genus Maridesulfovibrio; species Maridesulfovibrio bastinii. Next base: position 128,437 of record NZ_AUCX01000014.1, read on the forward strand.
CCCGCCAGATTCTAGCACCTACAGCTGATAATTTCTTTTCCAACTGCTCATAACCGCGATCAAGGTGATATATCCTCTGAATCTCAGTTCTACCCTCAGCAGCAAGACCTGCAACAACAAGAGAAGCACTGGCTCTCAGATCAGAAGCCATAACAGGTGCTCCTGTCAGCTTTTCAACACCGCGTATCATAGCTGTGCGGCCCTTTAATTTTATATTTGCTCCGAGCCTTACAAGTTCCTGAACATGCATAAAACGGTTTTCAAAAATCTTTTCTTCAATAGTTCCGGCACCGTTTGCTATACACATAAGAGTCATTAGCTGAGCCTGCATGTCAGTCGGAAATCCCGGGAAAGGCTGTGTCGTAATATCCACACCTTTTAACTGACCATGACGACGCACTATAACCCTGTCATTATCTTCATGAACCCATACACCCATTTCCCTGAGCTTATATACGACAGCATCCAGTTCCTGAAACGGGCAATCTAAAATTTCAAGTTCACTATCAGTCATTGCAGCGGCAACGAGATATGTTCCTGCTTCAATGCGATCCGGCATAACTGTGTAGTTACATCCCTTTAAAGAAGTCACTCCTTCAATTTTAATTATGCTGGTGCCCTGACCACTGATTTTTGCCCCGCATGCATTAAGAAAATTGGCAAGGTCCTCAACTTCCGGCTCACGAGCAGCATTTTCAATCACCGTATCACCATCAGCTATGGCTGCGGCCATCAGAACATTTTCAGTTCCCCCTACTGTGGGAAAATCAAAATGAATTTCAGCTCCCTTTAATTTTTTACATTTCCCATGAATATACCCTGAATCAAGATCAAAAGTAGCTCCCATCTTTTCAAAAGCTCTGAGATGTAAATCTACAGGACGGGCTCCAATTGCACATCCCCCCGGTAGAGCTACTTTTGCTTCTCCTTTAAGGGCAAGCAAAGGTCCCAGGCATAAAACTGAAGCACGCATGGTTTTTACAAGATCATACGGAGCTTCGGTTTGAATATCCCCGGCAACACTTTTTACTTTATTATCCTCAAAGGTTGTTTCACAGCCTAATATGTTCAGAAGCTTTAAAGTTGTGTGGATATCACGCAGCCTCGGAACTCTTGAGAGGTTAATGGGTCCTTCAGGAAGAATACAAGCCAGTAAGATAGGTAAAGCCGCATTTTTAGCTCCGCTGACTCTAATCTCCCCATGCAGAGGAACACCGCCTTCAATTATCAACTTATCCATTTTTTATCCTTGTTTGATGTCGTTAAAAAAATTTTTATGCTCTATTTTTAATTTTTTTTCAAAAACTTCTTGACGGTTCCCCCTCGGTTTAGTTAGACACAGCTTCGCAACACGCGGTGGGTGTAGCTCAGTTGGTAGAGCACCTGGTTGTGGCCCAGGTGGCCGAGGGTTCAAGTCCCTTCACTCACCCCAGATATAAAAATCAAGGATCGACGGAAGTCGGTCCTTTTTTTTATGCTTATCAATTAAAATATTTGAACTGCACCTGAGAAAACGCACCTGTTTTATTGTGTTAATCCAGCCAATTGACCCCACGGGCATATTTTTAAGAAGCCTCCATAAACCCACAATCTTGTATAACTGTCAGAATTCCAATCTATCCATTTTTAATTTCTTCACAAAATCACACAAGCGTAACTTTTGCTTAACCTGTCGGACAATATAAAAAGTAAAAGATATTTAATTTATTAAAAAAAATTGAATATTCTTAGGAGAACAAAATGGAAAGAAGAGATTTTTTAAAATTAGGTATATTGGCCGGGGCAACAGTTTCATCATCTCCACTATCAGCTTTTGCATCATCCAGCTTTACAAAATTTTCTTTAACAGACTGTAAAAATTTAACAAACGAAGAGCTTGCTGATAAATCAGGAGCTGTGAGTGATGCTTGGGAATACATTCAGATACAGGTAGCCGGGATTAGAAATCCTGAAATAAAAAATAAAGTAACTGAAATTATTAATAATCCAGCACCAAAATTGCTTAAAGCTGTATCTGGCAGAAAAAAAGAAGTTTATTCTGAGCTCAAACAGAATGGCTGGATCAATGTTTCTTATGATAAAATGTTCCCTGAAAACGGTTCACCCTCAAAATCATGCCAGCCATTCAGAACGGCCCCCGGAAGTGGGTATACCAGCCATCACAGTTATCCGGGAGGACTTGCAACACATACCGGACTGAATCTTAAAAGCTCATTAGCCCTTTATAGCAATTATGCCGACACATTCGGGTTTGACCTTGATAAAGATGTGATAGTGGCAGCGCAGACTCTGCATGACCTTCATAAACCATGGGTCTTCCAATGGCAGAAAGACGGATCAAGCCGCCATGAAAACTCTTTAGCCGGAACTGGTGAACATCATGTACTCGGTGTAGCGGAAAGCATTGTGCGCAGAATTCCTCCAGAAATTTGTATATCTCAGGCCTGCGCCCATAACCATCCGGGTTTCAGCAAGGATGAAGCTGACCCTGTTAAATGGCTTAAAGCAGCTTCAATAATAGCCGGTGTTGACCCTGTTGAGTATGGCCTCTTGGCAAGTGATGAAAAAACATTACCTCTGGAACGCAGCATGGAAGCATTTGTAACCCATCTTGGAGATCACGACTGGATACTTGCAGTACCTGCTGCAAAATGGATGATTCCCGCAATGGAAGAAATTGCTATGAAAGACTATGGAATGCAAAAATCAGATTTAAATACCCAAAAATTCCATATGTTCAGGAATATAGTATTCAGTCAGGCAACAATCATGGGGCTTTATCATATCATGCAGAAGAATGGTAAAGAGGCACTGCGCAGGCAGGTTCATAATATCATAATTCCTGCCTGAATTTGAGACTTTTATAAAATCTGACCCGGTATATCACAAAAGAATGTGCCGGGTCAGATAAATTTATATTCCGATATTAAAAGCTTACATTTGCTTACGTAAACGGCGTTTATCACCAACTCTGATGGTGATTTTATCTCTGTCCATATATTCCAGAAGAGGAATGGAAAATTTTCTTGAAAGCCCTACAAGTTCTTTGAAATCCTGAGGACCAAGCTCCTCATTTTCAGCAAAGTACTCTCTCAGCTTATTTTTAAGCCCTTCAATAGCAGATGAGGCTATATACATATCTTCCTTTATGCGTATCAAAGTTCCTTCATCCTGCATCAATCTGTAGACTGATGCTGCTTCTTTAAAATTGAGATCTAAAGAATCAAGCACATCTTTCAAATTAGGAGGTGTCAGCCCACCTTCTTCATAAACTACTGTAAGCTTTGACCGCAGCTTTTCTTGATCCGAAGCAAGTGAAACCCGATGGTCCGGCAGCCTTAAGAGATCATTTTCAGAGACAATCTCCTCTTTTTTAATTAAACGCTCGACTACAAAGTGCAGTAGTTTAAAAGGAACTTTTTTACCCCATGACGACGCAGCCTCATTGCGGGAGACGCCAGATTTCATAGGCTGTCCAAGATGAAATTCAGCAAGATATTTCAAAAAGCCCTGAGCAATAGAATCAAAAACTCTGCCATGCACAAATGTTCGTGAGTCCTTATCAAACAGATAGATCAGTTGACGGCCATTCAGACTCTGCAACACTTTTTCGAGAGGTTTGGAAGCAACATTGGTCATTATTCCAAGTTCAGTAAACGAAAGCCCATCAGTACCTGCAAGTTCCAGTTGAGTCTGAACCAATTCTTCCGGTTCGGCATCAATCAAAGACTCAATCTTTTGAACATCGTCAGAAAAACGTTTAATTTTCCTGCCTTGAGGATTAATTATACTGCCACCTGCAATTGTTCTGAGCGGAGAAAAAGAGCGTATAACAACCCTGTCGCCATACACTCCCGGCATAGGATGGCTGAAGCGGACCTGACAGACTGCTTTTTCACCGGGAGCTATTTTTTCACGGTCAAGAAAATACACTTTCGCCTGAACTTCACGCGAACCATGATGAAAATGAACTTCTTTACGATGTTTCAGAGGTAAAGGAGATGATACAAGGCATGTCAATTCTATATCCCAGACAGTACTTGGAAAAAGAGTCCCGGGACTTCCGAGGACATCCCCCCTGCTCAAATCTTCAACTTCAAGACCATGGAGATTCACCGCTGTACGTCTTCCGGCTGGAGCAACCTCTACACTCTCGCCATGAGATTGCAGAGACCGGATTTTTGCAGGCTTGAGATCAGGGTAAACCATAATTTCTTCACCAACTCTCAGCTGGCCGGAGACTAAGGTACCTGTAACAACTGTACCGTGACCCTTAATAGTAAAAACACGATCAATGGGCAGCCTTGCAAGATCAGTACGCCTTTTAGGGACAAAATTACTGACAAATTCTGAAAGCTTGTTCCTGAGTACGTCAAGCCCTTCACCAGTATGAGAGGAAACCGGTACGACTGGTGCATCGGCGAGAAAACTGGGAGCTAAAAAATCTTTAAGATCTTCTTTGACAAGTTCAAGCCAGTCCTCATCAACCATATCAATTTTTGTTAGTGCGATGATACCTTTTTCGATACCGAGCAATGTACATATTTCAAGATGTTCCCGAGTCTGCGGCATAACACCTTCATCCGCAGCAATAACCAGCAGGACAAAGTCTATACCCGCTGCCCCGGCAACCATATTCTTGACAAATTTTTCATGTCCCGGGACATCAATGATACTAAGTCCCGTCTCGCTTCCAAGATCAAGATTGGCAAAACCCAGTTCAATAGTGATACCACGCTTTTTCTCTTCCGCAAGACGGTCGCAGTCTGTTCCTGTAAGTGCTTTTATCAGGCTTGTTTTACCATGATCAATATGTCCGGCTGTGCCCATTACTACAGGCATATAATCTCCATAAAAAATCCGGGGAACAAAAAGTTCCCCGGATTACTTAACTAATTAATTACGCAAAAAAGCCCTGAAAGCTTGATAAGTTGCATATACATCCACTTTACTGGTCAGTTCGAATGGACTGTGCATACCAATGACAGGTGTTCCGAAGTCGATAATATCCATTCCATAAACCGCCAGAAATTTAGCTACGGTACCGCCGCCACCAAGGTCGACTTTACCAAGTTCGGCCATCTGCCACGGAACCCCGGCTTCAGCAAGAATACCACGCAGCCAGCCAACATACTCAGGATGGGCATCATTTGCACCTACTTTGCCTCTATGCCCTGTAAATTTGCAAAAGCATGGTCCGTATCCGAAGTAAGCTGAGTTCAGCTTTTCATGAACATCCTGATAATCAGGATCTACAGCTGCATGAACATCAGTAGACAGAGCCTTACCTTTCATGAGGACATGAGAAAGCTTAACATCAGGTTCCCAGGCATCTATAAGATCCTGCAATGTATATTCAAAGAAAAGTGATTTAGCACCTGTTGAACCCTCTGAACCAATTTCTTCCTTATCATAAAAAAGGACAATCTGTGTATATTCAGGCTCAGGTTCTGAGAGCATAGCCTGCAGAGCAAGAAAAACGCAGACGCGGTCATCCTGACCATAAGCACCTATAATTGACTTATCGAGCCCGACATAGCGTGCAGGACCAGCAGGAACAATATACATTTCCGAACTAAAGAGATCCTCTTCAACAATCCCATATTTTTCATTCAGAATTTCAAGAATCTTTGTTTTTACACTCGGATCAACATCATCACCGGAATCATCCTCAGACTCTGAAAGGCTATGCCCCATAATAATATTAAGTTTTTCAGCTTCAAACGCATCACTGAGCTTTTTATCAGCCTGTTTGTAAGCAAGGTGTGGGAGCAGGTCACCTATGGTCAGTACTGGATCACTGTCCTTTTCACCAATTACGATGCTAATTTTTTTACCCTCTTTAGTTACCACAACCCCATGAAGTGAGAGCGGACGGGCCAGCCACTGATATTTGCGAATTCCACCATAATAATGGGTTTTGGCCATTCCTATACCGACTTCCTCATACAATGGATGTTGCTTCAAATCTAAACGAGGAGCATCAGCATGAGCACCAACAAGTCTAAAGCCTTCTGCAAGGGGACGTTTTCCCTTCCGTGCTATAAAAATAGTTTTATCTCTGAAAACCTTATAGCAGGCACTTGAATCAAGGTTGTCACTAAAACCGGCATCTTCCACAGCTTTACGGACATATTCCACTGTTTCACGCTCAGTTTTACATTTAGTCAAAAAGTCAAGATAACGATCAGCAAGACCATTCATTTCGCTCTTATGGTCAGGGCTGCTATAAATTTTCCAACAACTTTCCGCTTTGTGCTCAAGTTTCTTATTCATAATTTTTCCTTAAATTAAAGGCGCAGAGCCTGTTTTATTGAATTTGCAACAACTTTATATTCACATTCAGCAAGAGTACGAGGATCAAGGCAAAAAAGACCATCTTCAATCCTGCCTACCAAAGGCGAATCAACTGAAAGCAGTCTGTCACGAAGGTCATCGACATGTATGCTGTTTAAAGGCTTTACACATACTAGCGTTGTAGAAAGATCCTGTTCCGGGAAAGCTCCGCCGCCAACTCTTGATACTCCGTCAAGAGTGCTGAGCTCTACAGAATCCCCTAAAACTTTTTTAAGTATTATCAAAAGATCTTTAGCTCTCTCCTGTAAAGAAGCTGGAGTCTCCTTGATCATTCTTAGAGTGGGAATATGTTTTTCTGCTGCCCGCGGATCAAGATAAAGCCTCAAAGTAGCTTCCAAAGCAGCAAGAGTCATTTTATCAATCCGCAAAGCCCTGTTCATTGGATTTTTCTTAATACGGTCAAGGTATTCTTTCCTTCCTACAATAATACCAGCCTGAGGACCTCCAAGGACCTTATCACCTGAAAATGAAACTATATCGACTCCTTCAGCGATAATTTCCTGCACGGTCGGTTCACGAAGCAGGCCAAGACCATCAAAATTAGTTAAATTGCCACTTCCAAGATCTTCATAAACAGGCAGCCCATACTCAAGGCCCAATTTTCTAAGCTCACCTCCGGAGACTTCTTTGGTAAACCCGATGACCCTGAAATTTGAAGTATGAACTTTCATCAGCAATGCGGTGTTTTCATTAACAGCACGCTGATAGTCATAAAGGTGTGTTCTATTTGTAGCTCCAACTTCATGAAGAACTGCTCCGCTTTTCTCCATAACATCCGGTATACGGAAAGAACCTCCGATCTCAACCAATTGTCCACGGGAGACCACTACTTCTTTACCGGATGCCAGAGTATCGAGAACAATCATAACAGCCGCAGCATTATTGTTCACAACCAGAGCTGATTCAGCCCCTGTTATATCACACAATATTTTCTCTACATGGCTGTATCTGCTGCCTCGCTCACCTTTAGATAAATCAAATTCAAGATTTGAATATCTTGAGCACGCTTCATATACAGCCCTGCTGGCAGATTCAGATAAAAGAGATCTACCCAGATTAGTATGCAAAACAACACCTGTTGCGTTCAAAACTCTACGAAAATGCGGGCGGGTCGAAGCCTTGAGGTGACAGATCATTCTCGGAGCAAGAGCTTCAAGATTTAACTTTTTTTCGTCATCTATGATTCCGTTTATGATTTCTTCACGGCAGACATCGAAAAAAATATTAATCTGTTCTCTCAACAGAGTTCTCGGTACACCTGCAAAAATCTCTTTTTTATCAATCCAGTTAAGTGCTGCATCAACAGAGGGTAAGAATCTGAACAAATTGGTCAAGAGCTTCTCCGAATTTATAAAATAACATTAGAAATTAATGCATTAAGTCTTTTAAAGATATCAGTAAATCCTAAATTTTTATAAGTTCTAAAGGCTACGAAAGAAAATTTCTTTCTAAAAAATTCAGCCATTTAGATGAACTGGATAAATTGTATAAAAACCGGATAATAAAAACAAGGAACCACAGACAAGAACTCTTTTAGAATTCGAAGGCAAAAGTTCAAGTGCTACTTTAATGTTTTTGGCCGAAACAGCATTTCCGCCAAGCTCTGCGGCCAGTTTATCATGTGGGAAGGCTCTCAGGTTATCAGGGATTCCAGTACAGATTATCAGGCCTTTGGTAAGAGATTTTAGAATAGGCTTTATCTCTCTAAGATCTTTATCTTTCATACATCCAAAAATAATATGATCAGGAACAATATCAAAAGACTTAATCACTGACTCAAGAGCACGAAAAGCATGTATATTATGTGCACCATCAAGAAACATCTCCATCCCGGAATCCATAACAATCTTTTGAAATCTACCCGGAATAAAAGCTTCTTCAAGGCCGGCCCTGACTTTATCTTTATTTAAATCCCAATTAAATTTTTCACAAAAATATTTCCATGCGCTGCATGACAGTCCGGCATTGCTACGCTGATGTGCTCCCATAAGCTTGGGATGTGCTCCCTCAGGATAGTCTCTGTCATCCGGGAAATTAAGCTCAGCGCCAATATCATGTGCTGTTTTATCCAAGACACATTGAGCTTCATTCTCCTGAAAAGCTGTAATACACATCCCACCTGATCGCATGGCACCGGCTTTATCAGTGGCTATAGCTGTTAAAGTTTTACCGAGTACATTTTCATGGTCCATTCCTATAGGAGTAAAAACAGTAACATCAGGATTTATTATATTTGTAGCATCATAGAGACCTCCTAAACCGGCTTCCATGACCGCCACATCGACTCCTTTTTTTTGAAAAAGGACAAAAGCCATACAAGTTAAAAACTCAAAATATGTCAGCCCGCAATCAGGAGCAATTTCGTCAACAAGATTTGCAGCGCAAACCCAATCATCTTCTGATAACATCTCGCCTTGAATTTTAATCCTTTCGCGCGGAGAAATAAAATGAGGGGAAGTGTAAAGTCCGGTCTTATACCCGTGTGCGACACTGATTGATGAAATATAGGAAGAAGTGGAGCCCTTTCCATTGGTTCCCACAACATGAATAGTTTTAAAACTTCCTGCTCCACCCCATAAGGCAACAAATTTACGAACTCGATCCAGAGTTAAATCCATGTGGAACATACCAAGTTCGTTCAAATAATCAGTTAGTTGAAAATAATTTAAAAATCTCAATGAATTTCACCAAATTTTACTTGACGTCACGCTAAAGGTTATTTAAACAAATCATCTCTTGAGCGGCAGTAGCTCAGTAGGATAGAGCAACGGCCTTCTAAGCCGTCGGTCGAGGGTTCGAATCCTTCCTGCCGCACCATGATAATTATAAGGACTTATGATCATCTGATCGTAAGTCCTTTTCTTTTATATTCCAGCAGTTGAAATAAAAATTTCTCGGGTCTACACCAAACAAAGGGGCGCAAGCCCGATTGACCAAATTTCCAACTGTTGATTCTAATATCTACTACCCGCACAAAATCCGGGTCTACACCAAACAAAGGGGCGCAAGCCCGATTGACCAAATTTCCAACTGTTGATTCTAATATCTACTACCCGCACAAAATCCGCACACGCAGCCGATAATTTTCAAAATTTCTAAACCCGTATGCCCGCCTCTGGATGAGCTTCATTTTGCGATGAAATCCTTCGGTTGTTCCGTTGTTTTTGCTGTAGCGAAACATTCGGGCCACTTCCTCTTTCCAGCTGTTCAGAGTTCTGCCAAGCGTTCGAAGCGGAGTAAAAGGACTCTGCTGAAGTTGATTGATTTTATCAAGCAATTCGAAAATATATTT
>NZ_AUCX01000015.1 GCF_000429985.1 Maridesulfovibrio bastinii DSM 16055
TTGCTTGATAAAATCAATCAACTTCAGCAGAGTCCTTTTACTCCGCTTCGAACGCTTGGCAGAACTCTGAACAGCTGGAAAGAGGAAGTGGCCCGAATGTTTCGCTACAGCAAAAACAACGGAACAACCGAAGGATTTCATCGCAAAATGAAGCTCATCCAGAGGCGGGCATACGGGTTTAGAAATTTTGAAAATTATCGGCTGCGTGTGCGGATTTTGTGCGGGTAGTAGATATTAGAATCAACAGTTGGAAATTTGGTCAATCGGGCTTGCGCCCCTTTGTTTGGTGTAGACCCGGATTTTGTGCGGGTAGTAGATATTAGAATCAACAGTTGGAAATTTGGTCAATCTGGCTTGCGCCCCTTTGTTTGGTGTAGACCCATATAAATAGGATTCAAGGTGTATTTATATTAATTATATCTATTTTAATATATGGCGAACGTATGTGATTGATAAATATGTTGAATGCGTGGTGTGGTAGTCGAGCTTAGATAATCCACCCACTTACCCCAACACACCAAAACGCAAAAAGGGCATCAATCTTTCGATTGATGCCCTTTTTGCGAAAAGTGGCGGAGTCGAAGGGACTCGAACCCTCGGCCTCCGGCGTGACAGGCCGGCGTTATAACCAACTTAACTACGACTCCGCATATATAATAAGCGCGTTAAGCAACGCTTAAATATCTGAGGTGGTAGGCGGAACAGGGCTCGAACCTGTGACCCTCGGCTTGTAAGGCCGATGCTCTCCCAACTGAGCTATCCGCCCTCAGGAAGATGCTTTCTATCGCCGACACGTTTCGATGTCAACAATATTTTTCATAAAAATTACATTTTTTTATTTTTTCTCTATTTAAATCGAATCTCAGCCATATCCAGCGTCAGAATCAGCCCTTATCAGAAGGTTATGATTGTGTAGCCCTGCTGGATGAAACTTTCCATTGAAGGATGCCCGGACATATCATCAAGCAGCGGAAGCCCGGAATCCTTGACCTCACTCAGCACGCCCATTTTAGAAGAACAGGCTTTGCATACACCGGCAATGAGATTTTTTTCACGGGCTTCAAGGTACATGGCATGGAAAGGATTTGTTTCCTGCTCAAGCTGCGGGACCAGCTTTACTGAGGAACCTTCGATAACAATTTTTACTGTTTTGCCCTTGGCGTCCAGATCAAGAGCATTGAGCAGGACGTGTACGAAGCACATTTGTTCACTGTTAAAAGAAAAAAGACAGTACATGGTGCAACTCCTTGTGAGTGTGATGAGGGGAAGGGAAGTCTTCTGATGAACTTTTATGATTCTGTAACACTCAAAAAAATCCATTTCCACCCCTCAAATCATGGAAAATATATATTTTAGGAAATCACATTGGAAATTCCGGTCAAATTTTATTCCTGAAACTGCATCCGTTAATTTTTACACTGTCTGATCCGCTGTGGAGAATTTTCTCAGGTGCTTATGAAATGGTTGACCATTGCTCCGGCATAAAGCAAAGAATATCTAAATGGTTGTACCATTAAAAAGTGATCAAACTCTTGCTTGATAGGTAATTTTAAAATGAAATACATGCTGTAATATATTTATTTAATTGAATAAAATTGAAATAATATTTAAATTTAAACAAGATTTTTTGAAAATATGGTTGACGTAATTAATTTTAACTGTCTAGAATGGTAGTGCCATTTGAGCGGGTAAACAGCTTATTTTTGATTTTTACCCGCTTTTAAGGCCTTCGAAGAATTAAAAGGTAATACCAATGAATGAAAAAGATCCACTTGATGAAAAGATGTTCAACCCTGTCACCGGCGGAAGAGCCAGTGAAGATATTGCGTTGCAGATTGAAGCTTCAATTTTAAATGGAAGACTCGCTCCCGGTGAACGGCTGCCCAGCGAAAGGGATATGCAGGTTCAATTCGGAACAGGCCGGGGGGTTATTCGGGAAGCCATTAAAACACTTAAGCAGAAAGGTCTGCTTGAGGTGCGCAAAGGGGTTAAAGGCGGTGCCTATGTTCGGCAGCTCGAGGTGTCGAATGTTTCGGAGTCGCTTGCTCTGTTTCTTAAGCAGCAGCCGGTTGAAGCTGAATCGCTGATAGAATTCCGTGAAAGCATGGACAGGACCATCACAATTCTGGCTGTTCAGCGTGGTACCCCTGAGCAGAAGGAAGAACTTGTGAGCGAGACTGAAAAGTTCGCTTCACTGCTTGGTTGCGCTGATCCCGATTTCCACGAAGTCGGAGAACTTGACCGGAAGTTGAATGTCATGCTTGCCAGAATGGCCGGAAATAATCTTTTCGAGTGGGTTATGAGCGCGCTTCAAATGGGGTTCAGCTCCAATGATTATGCCCTGTACGAGGCTCCCGCATTTCGGGAGCAGGCCGCAACAAACTGGAAAAACACAGCACGGGCCATAGCACAGGGCGAAACAATGAAAGCCCTTTCTTTTGTAAGCAACCATTACATCCTTCTGCGGAACTGCGTGGAGGGAATCAAAGAACGTGAAGGGCTGGAATCTGTTCCGTTTTTAACTGAATAAATTGAATGGAGAAACGTATGACCAGCTATGATTATATAATAGTAGGCGGAGGATCGGCAGGATCTGTTCTTGCCAATCGTTTGAGTGCCAATCCTAAAAACAAAGTGTTGGTTCTTGAGGCGGGAAGAACAGACCACAGGCTTGATTTCAGAATCCACATGCCTGCCGCTCTGACCTATCCTCTTGCCGGGAAAACTTATAACTGGTGGTACGAATCAGACCCGGAACCATATATGCACAACAGGCGCATATATCAGCCCAGAGGTAAGGTGCTTGGCGGTTCGAGCTGCATAAACGGGATGATCTATATCCGCGGTAATGCCATGGACTATGAAAAATGGTCCAAGGACGATGGTATGGAAGAGTGGTCTTACTCAAAGTGCCTGCCATATTTCAAACGCTTTGAAGGCCGTCTGGCCGGGGCTGATGAATATCAGGGCGCAGTGGGACCGCTTTATCTGACGACACCCGAATGTGATAATCCTCTTTTTGATGCTTTTTTCAGTGCCGTGCAGCAGGCCGGATATCCAGTCACTAAAGATGTCAACGGTTACCAGCAGGAAGGATTCGGAAAATTTGATCGTAATACTTACCGTGGCCGCCGCTGGAATGCTGCCAGAGCGTATGTGCATCCTGTTAAAAATCGTGAAAATCTTACAGTTATATGTAAAGCCATGGCGACCCGTATCCTTTTTGAAGGTAAAAAAGCTGTAGGTATTGAGTATGTTAAAGGCAGAAAGCTTAAAAAAGCCTATGGCGGTGAAATTATATCCTGCGGTGGAGCCATCAATTCTCCGCAATTGCTGCAACTTTCAGGCATAGGTAATGCTGAGGAGCTTTCCGCTCTGGGAATTGATGTTGTTCAGAATCTGCCCGGAGTGGGAGAAAACCTTCAGGATCATCTGGAACTTTATGTTCAGTATGCCTGCAAAAAGCCTGTCAGCATGTATCCCGCTCTCAAGTGGTATAATCAGCCGGGAATCGGGCTCAAGTGGCTCTTTGCCCGCAAGGGTGCCGCAGCTACAAATCATTTTGAGGCCGGTGGATTTATCAGGGGTAATGATGAGGTTGAATACCCCAACCTGCAATACCACTTCCTGCCCATAGCCATCAGATATGACGGTTCAGCTCCAAACTCCGGTCACGGCTATCAGGTTCATGTTGGCCCGATGAACAGTGACGTGCGCGGGCATGTAAAAATTAAATCCAGTGACCCCAGGGAATACCCGAGTATTCTGTTCAATTATCTTTCAACTGAAAAAGAACGCCGCGAATGGGTTGAGGCTATCCGCAAAACCAGAGAGATAATGACCCAGCCCGCTTTTGACGAATTCAGAGGAGACGAACTTGCTCCGGGAATTCAGGCCCAGAGTGATGAGGAGATTCTTGATTTTGTGGCCCGTGAAGGTGAGTCGGCCTACCACCCGAGTTGCACCTGCGCTATGGGAACACACAAAATGTCTGTAACCGATCCGCAACTGCGAGTTCATGGGGTTGAAGGACTGAGAGTCGTTGACGCTTCAGTCATGCCTTACGTCACCAACGGTAATATTTATTCTCCGGTAATGATGATTGCTGAAAAAGCTGCGGATATCATACTTGGAAATACACCGCTTCCTGCAGAAAATGCCCCGTTTTATAAACATGGCGAATAAAGAGTCTGGAGGTCTTATGATCAAAGGTAAAATGTTTATCAACGGAAGCTGGGTTGATTCTGTTTCCGGTAAAACCCGTGAGATTATAAATCCCTACGATCAGTCTGTCATTGCGGTTGTACCTGAAGGAAGCCGTGAAGATGCCGCGCTTGCAATCAAGGCGGCAAGAGCTGCTTTTGATAATGGAAAATGGGCATCCACTCCGGCATGTGACCGGGGCAGACTTGTCTACAAACTTGCTGAGCTTATTGAGCGTGACCGTGAAGAACTGGCGGAGCTTGAAAGCCTTGATACCGGTAAAACAGTGGAGGAAAGCCGCTGGGACATGGACGATATCGCCGGAATATTCCGCTATTTTGCAGGTCTGGCCGATAAAGACGGCGGCGAAGTTATTGCTTCACCTGTGCCTGATTCCGCAAGCGTTGTTGTCCGGGAACCCGTTGGTGTCTGCGGGCAGATTTCCCCATGGAATTATCCGCTGCTACAGGCCGCATGGAAATTGGCCCCTGCTTTGGCTGCCGGTAATACCGTAGTTATGAAGCCCAGCGAAATTACGCCGCTTACAGCTATAAAAGTTACGCAACTGGCAGAAGAATGCGGTTTTCCGCAAGGGGTCGTAAACTTAGTGCTCGGACCCGGAGCTGAAGTCGGTGCGGAGCTTTCTGAGAGTGTTGATGTTGATCTGATATCTTTTACCGGAGGTATTGCAACAGGCAAGACCATTATGCGGGCAGCTACTTCCAATGTAAAAAAAGTAGCTCTTGAGCTTGGCGGTAAAAATCCGAATATCATCTTTGATGATGCTGATTTTGATGTGGCTCTGGATTATGCCCTGAATGCGGTCTTTTTCCATGCCGGGCAGATATGTTCGGCAGGGGCAAGGCTTATGCTTCAGGGTGGAATTCATGACAGATTTGTTGAAGCCCTGAAAGCCCGTATGGAAAAGATAGTTATGGGCAGCGGTTTTAAAAAAAATACAGAAATGGGACCGCTTATTTCAGCGGAACACCTTGCCAAGGTCGAAAGCTATATGCCTGTTGCGGTGCAGGATGGAGCAAAAATTATTCTCGGTGGCAAAAGACCGTCAAACCGGGAATTGCAAAAGGGCTTCTTCTTTGAACCGACCCTGATAACAGATTGCAGCAGTGATATGAAAATCGTGCAGGAAGAAGTATTCGGCCCGGTCATAACTGTTGAGCGTTTTCAGACCGAGGAAGAAGTTGTGAGACTTGCAAATGATACTATTTACGGGCTTTCTGCCGGATTCTGGACCCGTGATCCTGAGCGCATGGAAAGAGTTTCAAGGGCTTTGAAGTTCGGCACGGTCTGGATAAATGATTTCAACGTCTACTTTGTTCAGGCTCCGTGGGGCGGATACAAACAATCCGGACTCGGACGTGAACTTGGTCATGTAGGTCTTGAAGAGTACACCGAAGTCAAACATATATTTAAGAATTATTCCACCAAGGCTCTGAACTGGTTCGGAGTTTCAGGAGGGTAAATTTTATTACGCCGGGGTGTGCCGCAGAGAGGTTTATGCGGTTCACCCCTTAACTTTAACCAGGGAGTTATGATGTTAGACCCCTTCAGGCGTATCTGCGCCGTTCTTTTTATGATCACTGTTCTTTTTTCTTTCCCTGCCGGAGCAGCAGCCGCGCGGCCTATTAAAATTGCAAGTGTCGGCTGGACCGGCGTTACCGTTAAAACAGATCTTGCAGTATCTATTCTCAAAAGTCTCGGTTATGAGGCTGAAAATTTTCTTGTTTCAGTTCCCATCGCCTATAAAGCAATGGAAAGCGGAGATGCTGACGCTTTTATGGGCAACTGGCTCCCTTCCCAGAATTCTATCTGCAATCCATATTTTAAAAATGGTTCGGTCCTAAAATATGTTAAAAATATGTCCGGAGCCAAATACACACTCGCAGTTCCCACCTATTGTGCTCAGGCCGGATTAAAAGATTTCAAAGATATAGCCCGCTTCGCTGAAAAACTGGACTGGAAGATATATGGCATAGAAGCAGGAAATGACGGCAACGAAATAGTTCAGCACATGATTGATAAAAATAAATTCAACCTTGGTAAATTTACAGTAGTGCCTTCAAGTGAGGCCGGTATGCTGGCACAGGTCCAGTCTTACGTCAGAGATAAAAAATGGATAGTTTTTCTCGGCTGGGCTCCCCACAGTATGAATGAAAAAATTGATATGACTTATCTCACCGGCAGCACCGATGAGACTTTCGGTTCAAATGATGGAACCGCATCCGTATGGACAAATATCCGTAAAGGATTTGACAGCGAATATCCAAATGCCGCCAGACTGCTTAAGCAGATGATTTTTACTGTACCCATGATGAATCAGATCATGCTGATGATGAAGAATGACGATTCTCTGACAACTGTCAAAGCAGGTCTGCTGTGGCTTAGAAAACATCCTGATATGTATAAAAAGTGGCTGGAAGGGGTAAAAACAGTTTCCGGAGGACCGGGACTTCCCGCTTTTGAAAAAGTACTTGAGTCGAATTAAATTTAATAGAAATTTTTAAGGGATACCGCTCGGCAGGAGTTCAGACCTGCTGCGTGTTTTATTGCTGTTTATAAGTCAGGGCCCGGATATGGCTTTCCGGGCCCTGTTCCTGTGTGGGGGGACGTCTAACAATAAATAGGTAATATGGCTTGGTTGTTATATCTTCTGGCATACCTCCTCTGCCCAGGATTCCACTTCACTTCTGGAAGGATCGCCGTCGATTTTGAGTGAATCAACTACAATGTCTGCTCCCAGTTTTCCGGCCTTTTCCTCAATGGCATCAACCGCTCCGCAGAAATAGGTATAGGATGAGTCCCCACAACCGAATACTGCGACTTTTTTCTCTTTCAGCCCGGCCTGTTCGAGATCATCATACAGAGGGATAAAATCGTCCTGAAGTTCGATTTCATCATCGCCCCATGTGGAGCATCCGAAAAGGATGATATCTTTTCCATCTGAAAGGCTGGCGGCGGAAACATCTGCCGCGTTTTTTAATTCGGTATCAATTCCTTTTTTTTCCAGCACTTCAGAAAGAATATCAGCTACACTTTCAGTATTACCGGTTGTAGAACCAAAAACGATTAAAGCTTTGGACATGAATTTCTCCTGGATTTTTGGGGTTTGTTTCGAAAAGTGTATAAATGATATTGAAATTCAATGTCAACTAAAGAACGAGGTGATTTGCAAAAATTAATTCAGATGCGGGTTGGCTGAATTTGTTTTCAGCTAGAATTGCCTTAAAAGGGATATTTCGGACCTTTTAGTTGGAAAATATGAGAGTGAATTTAATTAATTGATAAAAGTTATACTCTCTTATATCTATTGTTGATGCGAAAACCGTATCTCTCCATAATAATTCCGGCTTTCAATCTGTGGGAATTCACCAGAGGATGTTTGCAAAGCCTGTATGAACACACGAGAGGCAGTTTTTTTGAAGTTATTTTTATTGATAACGGCTCAACTGATGCCACTCCGGTAGATTGTCCGCTTCTTGGCAGGACTCTTTTTGGTGATAATTTTAAGTTTATCAGGCTGGCTGAAAATATTAATTTTGGACCGGCATGTAATCTCGGAGCTGAGAAAGCCCGGGGTGAGCTTTTGTTTTTTTTAAATAATGACACCAGAGCTACTGAAAACTGGGTTATTCCATTACTCGATTTTTTTAGAAAAAATAGCAGTAGCTACGTTTGCAGTCCGCTGTGCCTTTTTCCTGAAAGCGGCAGGGTCCAGCATCTGGGCATAGCCTTTGATGCCGGCGGGGGATTGAAGCATCCATATTTTCTTTTTCCACGCAGCCACCTGGTGGTTAATAAAAACCGTAAAATACAGGCCCTCAGTGCTGCTGCACTAATGGTTTCCAGAAAAATATTTCTGGAACTGGGATGTTTTTACCCGGACTATGTTAACGGTTTTGAAGATATTGATTTCTGTTGCAGACTTCGTAAAGCAGGTGGTCGGCTGCATCTGGAATACCGCAGTGTCATAGAGCATTTTGCAAGCATGACCCCGGGGCGCAATAAGAGAGACTCTGAAAATTTAAATCTGGTGAATACAAGGTGTTGCGGATGGTTTAAAACTGATCTGCACAAGATTGCCCGCGAAGACGGATTCAGATGTGAATTTACTCCCTGGCTCGAAATGATAATGGTTGATCCTGAGCTGGAGCAGCTTACAGAACATTATTTGCCCGAAACCTCAGAAGAGTTAGCCATTCTTTTAAATGAACATCCTTTATGGGGTGCGGCTTACGATAAAATTACACTGCGACTGATGGAAGAAGGCAAATCAATTGAAGCTCTGGAATATGCCTATCTGGGTTCTTTTCACTGCCCTGAGATTAAAAGATTCAAAAGAGTTAAAGAGCTTGCTCAAAAAGAAGGCGATCCTGATAAAGCCAACTACGCCGCTGCGCGACTTGTGCAGGCTGAATCAGCGCTTCTGGCACCCGAACAGCTTGAAGCCGCTTTAAACAGAATAAGTCTGGCAGCCGAAAAAATGAATGATGAAGAATTGATCAGGATATGCGTAAATTTTAGAAATAATATTTTGCAATAATATATGATTTAAAGCTGAAATAAATGGAACAAAACTGCTGATGGATAAAATTGAAGGAATAGTTAAGATATTAAAGTCTGATGTTAATTTAAATCTGGCCCCGGATCATGCAATTGAAGATCTGGCCAGATATGCCGAGAGGCGCTATTTTCAGAAAGGTGAGTATGTCTTTAGAGCTGGAGAGGACTCCGATTATTATTATGCTGTTGAGAAGGGCAGGATAATTCTATCAAAAGAGGCCCCTTCAGGTAGGATTTTTACTTATGTCATCGCTGTTCCGGGCATGACCCTTAACGCCGTTACCTGTTTTAAACCTCAGGTAAGATTTTTTTCAGCCAGAGTTGCCGAGAATTCAACTGTAATTGCTGTTCCATGCGAAAAATTCAGAAAATGTGTGCTCAAATATCCTGAAGTTACCGCAGGTATTCTTAATTATCTTGGCGGCATGATCGATGCTGCCTATACTCGAATCCTTGATATTATTGATGAAAGTGCTGAGACAAGAGTTCTGAATGCTCTTGCTATGCTTTGCTCGCGAATAGGAGAGGATTTGCCTCTTACCAATAGTGATGTTGCTGAAATGACAGGCGTTTCAAGAGAAACTGCTGCCAGAGTTATTTCCAGACTTCAGGAAGCAGGGCTTATTTCAAAAATGCGGGGAACTATAAAAGTACTGGATAAAGCGCGTCTTGAAGAACTTTCAACCAGTCCTTTTTTTATTCTTTAATTGTTTTTATTGATGAACAGTGACCGCCGTCATTGTTGCCGGTGTTTGATTTTGTATAAGTAAGAAGTCAGGGCTGGGTTCAAGGTCCTGATATTATATTATCTGAAATCGGACGTTGATATGTTTTCGGCTTTATGCCGCAGGTTCTCAATATCTTGATAGCATACGTCTTAACCGTGATTTATTAACGGTTTTCAGGAGTTGTTGTAGTTTTTCTCTGCTGCTGTGCAGATAACAGCCGTCAAGGCTCAAGTTGGAAAGCAGGTTCATATCTGCTTAAGCGGGTTTCTTATGAAAGGATATCTTGTTGTTTTTTTTACTCAGCAAAACCGCAAACATGGTGAAGTCTCTGTTGCATCTTTTATTCTTGAAGAAGCAAAGAAACTCGGTGTTCGCGGAGCTACTCTCTTTTCTGGTAAAGAGGGGTTCGGACATGATGGAAGATATCATGCCGATAATTTTTTTGAGCTCGAAGATCCGCCGGTTCAGGTCTCAATGGCTTTAAGTCCTGAAGAGTGTGATAATTTGTTGAATCTTTTTAACGAAGAAGGTTTGCGCGTTTTTTATACTAAATCAGAAATTGAATTTGGATTTACTTCAGAAAGCTGACGATTAACTCCTTCGAGATTTATTTAATCTGATGTACCGGCTCTGTTCCGAGGTCGGTACTGTGTGCTTTTTTCGATCTTAAAATCAATACATAGCGGGCATATCCGAGTGCCCAAGAGAAGGTTAGAAATGATTGGTCCTCTCGTTAACGGCGGGGCCCTCCTAGTGGGGACTCTTGCCGGTGCTGCATTGGGGTCTAAGCTCAATGCCAATATTCGTGAAAGAATGCCTATGGTGTTCGGCTGCGCCTCCATGGGGCTTGGTGTGGCAATGATTGTTAAGGTTAAGCTTCTTGCTCCTGTTATTCTTGCAGTAGTTCTCGGCTCTCTTATCGGCGAAATTATCTGCCTTGAAAGTGGAATTCAAAAAGTTGCCGGCTTGAGCCGTTCCATTGTTGAAAAAGTTTTTAAACCTAATAATTCCATGAGCCCCGGCGAATTTTCAGACAGGTTTGTCGCTCTGCTGGTTCTTTTCTGCGTTAGTGGAACAGGTATTTACGGTTCAATGACTGAAGGTATGACCGGTGACCCGACACTGCTTTATGTAAAGTCGATTCTGGACTTTTTTACAGCTCCTATTTTTGCTTCATCAATGGGCATTTCCATAGGTGTTCTGGTTATCCCCCAGCTGGCTGTTCAGGGAACTCTGTACTATGCTTCAACCCTTATTCTGCCATTGACTACGCCTGATATGCTTGCTGACTTTTCTGCCTGCGGTGGAATAATTATGCTTGCAACAGGACTTAGAATCTGCGGTATCAAACAGTTTCCTGTCGGCAATATGATACCTGCACTCCTTATCGTTATGCCTTTGTCATGGCTGTGGAGCATGTATCTCTGATTTTTTTATTCCTGCCGAAAAAAAATCCCGCCACGGTCATTTGAACCGGGCGGGATTTTTTATGATCTTAATACCTATTAAAAGAAGAAAACAGGTTCCTTGCGCTCTTTAAGGTTGGTATTTAAGCGTTTGGAAATATCCAGAATAGGTCCTTCTTTGATGGAGCGGACATTTTCAGGGCATTCTTTGATGCATGCGCAGCAGCGGATACATTTGTTAATGTCGGTCTCCGAAGGGTTCTCCTTGCTTATTGCTTCAACCGGACAGATATCTGCACAAACTCCGCATTTTATACAGTCATCGTTTACGGCAATGAAGTCGAGCGGAGCTTTGGGCGGACGCTCTTTGTAAGGAGTGTTACCCGGCACGGAAATATCACTACAGGATGAAGGGTCAAAAGATTCAAGTTTTTCTTTAATCTGGTTGCCGAACTCTGCTGCTTTCGCCAGATCTGATTCGTCCGGGCGATTTACAGCAACTGGAAATTCAGCTGTCGAGAATGAATGTTCTCCGATAAAAGCTGCACAGGCTACTGGTAAGGCACCATTTTCTTTTATTTTTTCTTTAAGCTCAAGAAGGGCGTCATCAAAATCACGGTTGCCGTACAGGGTGATGCATACCGCAGGAGATTTTTCGGCTTTTATAAGTTCAAGCCAGTCGTCCAGAACTCCCGGAAGCCTGCCGGCATATACCGGAACAGCTACAACAAGAAGTTCGTCAGCCGCAGTTTTTAAGGGCTTTTTACGAATTTCAGGTCTTGTAGCATCGAAAATTTCAATTTTTTTTATTCCAATTCCCTTGGCCACAGCACTGGCAATGGCTGAGGATGTTCCCGTGGGGGAAAAGAAAGCCAGTTTGGTTGATTTAAAATTCACTTAAATCTCCTTGGAATAAACACAGTGGTGCTTATCCCCGGGCTGTATCAAGCCCTAGTTTATACTCAAAGGTTCGGACATCCGCATCGAACGCAGACAGTGCTTTCACAACTGTCTTAAACTTTAGTTCAGGTATCCTTCTCATAATAAGCTGAGATGTATTTCTATCTACAGCTCTATTATTTTAGTGTCAAAGAATGGCTGGAAATTTAAGTTTAATAATTAAAAAAAATATTGAACAGGTGATTACAAAAGAACAAACCGGGTGATCATATAATTAATTATATGATCACCCGGTTTTTGGGAAAACAATCAATTTAAATCTGTTATCTTCGGTTCAGCTTTTTTACGATTTTGGCTGTTTATTCCTGTCTGTAACAAACAGCGGACTTTATAAAAACCGTTTTGACTATGAGCGGAAATCCGTGCAGTAATCAGTGCTAACAGATTAAAATATTGTTTTTTCAGGGGGAGTATGAAGGTGCTCTGAGAGCCTTCATACTCACTTCCCTTTCAGATATTTAAGATAAAGCCTGATCGAGGTCAGCTTTGAGGTCTTCAACGTCTTCAATACCAACAGAGTAGCGGATCAGACTTTCGGGTATACCCATTGCGGCGCGTTCTTCTGCGGTGCATTCTACATGGCTGGTTGTTGCCGGAGGTCCTGCGATTGTTTCAACTGAACCGAGGTTTGCTGCGCGGCGAACAATTTTCAAACGGGTCAGACAGCGGCAGGCATCTTCATAAGTGTTGCCTTTGACCATAAAACTGAGCATACCGCCGAAACCGCTCATCTGCTTTACAGCTACGTCATGTCCGGGATGGTTTTCAAGGCCGGGGTAGAAGACACGCTCGACACCGGGATGGTTTTCAAGGAATTTTGCAATTTCCATGGCATTTTCATTCTGCTTTTCAACACGCAGTTTGAGGGTCTTCATACCGCGAATCATGAGGTAGGCAGCCATTGGGTGCATGGTTCCGCCAACGATTTCACGATAAGCATAAATCTTGGAGATAAGCTCTTTGGAACCGGTGATGATTCCGCCGAGAGCATCAGCATGACCGCTCAGATATTTAGTTGCACTGTGCAAAACCAGATCAGCTCCGAGTTTAAGCGGATTCTGATTTATGGGAGTTGCAAAAGTATTATCAACTATAACTATTGCTCCAGCAGCTTTGCCGGCTTTAGCCAGTCTTTCAAGGTCGAGGATTTTAATAGTCGGGTTGGTCGGGGTTTCAAGATACAGAATCTTGCAGCCCTTTGCTACTTCAGCTTCTATCGCATCGAAATCTTCTGTTTCACAAAGAGTTACGTTCACGTTCTGTCTGGGCAGAAATTCGGTGAACAGTCTGTTGGTTCCGCCGTAGGTATCCTTTACGGAAACAACACGGTCTCCCGGTGCCAGAAGAGAGAAAAGGGTGTTGGAAATGATAGCCATTCCGGTTGAAGCGCTTGTTGCTGCTTCTCCACCTTCAAGCTGGCGCAGTTTTTCTTCAAAAACCGAAACAGTCGGGTTGGTGTTACGGCTGTAGATGTGTCCGGCCTGTTTGCCGAGAGCTACGTCCATCCACTGTTCCATGTCGTCATAGCCGAAAGAAACACTGTGAACTACCGGAGTCTGTGTTGCGTTGCCTTCAAAAAGTCTGTCTTCGCCGGCCCAAACGGTTTTTGTGCCAAGCTTGCAATCTGTCTTGCTCATGAATATCTCCTTTCCATAAAATTAAATTTTATGATGTTTTGCTTTATTAAGTTGTAATAAATTCTTCATTCAAACGGTTTTCGGGAGGGCTTTGTGCCAGCCGGATTTCCCCTTGAAGATTTATCTATGCTACTCCAGCTTTCACCAATGGTGTGTTTGAATTTGGGTGATTTTGCCTGTGTTTTTTCGGTCAGAATGCTTTTGTCAGGATAAATCCTCTGCAAGTGAAGTTACAGGCGGAGCCGAGACTTCTTTGACCGGCTTGGTAACAATATAACTGAAATATCTGTCCACACCCACGTTGCTTTCCAGCAACTGGTCCATGAAACGCTGGTATGAGTTTACGTCTGCCGCCACGACCTGCATCATATAATCCACTCCACCGCCTGTAGCCCAGCATCCGGTTATTTCGGGCATAGTCAGCACAGCTTTTTCAAATTCTTTAAAATCTTCACTGCGATGTCTTTTAAGAGTGATTTCAACCATTACCGTAGTGGTTGGAGATATCCGGTTCAAATCAATACGGGCCTGATACCCGGTTATGATTCCGGCTTCTTCCAGTCTGCGCAGTCTTTCCCAGGTGGCGGTGGGAGAAAGATGCACCGCTTCGGCCAGCTTTACTTTGGTGATGCGACCATCTCTTTGAAGAACATCAATAATTTTGAGGTCATAAACATCAAGTTTAAGCGAGGTATTCATAATTCTCCCTTATTTAGTTCTGTTTCCGCCCGCCGGTTATGAATCCCGGCGGGCGGATTTAATTATTTTTTCACAAACAATTGACGGGGAAGATTGGCAAGCGGTTCCCCTCCGTCAGGGGTGATCACGATACTTTCGGTGATCTCAAGTCCCCATGAATCCTGCCAGAGACCGGTCATGAAATGGAATGTCATGTTGTTCTGCAGTGGGGTTTTGTCTCCACGGCGGAAGCTCATTGTTCTTTCGCCCCAGTCTGGAGGGTAGCTCAGTCCGATGGGATAACCGGTGCGGTTGTCTTTGGTTATGCCATAGCGGTCAAGAACATTGAAAAATGCCAGAGCGACATCTTCGCAGGTATTGCCCGGCTTTGCCGCTGCCAGACCTGCGTCCATACCTTCAAGAATGGCTTTTTCGGCTTCTATGAAATAGTCCGGGGGTGTTCCGAGAAAAACTGTGCGGGAAAGAGGGCAGTGATAACGGCGGTAGCAGCCTGCAATTTCGAAAAATGTACCCATTCCGCTCTGCATTGGTTCGTCATCCCATGTGAGGTGAGGAGCGGATGCGTCAGAACCTGAAGGCAGCAGAGGAACAATGGCCGGATAGTCACCGCCTGCTCCGTCAACTCCGCGGATAGCGGCATCGTAGATTTCAGCAACCAGATCACATTTGCGCATGCCCGGTTCAACTTTATCCAGAATCCGCTTATGCATGGATTCGACAATGCGTGCGGCATTGCGCATATATTTTATTTCTGTTTCGGATTTCACCGCACGCTGCCAGTTAACCAGAGCTGTAGAATCCTTGAATGTGGCTTCAGAGAGGTGTGTGGTCAGGGTGGCAAATGCTTTTGCGGAGAAATAGTAGTTATCCATTTCAACGCCTATGCGGGCTTTATTCCAGCCTTTATCTTTAATTATCTGGGATAGGATATCCATGGGATGGATTTCCGGTGACTGGACATAATGGTCAGGGTAGCCGAAAAGCCTGTCATGGCTGAGCCATGTTGTACGCATTGCTCCGTTGCGGTCCTGTCCGCGGCCGAACCATACAGGATCTTCATCCAGAGGCAGAAGCACGCACTGGTGAACATAAAAGGACCAGCCGTCATATCCGGTGAGCCAAGCCATGTTTGAAGGATCGGTCACCATAAGAAGGTCGATACCGGCTTTTTCCATACTGGCGCGCACTTTTGCCAGTCTGGAATTATATTCTTCACGGGTAAAATACAGTGTTGGAGTGACGTTATCGCTCATGATTTCTCCTTAAGCGTTGAATTGTGTTCCGGTTCCGAGAGTCCGGGCACGGTTTAATGCCAGATTGGCTATGGCGGTGTCCTGAACTCCTGTTCCGGTTAAGTCTGCAATAGTTATGGATTCTGATGAACAGCGTCCTGCGGCTGTTCCTGAGATGATCGCTCCCAGTTCACACAGGTTCTGTTCTGATTTTATAGTTCCGGCTTCAAGGGCGTGGTGTAATTCTCCAAGTATTTCAGTCTGGCTGAGGGAATCCGCCGCATAAATATCTGTCGCGGCGATTGCCTTGGGGTCTATTTCATTTTTATGCCCGGCATCGGAACCCATTGCAGTTACATGCTGTCCGGGTTCGAGCATTTCTTTAAAAAATACAGGTGCTGTGGCAGGGGTGGCCGTGACGATGATATCCGCACCTTTTACAGCTTTTTCAGCATCTGAATACGCAGTGATTTTTATGCCCAGATCTTCAGATAATTCTGCCGCTGCCAGCTGGGCTTTCTCTATCGAACGGGCCCATATTGAAGCTGTTTTGATATCGCGGACAAGTTTCAGAGCCTTGAGCTGCAATCGTCCCTGTTCTCCGGCTCCCATAATCGCTGCGGTGGTGGAATTTTTCCGGGAAAGCCATTTGGCGGCTACAGCCCCTGCTGCGGCAGTTCTGACTGCTGTGAGATAGCCGTTATCAAGAAGGAGGGCTTCAGGTATTCCTGTTTTTGCGTTTAACAGAACCATCATTCCGTTAAGGCTGGGCAGCCCTCGCTTGGGATTATCGAAAAAACCGGGACTGACTTTGATTGCAAAGCAGTCCATGCCGGGCATGTAGGCTGTTTTTACATCAACCTCACCATTGTATTCTTCAATATCAAGACGAAGAACAGGCGGCATGACAGCCCTGCCGGAGGAAAGAGTTTTAAAGGCCTGTTCCACACAATTTATTGCGTTTTCATCCAGTTTTATGAATTTGCGGAGTTCCTGTTCCGAAAGAATTGTTATTTCGGCCATGATGATTTTCCTTTGTTCCTTTAGACTTATCCCAAACTTAAATCAGGGGTTTCACCTGAAATGATCCGTAAGTGGAGTTCCGTAGCAATATTTTTCCCGGAACAGATGACTACAGTCGGACCGCTTATTGAAATTTTTTCGGCGAGAATCGCAGCCACGCCAACGGCTCCAGCTCCCTCAACAATTTCTCCATGCTCTTTGTAAAGATAACGGATACCAGCGGCTATTTCCGCTTCCGTCAGGAGAATGGTGTCATCCAGCAGGTCGCGGACCATGGGAAAAGTGTAGCGGTTATCAAGGCCGATTCCGCCGCCGAGTGAGTCGGCCAGACTTGGGAATTCCTCAACCTGAACAGGTTTTCCAGCTTTAAGGCTTTCATACATTGCAGCCCCGTTTTCCATTGTCAGACCGCTTACTTTGATTTCAGGAGCAATGTTTTTGACGGCAAGAGCCACTCCCGCGGCCAGCCCTCCGCCTGACAAAGGTGTCAGCACTTCCATTGCCTGTGGACAGTCTTCCATACATTCAAGCCCAAGCGTTCCCTGCCCTGCAATGACATCAGGGTGATCAAAGGGCGGGAGCATGATCATTCCTTTTTCAGAAACAAGGCGCTCAACTTCAAGCTGGGCCTGATCCTGACTTTTTCCGGTGATTCTGACTTCCGCACCAAGTGCTTTCACAGCTTTTATTTTATTTTCCGGTACAAGCTCGGACATGCAGATGACACATTTTACGCCGCTTTTACGGGCGGCATAAGCAAGAGCCCGGCCATAATTTCCGGTGGAAACTCCGACCACACCTTTCTTCTTGTCTCCATCTGAAAGTGAGAGGACTGCGCTTGCAGCCCCGCGAAGTTTAAAGCTTCCGGTAAACTGTTGAAATTCATATTTTAAATAAACATCATGTCCGGTTTTCTCGCTGAGTCCTTCAGAGCGGACCATGGGGGTGCGACGGATGATATTGCGGGTTATATTGCGTGCTTTTAATACTTCACGCATGCTTACTTCTGGCATTTTTTTATCCTTTCAAGGTCATCAGCCGACCGAATTTAATTCCCGGAAGATCCAGTCCATTCATGGTAAAAAGCCGCCATGCCGCAGCCTGATTGCTGGTGATCACCGGACGTCCTGTTTTTTCTTCAATCCGGGCCGCAACTTCAGGAGAGCGCAGTGCCGTGCAGGAAATAAAAAGGGCTTCTGAATCGCTCGACATTGCCTGCACAGCTGTTTCAACTATGGAATCCGGTTCAAGGCGGGCCATATCACGGTCATCTTCCAGACCAAGACCCAGAACATTCTGCACTGAACAGCCCTGTTGTCTGAAAAAATCAGCTACAGGCTTTACTGAATCAGCAATGTATGGAGCAAGAATACTGATGCGTTTTGCCTGCAAAGCTTCAAGGGCTTTTATTGCTGCATTCAGTGGAGTTATTATCGGAACTCCGGGCAAGGCTTTATGGATATAACTGCTTACAATATCATCACCGATAACTGCTGTTGCGGAAGTGCAGCCATAATAAACAGCCTTGAGCGGTGTTTCAGGTGGAAGCATGGATGCTGCAAGTGATAGGCGCGGTGTTGTCGCCCGCAGATTTTCAGGAGTCACCGGGTTTGCGTATTCCAGTCTTGTCGTATGGATGCGCAGTCTGTTGTCTCTGCGCATCATGTAAAAATCTTCTTCAGTGGTTAAATCAGTGGACAGCAGCAGAAGACCTATTCTGATGAATGATGATTCAGCGCTGAATTTCAACGGTGCAGTCCGGGTGCTGTCATTTGAAGTTGAGTTCATACTTTCTCCTGATTTTTAAATAACCATTGCAGAAGGTTACGCGGTTATTTCCGGTTCCATTGACAATATCTGAGCCAGAATCCGCAGTCCGCGTTTAAAATCATTTTCCTTTGCCGATCCGAGTGAAACCCTGACAGCCCTTACTTCTGTTTCAAGGTTGACCACGAATGGGGTTGAAGGAGCCACGGCAACCCCCATTTTCTGGGCCAGTGCCACGAAGGGCGATGTTCTCCATCTGCCCGGCAGCGGAACCCAGATATGCATGGCGCAAGGATGGGAGTTGAATTTGAAACTCTGTAGAATCTTTGAGGCAATAAGAAGTCTTTTGTTCAAAGATTTCCGCTGTATTCCAACCAGTTTTTTAGCAGTGCCGTTTTCCACCCATCGGGCAGCAATTTCCGCCATGAGCGGGGTTGCCATCCATGTTGTCGCCAGCAGTCTGTTGCGTACGCTGGACATCATACCGGCAGGGATAACCATGTAACCCGATCTTAATCCGGGCATTACGCTTTTGGTAAAGCTGGTCAGGTAGAATGTTCTTTCAGGAGCCAGTGAAACAAGAGTTGGATTGGTGTTCGGGGTCAGTGGTCCGAAAACATCGTTTTCCAGAATAAAAACATCATTGCTTCTTGCTATCTCGACGATGCTTTTTCTTCTTGTCTCACTCATCAGCGAAACAATGGGATTAGCCAGATTGGGCATCAGATAGACGGCTTTGACTCCGCCTGCCTGACAGGCTTTGGAAAAAGAATCCGGTATTATTCCCTCCTCATCCTGTTTTAGACCTTTAATTCTTATTCCCAGATATGAGCAGAGATTAGGCAGAGAGTGGTGTCCGACCTCCGGGGCCAGAATAGTGTCGCCGGATTTGCAAACGGTCATGAGTGCGGCCAGTGTTCCCTGAGTCACTCCGTTGTTGGTTAGAATTCTCTCCTGATCCGCATTTACTCCGCATAAATTGAGCCAGATGGAGGCGGTTTTGAGATGTCTTGCAAAACCCTGATTCGGCCTGAATGAAAACAGCAGGTCGTCAGGGATTTCCTGACTTATTTCATTCAGAGCCTCACTCATGTATTTTTTATGTACTTTTGAGGTCACCGGTTTAAATATTGAAAGGTCAACGACATTTCCGGGCATACGATATTCCCGGAAGGGCATTGTTTCCACCGGAGCCGGAGCCTGTACAAAGGTTCCGCGTCCTATCTCTCCCAGAACCAGATCCCGCCTGCGCAGTTCCTCATAAGCCCGGCTTACAGTCTGGAGGCTGATTCCAAGTTCTTCCGCCAGTTCACGCTGGGGGGGAAGTTGTTCCCCCGGTTCCAGCATTCCCTGAAGAATTGCGTCACTGATCTGCTCCACAAGGGATAGATATGCGGGACGTTTCAAAAGTGATTTGTCAGGATTCCAGTTGTTCATAATTCTTCCTAGCTTGACATGAGTCCGGGCAGGTAGAGGGCTATCTGTGGAAAGGCAACCAGTATGACGGTTGCAACAATAAGCATCAGAAGGAATGGCAGGGCATGTCCTATTACTTCCAGATAGGGTCGCCGGAATATGAGCTGCGCTGTAAATATGTCACAGCCGAATGGCGGCGTTGCGGACCCGATGGCAGCCTGAAGGGTTACAAGGGTTCCGAGCAGAATCGGGTTGACCCCGGAGCTTAAAACGTAAGGCTGGAATATGGGGCTGAGGATGAATATCGCAACAATCGGATCAACGAACATACAGGCTACAAAGTATGAAGCGACAACAATGAAAATAACCCTCATTACTGTCGGGTCAGGCCCGAAAAGAGGAGGCAGAAGCTGCTGTGGAATCTGGAGAAAACCGATCATCCACGAAAAAGCCTGTCCTGCACCGACAAGTATGAAGACAACCCCGGTGATAACTCCTGTCTGTAACAGTGCGTCCACTACACGTTCACGGTTCAGGCTTTTGTAAATTACCGTTTCAAGAAACAATGCGTAGAAAACAGCTGCGGCAGCGGCTTCTGTCGGGCTGAAGAGTCCTGAATATATACCGCCGACAATGATAACCGGGAACCCCATAACCGGGAGTCCTTCTTTGATGGCATGTATGCGTTCATCCCATCCTGCTTTCGGAAGAAGCGGAATTTTCTTATATTTCGAGTAGGCGTAACAGTATGCCGAGAACATCACCAGAATAAGCAGTCCGGGGAGGATACCAGCAAGAAAGAGCTGTCCAATTGAAGTACTGGTGGCAACTCCGTAAACAATGAATCCTATGCTCGGGGGAATAAGGAAAGCGATATCACTTGAGTTGATGATAAGCCCCAGAGTAAAGGAACTCGGGTATCCGGCCTCAAGCAGCATCGGGCGCATTGTTCCGCCGATTGCGGCAACAGTGGCCTGTGTTGAGCCGGATACGGCTCCGAAAAGTGTACAGCTCGCGTTGGTTGTTATGGGGAGACCGCCGGGAAGGTGCCCTACAAATGTTTTGAGCATGCGGATCATTCTGGCTGATGATTCACCGGAAGTAACAAAGCATGCACTGAGGATGAACATAGGCACACAGACAAGAGCCGGAGGAGTAATACCGCCTATGACCTGCTGGACCATGGTCATCACCAGCTTGGGAGCAAAGGCAGGCATGTTTATATAGACATAGATTATAAGCGATGCCAGCAGGGTCACCATAAAAGGGAAACCTATCAGGAGCATACTCACGAGGTTTATTCCAAAAAATACCATTTACTTATACTCCTTGCTCGTCTTCATATTCACTCTGCTGGTCAGGAGACAGCCACGGATCTTTTTCAACCAGATTTTTGATGATGGTTCTTATGTATTGGATGGCTGCAAGCCCGAATCCAAAAGGTATAACGACATAGAAGGTCCACTTGGGAACTCTCAGCGCCGGAGTCATGTGGGACATTTTCATGGCGTTCAGCAGATAATCCATTGAAGCCCAGGCCATGATTCCCATGGTTATGGCACTGACAAGGGATATAAAAATGAGAAAAGCCTTTTCCATTTTAGGCGGCATTGCGTCCAGAAAAGCTCCCATTCTGATATGGCGCGCTCTGCGGACCCCGTAGCTGACGCCTATGAAGGTGATCAGTATGACCAGAAATTTTGAAACTTCTTCAGCAAAATAAATGCTCTGATAAAAGGTGCGTGCAAAGACATTCACCATCAGCAGCAGAGCAAGAGCTGCTACACAAAAAATGAGAGTGAACGTCTCGATTCTGTCTACCCATAAGCCCAGTGCGGAATTGAATTTCGCAAGTGCGCTTTTTTCAGGTGTTTTAGTAGTGCTTGTGGACATGACGTTCCTTGAACTGCATTTTGCAGGTCCGGTAAGGCGGCACGGCTGACCGTGCCGCCTGATTAATTATTACATTCCAAGAGCCTGTTTGGCGTCTTTGATATCCTGCAGGAAGGCATCGAGGATTTCCTGTGATCCTTCGCCGCCCATTTTTACAAACTGAGGATAGACTGTCTCAGCAGCAGCTTTGAACTCTTTGATTGCTTCTGGTGAAATAGTTGAAAACTTGACTTCAGGACGTGCTTTTTTGATTTCTTCCATGTCCTTTTTATTGCGTTCAGTAATCCATTTGCCAGCGGGAACGATTGATTCTGTCCAGAATTTACGCATTTCAGCCTGAGCTTCCGGAGTAAGTGAATCAAAGAACTGGGCGTTAACAGTCGGTATACCGATGAATGGTTCGTTTTTGAGCTGGGTGAAGTGATCCTGAACTTCATAGAATTTCATGCTGTTGTCAGCGAAAAGAGGGTTTACCTGAGAATCGATAAGTCCCATCTGAAGTCCGCTGTAAACTTCTCCGTAGCTCATGGGAGTCGGACTTGCTCCGTATGCCTTGTATCCTTCGACAAGGAGTTTGGATGACATGAGGCGGGTTTTCAGGCCTTTCATATCAGCCATTTTTTCGATGGGTGTCTTGGATGTAACCCACTGCCAGCCTTCAAACATTATGGACAGAGGAACCAGTCCGTTTGCACGGAACTTCTTTTCCAGCAAAGGCATAAGCTTACCGTTCTTAACCATCCAGTGCAGGATTTCAGGAACGTTTTCAGAGGGGAAAAGATAGTTCAAAGTGAAGACCTGAGCCTGCGGAACAAAAGAACTGATCCATGCGTAATCTGAGAATACAAACTGGACTACACCCATCTGGGCCAGTTCATTGATATCGCCTGATGCTCCAAGGGTGCCGTAGGGATAAACCTCAACATCAATTTTTCCGTCAGACCATTTTTTCATGTGCTCGGCGAAATTTTTTGCCCAGACTGTCATGAAGTCACCTTCGATTTCTTCGGAAGCAAGTTTGGCCTGTATTGAGTCGCCTTTGTACTGAGCGGCGAAGGCAAGCGATGCTGTAAGTACAAGCATGCAGATGAGTACTGAAGTGATTAATTTTTTCACAGCTTTTTCCTCGTATTGTTTGAAAGTTACCCTGAATGCGGCTGATTATATTCTGCCGTTATATCTTTTTCGCACCTCTTGGAGACACGATTATGCATTAAGGAAACGCAGTGCTGCTCTGACGTGCATTTCCACTCCCATCGGAATGACCCGTTCATCTATTTCAAAACAGGGATGATGGTGGGGATAGTTTTCCCTGCCGGGAATACCTGCCCCTAAAAAATAAAAAACACTTGGAGCCCGGCAGGCGAATTCAGAAAAATCTTCACCGGCCAGAGTTACCATGGGCCTTGTTTCAAGCGGAGTTGTCAGTTTTTCGGTTGCCAGTTCCCGGACGGACTCGGCCATTGAAGGATCGTTTACAAGTGTAGGGTGGCCTATTGAAAAATTAAGATCGTAACTAACGTTGTGAGCTGCACAGATACCGGCCACAACCCTTTCAAATCTTCCACGGGGACTGTTTTCACCAGTATCATCTCCTGATGATAAATAACGAAGGGTTCCGCCGAGGCTTATTTTTTCAGGAATAACATTGGAAACTGTTCCGGCGTTTACTGTGCCGAACATGATGACCATCGGCTCACTCAGGGCGTTGACCTCACGGGTCTGAATAGACTGCACTCCCTGAATAACCGCTGCGGCTGCTATCACCGGGTCTTTGGCTTCATGCGGGTTGGCTGTATGTCCGCCTTTACCGTGAATTTCCAATTCAAAATGGTACATACCGGCCATGGTCGGACCGTCTGAGATGCCGATCACTCCCAATGGAAGCTGGTTCCAGACATGCAGAGCCATGCAGGCGTCGATTTCAGGTTCCTTCATGGCGCCCTGTTCAATCATTTCCAACGCGCC
The DNA here is from genome assembly GCF_000429985.1 of Maridesulfovibrio bastinii DSM 16055. Classification (NCBI taxonomy): domain Bacteria; kingdom Pseudomonadati; phylum Thermodesulfobacteriota; class Desulfovibrionia; order Desulfovibrionales; family Desulfovibrionaceae; genus Maridesulfovibrio; species Maridesulfovibrio bastinii. The sequence goes on from NZ_AUCX01000015.1 coordinate 23,514, forward strand.
CACATTTTCTTCATTTGGCTGAAATACGAAGGTTATGGTCCCGCAAAGTTCATTTTTCATTTCAGAGAGCAGTTTTGCCGCTCCAAGCAGGATAGCGGTGTGGGCATCATGACCACATGCATGCATTATGCCTTTGTTTACAGATTTGTATTCAAGGTCTGTCTCTTCAGATACCGGAAGGGCATCCATATCGGCTCGCATCAGTAGTGCCGGTCCCTTTTTTTTGCCCCTCAAAATGCCTATTACGCCGGTTTCATGGCAGCGTCTTACTTCCAGTCCGCACTGTTTAAGATAGCCTTCAACAATATTCCCGGTCCGGATTTCCTGAAGCCCGAGTTCAGGATGCTGATGAAAATCTCTGCGAATGTTTACAATTTCGTTAGAAATTGCCTCTGTTTTTTTAGAAATAAGGTCCAAAATAAGCTCCACGATAAAAAAAATTAAATTTATGGTTAAATGACTTTTTATTTCCTTAAAAATTAAATCTGAACACTTGAAACAGTTTTTTTGAGTTAATTTTTTACTTTTTAAAATTTAATATATTGTAATTTAATAATAAAAATATAAAAAATTAAAATTTGTCTCTGAACTGTCACAAGAAATTCAAGTATAAACAAAGAACAATCGTGTGCAATATTTTTATTGAATCATAGCAATTCAATGTTTTTAACTAAAATGTAAAAAGATAAGAAGCGTGAAGGGTTGCGAGCAATGTGATTTTCATCTGGAGTGAAGCATTAGAAGTTCTTTTTGTATAAAATATTTATAATTACAGTATGTTCTGATGTTTAAAAAATAATTTTTGTAATCTAGTCTTTTAGGTTTAAATTTCAGGCTAAGGAGCTATTGGCTTTTTTATCGCTTTTAGTTTGGTATATTGGATTTTTATTCGGCATTATTATGGTTGTGATAAAAATAAATCATAATTTAATTCATTAAAATTAGATAGTTATAGAAAATTTTAGTTTGTTTTTACAGAATGGTTAATTTGAAAAGAATACTGGAAATACAAACTATTATAGATGGAAAAGGCAGAATTAATTCTAATTTGGAATGGACGAATGGTTACAAAATAGATGCGAAATTTGATTGATCTTTGAATTGGAGAATTAAATTGAATTGTAATGATAAAAGTTATGAAAATGCACCAAGCTCATTAAATTTGTTCTGTTTTGAAAATTACAATTCTATCGATCCGGTACTGGTGAAGTCTGATTTTTATATATGGTAGGGAAGCCACAGCTTAAAATTGATGCGCCTAAAACCTGCTTTCGAAGTATAAATTTTATCCTGATTGAGGGCGGGATACACTGTTTTTGTTTTATTCTGTTGATTTTATTTAGTTTTATATTTTTATTCAAAATATAATTTTTCCAAAAAAAATTAAAAAGATGTTTAGTAATAATTTTAATTTTGTTTTATGTACATGCTCTGAAATGTGAGGACTGTTTTTTGGCTATGCGCGCTATTGTCCTTTTGCTGATTCTGCTGAGCGATAAGCCGTTAAAGGCGTGAATCTGTTTTTGTTTAACGTCATACCTTGTTATTTCCCATTTTCAAGTTTGCTGAATGAAAACATAAGTCTGTGTTCTTTGTAGTTGTGTCAGCGCGCAATGTTAACTTTTATCAGGATTTAATGATTAAACCGGTGAAGATTATGAGTAGTGTAAACATCCCTGAAGTCAGGCTGAATGATGGTGGCGTAATGCCCGCAATCGGATTTGGTACATACAAGCTTAACGGTTCAAACGGAGTCGAAGCCATAGTCAGTGCTATCAGAGCCGGATACAGACTTCTCGATTCTGCTTTTAAATATGAAAATGAAGGAGCTGTAGGTGAAGCCCTGCGGCAGAGTGGTATTCCAAGAAGTGAAGTGCAGATAACCTCCAAGCTTCCGGGCAGAAGACAGCATTTTGAAGAAGTTATTCCAACCATTGAGGAATCTTTGTATCGCGCTCAGCTCGAATATTATGATTACTATTTTATTCATTGGCCTAATCCCGGACAGGGACTTTATGTAGAAGCATGGCAGGGACTGGTGGAAGCAAGAAAACGTGGACTTGTGAAAACTATCGGTGTGAGCAATTTCATGCCAGAATATACCCAGAAGCTTATCGATGAAACCGGGGTTGCCCCGGCAGTAAACCAGATTGAAATGCACCCGTATTTCCCTCAAAAGCAGCAAAGGGAGTGGGATAGTGAGCACGGGATTGTTACTCAGTCGTGGAGCCCTTTGGGCCGTGCCGGAGGAGTAATGAAGGAATCCATTTTAAGATCACTTGCAGACAAATATCGAAAGAGCGTTGCCCAGATTGTTTTACGCTGGCACCATCAACTTGGTGCTGTTCCAGTTCCCAAGGCTACATCTATGGAGCGTCAGCTTGAAAATATGGCCATTTTCGATTTTGAGTTAACCGCGGAAGAAGTCGGCTTTATAACAGATTTGGGTCGTCCTGATGGCCGGAGAAAAGATCAGAATCCTGTTTATTATGAAGAATTGTAATTCTTCATAATAAATAGGTCACATACTGTCCGCTTTTATACAGATTTGGCTGATGGCTGTTAAAGATTGATCTTTAACAGCCATTTTAAATTGTAATATATTGATATTTAAAATTAAATTTATTTGATATTTTAAAACAATACGATATTATAAGCTTAATACAATGAAAAAGGAGTTTTGATGTTTACTCTGTCAATAGATCTTGTTCCGGTAGTTGTTAAGGCTGCTGGATTTTCTGTGATCTAAACTGCTTCAGCTTTTTTCGCTGATTATCTGCCGTTTTATCCTCATTTGTTTCTTCTGGAACAAATCTTTTTTTGCGTCCGCAGCTTTTACAACATATTCACCATAAATTAGAAGCTGGAGCCTGATTTCAGGTTTCTTAAAAGTATTAATTAAAATTGCGTGCCTCATCATGGGGCAATGGTGAATCAAATGGATTCTAATAATAAAATTCCCAACAGTGCTTTTTTACACGAAGATTTACTGAATGTCGGTTGGAATATATTTTTTCAGGATAGCTACGCTGATTATCCGCAAAACAGAATTGTGCGGGTTTTAAGTGCGCAGCGTGGCCGGTTTCTAGTCAGCAATGGTAAATCAGAGTGGTATTGCTCATCTTCAGGGGCTCTCAAGCGTGGGGATAGAACCTATCCGGTAACCGGAGACTGGTGCATTGCCGATGAACAGTCCTTAATTGAAGTTCTGCCGAGGAAAAACATACTTGCCCGAGGTAAAGCCGGGAGTAATGGAAAGAATTCGGAAGTAATTATTGAACAGCCTATCGCTACCAATATTGATACGGTTTTTATCGTTTGCGGATTGGATAGAGACTATAACTTAAGGCGCATAGAAAGATATCTGGCCCTTGTCTACAGCTGTGCGATTAGTCCGGTTGTTGTCATGACCAAATCAGATCTTGTCGAATCGCATGCAGAAATCCTTGCTGAAATATTGGAAGTTGCTCCGGGGGTTCCGGTTGTGCTGACTTCCATGTTCAACTCAAACGGAATCAGCCAATTACAGGAGTATCTGTCGCAGGGGATGACTGTTGCCCTGCTGGGATCATCCGGTGCCGGAAAATCAACACTGGTCAACACTCTTTATGGTTCTGAGGTCAGAGTTACCGGAGCTGTCAGTACAAGTGTCGGTAAAGGTCGGCATACGACTACTTCCAGAGATCTCTTAAGGATGCCCGATGGCGGGATGCTTATGGATAATCCCGGAATGCGTGAAATAGTTTTCAATCCTGATGAGAATGGCATAAATGCTGTTTTTCCAGATATACAGAAGTTGTCGGAAAAATGCCGTTTTGCGGATTGCTCCCATCTACATGAGCCGGGGTGCGCTGTGCGTGAAGCTGTCGAGCTTGGAGAAATTACAGTCAAGCGGCTGGCAAGCTATCATAAAATGAAAAGTGAACAGGAATACGCTGCCGATAAAATGGTTAAGAGTTCTTCCCGGATAGAAAAAGAACGCCGGAAAGGAATTGCTTTAAAAAGGCGGAGTCTGAGCAAGTTTAAATATTAAGTAAAATGGTGAAAAGGGGAGGACTTTTCCTCCCCCTGTAGCCTTGAGGAGATCAGAAATTGAAGTGGCTTCGTATCCCTTTTTCCAGAATACTTTCATAGTTCCATAGAGCACTTCATCATAGCTGAATTCTTGATGCTAGAACATATTCTTTTTCTCATTATATGTTGGTCTTGGTATAGTTTATTTGAACCGTTCGGTTCAAATAAATCAGAGTGCTTTGAATTTCTGATAAATATTACAATAATTATGGAATTCTAGATTTAAAATGGTACAGCCCTTGAAATTTTTTCAGGGGCTGTACCGTAAAGAGGAGGAGGTATGATTAAGAAGATTTTAATTCATTGATTAGTTGGATTAATTCTTCAGCCTGTTTTGCCAGTTCGTTTGTGACGCGTGTGGACTGCTCCATTGATTCAGAAGTCTCGATGGCAATACGGTTGACTTCTTCAGTGCTGCGGTTGATTTCCTCAGTTGTTGCCGACTGTTCTTCCGCGGCAGTGGCAATAGCTCTAACCTGATCTGCCGTGTCAGCTACTGTTTCAAGAATTTTCTGCAGGGCACTCCCGGCTTTGTCTGCAAGATCGGTGGAAGACTGAACCATCTTTGAGGTATTCGTCATCCTGTCAATATTGCTCTTGGCCCCATCCTGAATGGCTCCGACAACTTCGCCGACTTCCTTGGTGGCCTCAATGGTTTTTTCCGCAAGTTTGCGGACTTCATCAGCAACAACGGCAAATCCGCGCCCGGCTTCGCCTGCTCTGGCTGCTTCAATTGCAGCATTCAAGGCGAGCAGGTTGGTCTGGTCCGCAATATCGTTAATTACATTTATAACCTTATCAATGTCTTCGGCCTGAACTCCGAGGCTGTTCAGCCCGTCTGAGAGGAGGTTGGTTTCGTTATCAACTCTTTCAATCGAAAGAACCATTTCATTTACAATCCCACCACCATCTTCAGCAAGTTTTCTGGCTGTATCTGCGCTCTCAGCTGCATGTCCGGCACTGCTGGCTACTTCTATGACTGTCGCGGTCATCTCTTCCATTGCCGTAGCTGTTTCCGTACTGCGCTGCTTCTGGAGCTCGGCTCCGTCAGCCGAATCTTCAATTCTCGTATTCAGTTCGCTCGAAGAAGAAGTTATTTTTTCAACAATACCTTCAAGGCGTACTGCCGCCTGATGACGACCAGCAGTGTTGGCCTGTTCAGCTTGTTTTTTAGCTGCTTCAGCTTCTTCTAAAGCAACACCTGCTTCTTCTGTTTTTCTTTCGGCAATAGCCGTCTGCTCATTGGCATGGGCGATGCGATCCTTTAAGTCTTCAACCATACTTCTCAGAGAATCAGCCATGATCCCGATTTCATCTTTCTGGAAAACATCAAGACAGGCATCAAGCTGACCGTCTGCGACCTGATTGGCAAAGCTGCATGTTTTTAAAATTGGTTTGGAGATCGTCATTACCAGAAGATACATAACGATCAGCAGAATTATCAGCGTAACACCGGTAATGGTTAAACCTGTATTGACGATAGAGTTGGCCTTGGCCCGGACAATCTCCATCGGTATGCTGACAACAAAAGACCAAGCCTTTGGATAAGTTCCGAACCGGATAGGTTCGTAAATATATAAGCTGTCAATATTGGTAGAAGGTGAGGTATGCCTTTCTTCCAGCTTTTCACCATTTTTCACAGCATTCATGGCTCTACTGAGCTGTTCATCCTCTATGAATTCAGAAAGATTTTTTCCTACAGCCTTTTTGTCTTTGTGGGCCACCAGAGTTCCGTCATTTGCGATAAGAACTCCATATCCTTTTTCAAATATGCTGAAATCTTTTACCAGCTTAATGAGACCGTCAAAAAGAATATCAACCCCGCATGTTCCGACAAAGCTGCCACCCTTGTTAATAGGAACACTTATGGACGATAAAAGAACTTCCCCTGAACCTGTCAGATTCCAGGTATAAGGTTTGGTGATTATTTCGTTGTCTGTGCTTTTGGGATAGTCCCACCATTCACCTTTCAGCGGGGTGTCAGCAGGGGCAAATGTTCTGCTCAGTCCTCCCTTACCATCCTGATATGTTGAGCAACGCAGATGTCCGTGCCATTTGCTTTCATGTTCAGCTTCACTGTCCCCGTATGTATTGGGTGGCAGCACTATCCATGCTCCACCGAATTCGGGATGCTCTTGGGCAACCTTGTATGTAAGGTCGGAGAGCATCTGGCGGTTGGGAAGTGGAATGGTTTCCATCGCGGATTCAATTGCTACAGCCATTGTCCGTGAAGCCGCCATGCCTGCATCTATTCTTGCCTTGAGCTCCTGAGCGTATGCACTGGCTTCGGACTTAGCCGTTTCAATGGCCTGATCTATGATGATGTTGCGGGCAACATTCGTCATAGCGGCAATGCAGATTCCAAGTGCCAGAATGAAGAGGATTGAGGTTGGAATTAAAATTTTAAGCCTGAGGTTCAGATTGGAAAATTTCATACGAGCTCCTATTAAAAAAATCGCATGGAATGTAGAATTGATCTTATTTATTTAGATACATAATTATAGTGGTTACGTCACTAGTTTATTTGAAAAGATATTGTGTCAAAAAGTGATCGCACACTATCAATTAAAAGGTTAACTCCTCAGTATGACAGCTTTAATTGTAAAATCAGGAAGTTTTCAAGATTGTGTTATTTTTTGTATGGCAGGGGTTGGTTTTGATTATTTAAGGTGGGTGAAGCCGGTAAATAAGGTTTTATATCTGTGAAGTATGGATATGGGAGTTATTTAAATTTTAGAGCCTTTTTAGGGTCGAATTCAGGACTTGCAGTCCAGACGATCCGTTCTTTAAGAATAGATTTTTTCACAAAAGATTTTAAGCAGCTATAGATGATTAATTATTAAAATATATAAAAACAGGGCATTACTTCAGACAGTAACGCCCTGTTTTTATGTTGAGATCAGACTCTTTTTTTAGCGATTGTTTTTAATTAAGGTGCGGTATGGAGTTAAGCCTCAAGGATTGTTTATTAAATCCATTTGTCGTTTTCAGCTGTCAGGCTGCTTTTCTCTTCACCGGTATTGATGACTCCACAGGGTTCAATTATTAAAATTTTACACTCTTCTGCGGCAAAAGGTTTATGTTCAATTCCTTTTTTTACTACAAACATTTCACCGGAATTGATCTCCACTTTTCCATCGCGAAATTCTATTTCCATTTTTCCTGAAAGAACTATAAAAACTTCGTCAGTGTCCTTGTGATCATGCCAGACAAAATTACCTTTTATTTTAACGACCTTAAACTGGTAATCGTTCATGGCTGCAATAACTCGCGGTGACCAGTGATCGGAAAATTTTAAAAATTTATCTTCAAAGTTAATTGATTCATATTTCATGTTTGTCTCCTGTTTTTAGTTAGTCTTTAATCTGACAAAGCCAGCCTTGCTCCAAGTGCCAGCAGAAAAAATCCAACAAATTTTTCAAGGTATTTCTGCCACCTTTCAAATATCTTCACCGTTCTGGAATCAGTTAAAATCCAGACCACGAATGAAAACCAAAAAAGATGAGTTAAAGAAATCAACACTCCAATGCTTACTTTTATGGCTCCCTGTGTGTCAGGAGAGATTACCTGCGTGAACAGGGCCGTAAAGAAAAGAATTGTTTTAGGATTCATGACATTGCATAAAAAGCCATTTTTGAAGGCTTTCCAAAGGGTAACAGATTTTTCTGCTGAAAAGTATTCGTTATGTTCGGCTCCCTTTTTTGCCGGGAAAAAAGCTGAAGCGCCAAGATAGATAAGATAAAATGCTCCGGCAAACCTCACTGCCTCCAGAAACCATACATATCTTGAAATAAAATAACTAAGGCCGAGTATGGTATATGTGGTATGGATGGTTACACCTGCGGCAATACCAAGTGCCGTAGCGAATCCTGTTTTACGGCCGTAGGTTAGACTGTTTCTGACAATCACAGCAAAATCCGGTCCTGGGCTTATAACCGCCAGCATGATAATAGTACCGACTAATATCATATTTGTGTAAAATAAATTCATACCTTTCTCCGTGATAGATTTTTACTATCTACTGATATAAAGGATAATTTATGTCAGTAAAATCGAAAAGAAATCATATTAAACGTGAAATTTATTCACAGATATCATGAACAGTCTTCCACCTCTTAAGCCGCTGGTCAGTTTTAGATCAGCTGCCAGACACTCCAGTTTTACTAAAGCTGCTCAGGAATTGAACCTGACTCACGGAGCTGTGAGCAGGGCCGTGAAACAGCTTGAGGAATTCTACGGTTTCAAACTTTTTGAAAGGCGTAACCGGGGACTTTTTTTGACTGGTAGGGGAAGGAAACTGGCTGTTGAGATTGAATCCGTTCTAGATCAATTGGAAAAGATCAGTGAAGAAATTCGTCGTACAGAGTCAAAACGTAGAATTTCTGTGTCCTGTGAACCCTCTCTGGCTATGCGCTGGCTGATGCCAGCTCTTGAAAAGTTCAGAAGTATATGCCCCCAGGTGGATGTTCACCTTTCAACCGGCGGAGGTCCGATTGATTTGACTGCGGAAGGTGTTCATCTGGCAATCAGGCGTTCTGATTTTATCTGGCCGGCATATTATTGTTCAACGGTTCTTGGGAAAGAGAAAATAGGGCCGGTCTGTAGCCGGACATATTGGGAGAAACATAGATTTAAGCCGCTGGAAATTCTGCATACACGCACACGCCCACAGGCATGGACCGACTGGAGAAGAATTTCCGGGGAGCATCCTGAAATTGCATCGGAAAAATATTTTGATCATTTCTATTTCAGTCTTAAAGCAGCAACCACAGGATTCGGAGTGGCTATAGGACCGGAACCAATGGTCCGTGATGACATCAGGCAGGAACTACTCATAGCTCCTTATGGTTTCAGGACAACAAATGTGGACTATGTTATTTTATCCATTGACCCCCCGAAAAAAAACAGTGATCTGAGTTCCTTTATTGACTGGGTAGCTTCAGAGTTTCAACAGCCATGAATAAAACTTTAAAATTCCGTGCTTAACGATTGTTGTTAATAAAAATAATTCTTTTTTAGTGCTAGATTAAGGCGTGTTACATAAAATAGGTAGTAACTGACGTATTATTCTCAGGCGGGAAACCCTTTTTAATTAAAGAGTAATTTATGCCACAATCAACTCGTAAAAATTTTCAGGATTATCAGAATACTCCCCGGCCTTTTTCAGCTATGAGCAACGAGTATGATCAGGGAGAGGTGGTCAGCCACAGCCATAGAAGGGCGCAGTTAGTTTATGCTGAAAAAGGTGTCATGGAAATAAATGCCGCAGACAGACTCTGGTTTGTTCCACCGCAGCGTATCTTCTGGATTCCCTCTAATATCAGACATTCCATGACCGCATTTACCAGAGTTAAGACCTTGTCTTTTTTTATTGATCCTGATTTCCGCATACCTGAGATGCCGGAAATACCCAAAGTCCTGAATGTGACAGCGCTGCTTAGGGAACTGCTCATAAGAGCTTCAGCAATAAACCCTCTGTACAGTGAAAACGGAAAGGACGGGGCCATAATGGAACTTGTAATTAAAGAGATGAATTGGAATGAGACTGATCCTTTTACTGTTTCATGGCCACGCGATTCTCGTCTGAAAATTATATGCTCAGGCCTGAAAGAATCTCCTGATGATTCCAGAACACTGGCCGAGTGGGGGGCTGTTGTTGGAGCTTCTCCCAGAACTCTGTCCCGTCTCTTTATAGATGAAACAGGTCTGCCGTTTTCATTGTGGCGCCAGCACATAAGGGTGCTGGCAGCTCAGCCTCTGCTTCTTGGCGGTGCCTCTGTCGGTGAGGTTGCCTTGAGTGTAGGTTATGAAAATCCCAGTTCATTTGCAGCTGTTTTTCTGCGTATCACCGGAAGACAGCCCCACAGATTTGCTGATTTGTCCGATTAGCATTCTTTCTTTTCCTGAAAGCATTCGCTGAATTTTTTGATCATAAAGTATGTATTCCTCCTTCTCCTGCCATTTTAGGCAGGATTAATTATTAACGGAGGAATTATATGTCTCGCAAAAAACAAAATCTTATTTTTGTTCTTTGTCTGGTTGTAATAGGTCAGGCCGGAATAGATATTTATCTGCCGTCAATCCCTGCCATGATCAATATTCTGGGTGTTAAGGCACAGGAAGTTCAGCTTACAGTTTCACTTTACCTGTTGGGGTTCGGTTTTTCTCAGGTTGTTTACGGTCCTCTTTCCGACCGCTACGGACGACGTCCGGTTCTTATGTTCGGACTTCCCCTTTTTTCGTTGTCATGCTTTGCAATGGTCTATGCTGAATCAATGGCTGCAATTCTGATTTTACGCGTTGTTCAGGGTTGCTCTATCGGTGCAGCAAGTGTTTGCGCCAGAGCGATAATGCGTGACACTTTTTCAGGGCGTGAACTGGCCTCGGCTTCTTCAGATATGTCTATAGTCTGGTCGCTGGTCCCCATGCTTGCCCCGGTGTGCGGTGCTTTTATCAGCGCTCATACCTCATGGTTCGGATCATTTATTGTTCTGGGGGGTATGGGAGTTATTATGACCGTCTGGCTCATAACCGGGATACCTGAAACAAATGCTTTTAAGCTTTCGTCACTGTCGATACGTAAATGCGTGCAGGGGTATTATGAACTTGTTATAAATTCTTCTTATAGAGAGAATATGATTGTGTTGTGTTTTCTCTACGGCATATACAGCGTTGTATATGCATCCGGTCCTATTATCTTTCAAAATATATTTGGTTTTACTCCTGCGGAGTATGCCAACACAATATTTTTTATTACCGGAGGATATCTGATAGGATCGTATCTGAATAAACGCATGCTTTGCAGATTCAAACCATTGTCACTTGTCCGATTTGGTGTTTTAACAAGTTTCGTGGTTACTGCATGTGGATTGCTGTTCCTTATGGCTGGACTATCAAAGATTTGGATTCTAGTGGGAGCAATTTTTATTTTGTACCTTGCTCTCGGATTTATTTTTGCAAATTGTGTTGCTGCGGCCCTCCAGAATTTTGCGGCTAATGCAGGTTTTGCCAGCTCTCTGCATGGTCCTGTGTTATTTGGTGCAGGAGCCTGTATTAGTGCTATATATGAATATATGTTCACAACAAATACGCAGACGTTGCTGGGTGCACTTTTTGTGCAAAGCATCGCAATGGTTCTATGCCTTATCAGGCTTTTAAAATCTAATAATAGTTGTAACCTGTAAATTCTATATTGAATTTGATATTTGGCAAAAAAAAGTTAATAGTGAGTATAGTTGTATTATGATTTTTATATAAAGTGTTAAGCAATGCTAAAATAAATAGCAGTGTTTAATGTGTTGAATATAAAAAGTAATTTATGGTTTAGATCTGCCATAATTCTATACTTTTTTAATATTGATTCTAGTAATATCAAACGGGATGTAAGTTCTTAGAGTCATTTTATGTGTAATAAAGAAAATGGAAAAATGTCCGGTAAAAAAACTGACGCTGCAGTGACCTCCGGAATATTAATAGATTATTATGCTGATCAATTAAGCAGGTATGGTGATACCCCGTTAGGTGCGGCGTGGCCTGATGGGCAGGGCCAGAAACTGCGCTTTAAGACTTTTGAGAGAATAATTGAGGGCAGATCAGAAAGAAATGAGGTTACTGTTCTCGATTTAGGCTGTGGGACAGGCAGCTTTTATAATTATATTTTAGAGAATAAACTAAATTATATAAAATACATAGGCGTTGACGCGTTAGCAGAAGCCTTATCCTTTGCCAGAAATAAATTCTCGGATATTCCCTTTTATCATATTGATATATCAAGCTGTAATGAAAATGAATTATCGGGCTTTAGAAGTGATTACATTATAGCAAATGGCTTTTTTACCGTTAAGCGGCACGCTACAGATGAACAAATGTGGCAGTTTATGACTGAAATAATTGGTAAAATGTGGCCTTATGTTAATAAGGGAATTATTTTTAACGTTATGTCCAAAAATGTTGACTGGGAAAGAGACGATCTTTTTCATGTCTCTTATGATAGGATGGCTGACTATCTTCACAGCCTTGCCGGGCGTTATATCGGGTTTTGCGCCGATTACGGGCTTTATGAATATACGGCATACGCATTTAAACCCTGATGGTAGGGTTGGTCGGGCTTGTCTTTGTTTATGGTCGATATTCGGAAGTTGTTCAGCTTTTTATAAAATTATTGTAAGAGACGTTGTTTTAGAAGCGCTGACATTTATAAAGGTGGTAGTGATGGCGGATATAGTCCTTTGGGGGGCCGGGCAGATAGCAGATGTTGCCAGAGTTTACATTGATAAACATGGCCCTGATAAAATTGTGGGATTTACGGTTGATGCTGAATACAAAAAAAGTGATACCTTTGCAGGTCGGCCTTTGGTTGCGTGGGAGGAGCTTGAGAAGTTTTTTCCTCCAGATAAAGTTAAACTGCTGGGACCGCTGAGTTTTCGCAAGTTAAATGATTTCAGAACAAAGCGGTATAATGAGGCTAAGGAAAGAGGCTATCAGCATACAAATTTTATCCATCCCTCATGTCATAACTATGCAGAATCCATAGGAGATAACTGTTTCATTCTGGATAACTGCATATTACAGCCGTTTTCCAGAATAGGTAACAATGTCATGTTCTGGACTGACGTTCATGTCGGGCATCATTGTATAATCGGGGATAATTGCTTTATTTCCAGCTGTACTGGGTTTTCTAGTAATGCAACTGTCGGAGAGAACTGTATAATTTCTGGCAGAACTTCGGTTGATTATGGCGTTGAGATCGGTCCGCGATGTTTTATCGGCATGGGAGCTAACGTGCATAAAAATCTACCTGCTGAAAGTGTGGTCCGTGCGGTAAATTCAGCTAAAGCCCGTTATACCACCCAACGAATTAAACACCTGCTGTAAGATGAAGTCTGCAAATACTCGCTGGCGCCGCATGGGGCTTATTATCGAACCTCCAACGTCTGGAGATTATGAGTGGTGGGTTGATTGTGCCGGTATTCCGACCTGTATGCCTTTTAGTGATAATCTCTGGCGAATCTGGTTTGCCGGGGTTAATATCAGAGGTCAGCGTGGTATACTCTGTGCCGACATAGATCCGGGACATGGTATGAAAATCCTTGAAATTCGGGAATGTCCGGGCCTTGAACGCGGAACTTCCGATGCTTTTGACAGTGCCGGTCTCTGGCCGTGCTCGGTCATGCGTGTCGAGGGGCGTATTTTTTTATGGTATACCGGGATGCGCCTCGTTCGTGATGTCCCTTTTCAAAATGCAATCGGGCTGGCTGTCAGTGAAGATGATGGTTTTACTTTTAAAAAGGTCAGTTCCAATCCGATTTTACCCGCCGGGCATGAGGAAACAGATTTTGTCACCTCTCCCTTTGTTGAGCGTTTAGATGAAAAATTTGTGATGTTTTACTCGGAATGCACTAAATGGGAGCACATCGCAGGTAGACTTGAATCTTTTTATGATTTGAGAGTTGCGTATTCTTCTGATGGAATTAATTGGACTAAACGCAAAAATCCTGTAATCAGTCTAGATGGAACTCCATGGGCTGGAATAGTTCGTCCCTGGGTTGATAGATCAGGAAAACACCGGATGTGGTGGAGTGCCCGCGGGGCAACTGACTTCAGGAACGCATCCGAACAGGCGTATCGATTGTATAGTGCTCCTGTTTCGGGTGTTGATATAGATAAATCAGCAATAGAACAGGTTAATTTTGTTCCGGCTCCTGAAAATGATGAATGGGACAGCTGGATGCAGGCTTATTGCAGTTTGGTTCCCTATCAGGGAAAACTTGTTTTGTTGTACACTGGAAATAATTTTGGGCGGCAGGGCTTTGGTTATGCTCTGTCAGAACCTGAATTTTAAAAATTTTATATATGAAAATTGAATTTAGAATACCTGTTTCACCGGATAAATCATTTTATTCTCAAGTTCGTTTATTTGCACTTTCTCTGGCTAAGCTGGGTGAACCATATAGTACCGCTAGGATTGTCGTCTGTGTTGGTAATAGTGCACAGCATGATGCTGTTGTTGAACAGAATTCATGGGCAAAAGATTTTCCCGTGGAATGGTCTGTTGCCTCACCTGAGTTTTGTGAAGAATTCAATATGATGTCCAGCGGGCTTTGGCGCTATAGCTTTCCAAGTGATGCTGACGTTATCATTTTATGTGACGCCGATACCTGCGTCATAAACAGGTTTGACGGATTGCTTGCACAGATGGTGCGAACATCCTCAGCTGTTGCCGGAGTGCAGGCTCACTATTCACCATTTCCCAATGGCTCAAATGAAAGCAGCTGGAAAAAGGCTCTTGCCACGATAGGTAAAGAGGATTTTATTTTTCAGCATAGCTATTCCATGGAAGTAAATCCCTGTGCAGAGTTAAGTCCTCCCTATTTTAATTATGGCTTTGTCCTTTTTAATCGTGAGGCTTTTAAAAGCTTATCCTCTATAATGCAGGAGAGCCTTTCCACTGCAATGTCCACTTTTCCTGAAAATGTTTTTGCAGCCCAAATAGCCCTTTCCTTAGCCATAATAAAAAAGAATGTGTTTACCATAATGCTTGGGCAGGAATACAACTGTGCCAATGATGATTCAATAGTAAATGGTAATTTTGTGGATATACTCTGTATAAGAATAATTCATTATTTGAGGACAAACGAATTTGATAGACATAATTTCCTTTGTGATAAGGAAAAATTCAATGAATTCATTAATACAAATAAAAAAAATGTTATATCTGCACGTCTTAGAATTCATGTGGAAAGCATTAAAGACTGCTATATAGATTGGAATTAAATTATATTTATTGATTCAAATTAAATGTAAAATTAAAATTTATTTCTGATTAAGTCTATTAATAAGGGTAGGCAGCGCTATTTTATGTGTTTCTGGCCTTTATTGATTTATGGTTAGCAGCTGCATTAATTCTCTATTGTAAAAAAAGCTATGCTGAATAAACCAGCTTGAGAGTTATTTATATAATTGTTACCAGTTCTCTAATCCTGATTATAATTTAAGAATAATATTTAAAGTTACTTTAGAGGAAGCTGAACATGAGCTATAAAGATAAAGATCTTTGCAGAATCAGAACAATAACTGCATTTTTTACTTTGGATAAAAATAAAGAAGCATGGAAAAAGGAATTACTCAAAGCATCTCATTTTTGTTCCCATTTATCGGAGACATTTAATGATAACGGTTATGTTGTTCAGTCCTTGCGGCTTGTTACAAATCCTTTTGGAGAATATCTAAATACTGAAAGTCTGGAAACCGCTCGTGATGATCTTAATTACATCACTGAATTACTGAATTCAGCTGATATGCCTGAGATAAGATTAAGATTTGCGATAGGCGAAGCCAGAACCCGGGAAGAAATTGAGATGCTTCCTGAGTTGATTAATGAGTTCGGAGATTTATGCAATGTATGTGTAAATGTTGACCTTGATGAATTCGGTATTCTGGATAATAAATTGATTGAGGATTCCGCTCGCGCCGTGACTGAAATCAGCAGAATTACTCCGCGCGGAGAGGGAAACTTTAATTTTACGGTAAACTTTAACTGCAAATCTTTTATACCTTACTTCCCGGCAAGTTATCACAGAGAAGCTTCCGGGTATAATTTTGTCATAGGTCTTGAAACCCCTGACCTTCTTGTTGATGTTCTAAAAACTTATAATTCCGGCCTTAAATCGGAAAATCATAATGCTCGGTTCAAGGGCTATTTTGAAGTTATGAGTCAGGCTCTGCAATTTCACATTTCCACAATCAGCTCTTTAGTCTCAGAAGCAGACATTGATTCGGATTTTAATTTTTCCGGATTTGACAGTTCTGCAGCTCCTTCAAAAAATTGCTCAAGTATGGCTGAAGTTTATCAGCAAATTGGTGTTGAATACTTTGGTGCGTCCGGAACAGTTGAAGCTTCCGCTCTTTTAACCAGAGTTTTTAAATCGATTAAGGATGTCGATATTGTTGGATTTTCAGGACTGATGCTGGCTCTTACTGAAGATTCAGGACTTGCTGCCGGTTCAATCGAAGGTAATTTTGATATAAGGTCGTTGTTAACCTATAGCTCCGTGTGCGGTATAGGGCTTGATACTGTACCGATTCCCGGTGATACGCCAATAGACAAAATATGCGCCCTGATGAGGGATACCGGCACAATGGCTTACCGCTTAAACAAGCCGCTTACAGTTCGTCTTTTCCCTGTGCCTGGCTTGAAAGCTGGCGATATAACAGCATTTGAAAGTGACGATCTCTGCAATTGCGCGGTACTTGCCGTCCCTTAAAAATAAATTTTTTATTTGCTGAGAATTATTCTGGAATTGACTTGATGAAGGGCTTCATCAAGTCAATTCTTTTTTATTAATATAATGTTGGAGGCTGGTCAGGCAGGTTTTTATCCTTGGTAATTTTTAATGTTCAAAATGCAGTCTGGTAGTAGCTTTACCGTTGGATGTTTTGGACTCTATTCTGTCAGTCAGTGATCTGACCAGAAAACCGGCCATCTGAAGGACTCCGTCAGGCTCAAGCAGAGCTTCAGGTTCTGGAGCCCGGTGACTAAGTTCAGGAATTTTTCCCGGATGCCGGATCACTACATCAAGGTTATACTCATCAAAAAAGATTGTTATACTGGTTGCTTCCCCTAGTTTGCTTGATCCTCCTATAGCTTCCATATATTCGGATGTTGCCGCCGTTGCTTTTTTTATAACTTCCGGCCTTGCAGCCCATGCTCCACCCTGACGTTCCATAAACTCAACAATGCTCTGACTGTACGGATTTTCGGAAGATATGATCAATGATGCTTTAGACTTGATGCCGATGCGAAAGATGAGGTTTAGGATTAGGGCTGAAATTGTGGCTGCGGATAGTGAAGAAGAGAAAATTGCCTTGAGCCATGGATGTAAATCCATAAAAGCGTGGGGCAGCATGTCCACAGTCAGGCCGAATATAATGGACAGGCCGATTACAAATGTTTTTCTGCTGTCGATCATACGCGACATTATAATCTGAATTCCGGCTACGATCATGAATCCTACAGCAAAAATGAGTGTTGCTCCAACAACTGGTGGTGGCATTACTGCAAATATCCCACTTAGTTTGGGACAAAATGCCAGAATAATCAGGATTCCACCGGTTGAAAAAGCCACACTGCGGCTGGTCACTCCAGTTGCTATGGTCAGACCTATGTTTGAGGATGAAGTTGACTGTCCGAATCCACCTAAAATACCGGCTGTAAAACAGCCGACAGCATCAGCAAGAATCCCTTTCTGAACGCTTGCAAGGTCAACTCTTTTCCACTCTGTGTCGTTTATTTTCTGGCATGTTGTCAGATCGCCGACACTTTTGAGGCTGGAACAGATAACAGCAATTCCCATTGGCAGGACAAGAGTAGCATCAAATGACCATCCGGGGTGGTGAGCGATCGGATTCCAGATCAGAGGGTGGGCCATGGCTGCTTTTATTTCGGACGGAGTTAATTGACCGGAGCCTAACGCGGCAAGGTATCCGCCAACTATTCCAATAAGAATGCAGAATAGTCTGAAATTTCCTTTAGACCAGACATTCAGAGAAACCATGAGCATTAGAGTTATAATGCCGACTGAAAGACCTGCGGTGTTGATGGTTCCAGAACTGTCCAGAGACAGAAAATTGCGTCCGGCAAGTTTTACCACTGTAATGCCGACCATGGTAACGATCAGGCCGGTTACTTCCGTTGGAAAAAGCACTCTGAGTTTATGAACTACTCTGGAGAACAGAGCCTCTATTACTCCAGCGCATGCCGTCATGCCGAAAACAAGGGGCAGACCTCCTGTTTTAACGCATAGCACTGAAGCCGCGAGAAATGATGGACCGCAGACCTGCGGACAAAGATACCCTGAACCGACCGGACCCGAGCGAAGGGCCTGTGCGATGACTCCGATTCCTCCTGCAAGCATCGACATGCTGATGATAAAAGTGATCTGTAAAGTTGTGCCGCCACCTTCATGAACCAGAAGGATGGGCATGACAAAAGATATGGCAATTATACTGACGTGTTGTAATCCAAGGAAACCGTTAACTAAAGCAGGCGGGCGATCGTCTAATCCGTAAAGCAGTTGTGATGGTTTCATTACAGGTCTCCTGATTTTAAAAATCAATCTACCACACAACAAATGCATTATCCATAATATCGAGAATAGAGGAATGATGACATAAGCGAACCTGTGAAGATTATGGCAGGTGTCCAGGTGTAATTATGCCGCTATTTGTCAAAGCGGAATTTTGCATGAGGGTATTTTTTAAGGGGTGTATCTTAAAATATTAATTTAAAATAATTAATATAAAATAGTTATAAGAATAAAGTGTAAATAAGATATAAATATGATCAATTAATTACATTTTTAATTATATATATTATTTAATAAATTGTAAAATAATTACAATATTTATCTGTATTGTTGAAATGTGAGTTTACTAATCGTTGCATCGAATTAGTCATCAAATGTTAAGGTA
The DNA here is from genome assembly GCF_000429985.1 of Maridesulfovibrio bastinii DSM 16055. NCBI lineage: Bacteria > Pseudomonadati > Thermodesulfobacteriota > Desulfovibrionia > Desulfovibrionales > Desulfovibrionaceae > Maridesulfovibrio > Maridesulfovibrio bastinii. The sequence continues at coordinate 42,057 of NZ_AUCX01000015.1, forward strand.
AAATGATTTGAAGCGCATCCGCATTCAGCCTCATAAATTAGTTTTGTATCTCCTTCGCGTATATGTATATATTCGATTGGAACAAAGTTATCTTTTCCTTTCTTTTCACTACATGCACACCGGAAGCATAAAGTTCCGTCTTTCCATTTGCATAAAAAGAGTCCCGTATCTGTCGAAATGATAGGGAGCTTATAGCTTAGAGTTTTTTTTATCCAAGACGGGATTGCTTTACGAAGGCTATTTACTGCTAGTTCTTCTCCAAACTCAGAAAGTATACAACAGTCTGGTGTTACAAGTTCCAAAAATTTTATAATACCTACAAGTCCAAGATGTCCCCGCTTTTTACTACTATAAACAATTTCTTTAGCAGGTTTACATCTTTTTCCCCAATCCTCTTCTAAGCATCCAACGTGTAGAGCTAGAAAATTAACGTCTTTGAAAAAATTAGCCCATGTTAATATTTGGGCGTTATCATCGGAAAATTTAGTATCTCCAACTATTCCAATTTTTAAACCGTCCATTTTAAAAATAAGTCCCAGTGCTTGTGAGTCTATAGAATCTCCATGCTTTGTAGGTTTTGGTGACAGATAATGAAATATCTCATCATGCTCCATTGCTATGCTTCTGACCGTTATATCGCCTACATTTTTTGTTGCACCTGGAGAAAACGTAAATTGAGTTGAAGTGTCCAGTATACTATTATAATATTCAAGAATATGACTGTATAAATAACAACTGCTGGGGTTTAGCAGTACCTTAAGTTTTCCAGAACATTCATCTTGGTATTTAAATCTCAAACTAAGAATATTTAGTAAATCTGCAGAATGGTCATTATGATCATGTGAGATAATTACTGCATCTATGTCCCTTATTGTTATGCGGTATTCATTGTAAATGGAATCTAAGAATCCAAATCCAGGGTCTACTGCAATATTGTTTTTTCCACTTGAAACTAGATATCCACCACCAACTTTAGTCTTTGGTAATATTTCTCGATTGTTAATTGTATTAGTTGTTGGCTGTGCTGGTGTCCATGAATTCCAACGACGTAAAGGAATAAAGTAAGCTATATCTTCATATTTTTGACGTATACTTGAGTTATATCTTTTGTATATATTATTAGAAGCTTCATAAGTCCGTTTAGTACTATTATATAAGTCATCTCTGGTATTTTTTGATTCTAGAATTTTTAGCTGTAAATCCACAGCTCCCATTCTTTCCATAGGGTTCATCTTCTTCAAGTCAAAAGAATGTGACTCAATCAGATCAGGGAAGGAAGTCATAAGTATCTTAGACTTTATTGATGGATTTAGCTGAGCCAGTTCTTTTAGAATATATAATTTGAACTGTTTTTCAGCAGAATATGATGAACATATATTATCTTGGTGTATTTTTGTAACGTTTATAAATTGTTGTGCTGACCAGTACTGGTTTGTTTCAATATCACTTTCCGGAGCAAAATCCGTGATAATTTTTAGACCTTCAATTGTCCATAGAAGATTCCGAAGCTTATTTTCTTTTTTTGGGTTTATTTCCCATGGAGAGAGGAGAATCCCTTCTGATGTATTTATTTTTATATTTGAAAATTCTATAGATGCTACAACTATCGTTGTACCGTTATTATTAAATTTATTTTTGAAATCGCATATTATTTTTTTTGAATCATAGTAGGCTGAATTAACCTGATATTTTCTACTTTCTTCAAAATCACAAAAATGATGAGCAGTAATGTCTAACCAATTTTGTTTTTTTGCTTCTTCAATGAGTTTTTGTAACTCTGCGGTATTATCCATAAATAAAATGTTCATAACTATTCCAGTTCAAGTTTTCTATAGAAAATTCGGGATGAATTCCAGAAAGAAACAATTAATGCCGCAGTTACTTCGTTATTAATGAGTTCTTTACGTTTTTCTGGTTTGGTTTTGTAATATTTTAGTAGCAGCGTTCGTAGTATGAGGTATGGATTCTCTATTGGTTCTTCAGTTATATGTCCTTTTAAGATGCCTTCAATGTCAGCATCAAAACGATCATATTTTGTATTTATCATATCTATCAGCTCTGTATTTATGTAATTGTCTTCGAAGATTGGAATCCAGACTCTAAAATGACTCACAATCATCGCCACTTCATTTTTTTCATCCGAATTCAGATGGAATTCATATCCCTCTGGATAATTTTCAATGTGTTTGGTATGGATTTCTTCTAGAATCTCAACAAAATATTCTTGAATCTTTTGCGCCTGCGTTTCTTTATCTAATAATTCGGAGTTCCACCTTTCTAGAACTGGTTTTACTTTATCCCACTTTGCTGCAATCGTGACAAATAGTGAACGCCCCCAGTATTCTGTTGGACTTTCATATACACGTGATAGTGATTGGTATGTACGCCAAATACTCCAGAGGTATAATTCAATATCTCCGTTATAGAAGTGTTTAAAGTCAAACCAGTGTGCAAAATATTCAAATACAGTATCTGGGTAGTTTACAGGGAATTTCTTGTCTTTTACAGCTTCACGAACTTTTTTCAGATAGTCTTTGTCAATATCTTCAAATGATATTCGGTTGTAGTAACCATGAGAGACTTCGTGACTTGCTACAACCCAATTTAGTACGCTGAAAACGTCACGCATTGGGAAAGTTATGATTTCTGCGTCACAGTTTATGCGATAGTTGTCCTCTGTATCAAGCACTAGAAATCCGCGCCAAGCCATACCAAATTCTTCAATAAGACTGATTATACCTGGAGAATCTTCATCAGTTTTATTTGTATACTCAATAAGTCTTTCAGGAGGAGGCGTTCGACTAATTAGTGAAAATAAATGTTCTGGTATGATGGACATAGCTTTTATTATATGTCCAAGTGAGGCTGAAAAGGTCGCATTTGTTACTGCCGGGTGTGAAGCATTATATGTTGTGCTGGATATTTGCTGATGCATTGCTTTTTTCAGCTGGCTGGTAAAAAGGTAAATATCTTGTTCGTTAGCCGCTGTAGCAAGCAAATTACCTGTTTCAAGAGCCTCTAGATACGCTCTGTATAGTCCTGGTAAATAGCTTGCGAGAGATGATGGTAATTCATAAAGCTGCTCTGTTAGCGTAAAATTTCCAAGATGGGCATTTATATGACTGATTAGATTAACTATTTCGGCTAATAGAATTCGATCTGGTCCGACATTGGTTGTCTGTTTCAATGCTCCAAGCAAATTTTCCAGTATAAATGTTTCTGGCTCATCATATGAATAGGTTGATGTGGTGGAAGTATTTTCAATACAGTTTAAATCAATTATAGTTGTTATTGTGTCGAAAACACCCCTTTTGGCAGCTGTTTCTCTGAAAAGAATGATTTGTTTGGTAAAGGCTTCAAGTTTTGTCGGCGTATCCCATACGCCAATAATGTCATTATCACCGAACATTATTTGGCATGTCTTTCCAAAAGATTTTGCAACAAATTGCTCGACACCTGGAGAAGATTTTATACTGACTATGGGGCGTATATATCCTTTAAGACGTTTCCAGTTTTCTATTGATATGACATTCTTATACGAAATAAGTGGAATAGTTCTTGTCTGACTGAAGAGGTTACGTTTTGAAGGGAATTCAATACGTGCGGATTTTGGAAAGCCGCAGTCTGCCACGGTTGTTTTACGAATTTTTTTTAAAAATTTAAAAATATCTTCCAGATTTGAGCTGTCATAGAAAATAATTAGTTCATAATAGCCAATACTTAAGAAAATTTTTACCCTGTTTGAATTATTATCTAAAGAGCGGAGATGGTCACTTATTTGCTTTAAAGAGTTTAGGCCATGATCGTTGAAGAATCTTTCATCTAATTTTAATAAGACAACAGCAGGAGATATAGAATCCTGACAGGCTCTATTAACTTCTTCAAGATTTTTATCTAGGCTAAAGCAAAGGAGAACTCGTGTATTTAGGATTCTGGTATCTGTGTTGACGATAAGTGATTCACTAAGTTTATTCATGTACGAAATTTGAAGTAGATCACTGTTACCGAATGATTTGTAGGACCACGAAGATTCTTCGCTGAAATCTTTAGCTAGCTCCCTTTCATCGCCAACCTTCGTGCGGATAAATTTAAATAAGTATACTGGATAGAGGGTGATAGACAATTATATAGCCTCTTCAATAAAAAGTAAGCTGATTAAAAAAAGGAGCTACCTCTTACGAGACAGCTCCTTTTTTTATTTGGACGATTTTAAATAACGATATTAGGGTAACTAAATTCTTCAGCTACACACGCGTACTTGATATTTTTTTCCATTGCTTTTGCAGCTTCAAGCGAACGTGATGAAGTGGGAGATACTCCATCTTGCCTATTTTCATAGGTAAGCATCCTTGAAGATCTTCTCCTCCAGACTTGTTGTTTTGAGGCTCTCATCTTCATTATTTTTATTTTTTTTGACATTGGCTCATTCTCTTAAAATTTTTTGTAAAAAGATCATCTACAGTATAACAGTATAACTTGCAATATTTTTTATTGTCTCAATTATCACTTCTTTGAAGATAAAATAGAATAGAAAATATCTAAAATTTATCTAGATGATTTTTAACCTAAGTTTGTTATAAAGTCAATAATAGAGCTGAGATTGTCTAACTAGAATGAGATAATAGTAAAATATATTTATATTGAAATAGGTAAAACGTAAAAAGTATATTATTTACGTTTAGCATCCCGTGCTTGGGATTCGACCATAAGTTAGGTTAAATTATACGAACCATGCGGTGTAGGCAGGACAGCGTGACCGACTACCATGATCTTAACTACTTGCCCAAGGCCAGGGTGTAAAATAGTGGTAGTTCCCAATAACACATTTATAATTGCTTGATTATGTCAATCAACTTCAGCAGAGTTCTTTTACTCCGCTCCCGGACACTGGATAAAATTTTGAAAAGTTGGAAAGATGAAGTAGCCCGGACGTTTCGTTACAGCCAATAAAAGGAACAATCGAAGGATTTCATCATAAAATAGAGCTTATTCATAGGCGGGAATACGTATTTTGTAACTTCAAAAATCATCGGCTACGTGTACAAGGTTTGTGCGGCTAGTCGAGATAAAAATCAATAGCTGTAATTTTGATCATTCGGAATGTGTCTACTTCCTTTAGTGTAGACCTCTTATGGTTGACTATAGTTGCAGGAATAATGGCGAACAAGATTATTATTAGGTAACGCTTATTGAATGGCAATGGGTACGTGGCAAGTGTTACATTTTGAAAAGTTATGAGTACAAATTAAACTAGTTAAATCTAAACCCTAATTTCAGTGCTGCCCCGACTCCGTCATGGCTGAAATCCACTCCATATAGTTCGAACCAGCTTCTTGTATAGTCCGCTTCCATTCCAAGATACAGTGAATCTGTAATATCGTAGTCTACACCGGCAAAGCCTTCTATGGTCGGTCCGGAGGCACTTTCTGAGGTTATTTCACTTTCTACGAAATAAGAAGCTCCAAATCCGAACCCTGCATAGGGGTGGATATCTCCTTTGTTTTTTCTAATGGTCAGTCGGCCGATAAAGTCGTATGCATCGAGGGTAAAATCTCCCTCTCCGTATCCGTCAATCTTTACGTTGGAGGATTGCTGTCTGTAACGAAGCAGCAACCCGGTCGTAAACCAGTCTGCAAGGAAACCGTCTTCCCAAAAATTTATTCCTGTAAGGAGGCCGCTGCCAGTTCCAGCATAACCGCTGACACCGTCCGCATCGAAATCTAGTCCTCCTGCATTGTAGCCGAGTATGACATCCATCCTGTATTTTGTGCCTTGGCAATCTGACTTTTTTGTAGAGCTATCCCGCGAATTTTCGGATACAAGAGCTAAATTATCGGTTTGAGCGCTTGTCTTTGACTGATACGCTGGGGAGTTAACGTAATTATCTGCTGCGAAATCTCTTTGATTGTCTTGCGGATGATATTTTTCAGGGGAAGTTATTATCTGCTTTTTCCCCTGAACTGTCTCAGGAGGGATGCCGTTATTTGCCCGATGAACTTTAACTAAACGTTTTATTTTTCTCTTCCTGTTATTCCAAAAGCCGAGAGCACTGCTTGGGTCTTTTTCTTCAACCTCAATATAATATTCTGTCGTGGAACTTTTTGGTTCAGTGGCGGGACTAATATTACTCACATATCTTAGCTTAACTGTCTCAACATTTGATGAAGCTGTAGTTATCTTTTGTGGAAGACGCTCTACATATACCGGTGTCCTGCTATATTTAAATTTATTGATATGCATAGAGCCTGCGTCATTCACTTTCATGATTTTCTGGGTAACAAGCAGGTCATTTAAGCATCTGCCATTGATAATTACATTTGCGATGACCTCACCTTCCTGGGTGGTTCCATCTTCAAAAACTGTAGCGGTCCTGGACAAAGCCAGATTGCAGGCGTCTAAAGTTGCCTTGGCGTAACTTTCCGCAGAGGTGTCTTCCGGGAAGGTTATGTTTTCCAGTTTAACTGTAGTAGGGCGTCCGTCCTTTAAGATGACATACGATTGGGCATTGTTAACTTTGATAACTTTCCCTTTCCATGAAGCATGGGATATTTCAGGCAGCAGAAGAGATAATATGAATAGCAGGTAGATTATTTTCACTTTTGAAAAACCCCTTTTGTTTCAGGAGTTTTATCGGTGGTGTTATAGGAAACTTTATGTTTATGAGATGCTTTTATTAATTAAATAAGTTCAATTTGATATGTTCTAGGCTTTTAGAGCCGACGCTGTAATGGCTAGATGGTATTTGGATGCTGAGGACAGAATTAAACTTTAAAAAGCAGCTTTTAATTTCTACGATTGTAGGTCCGAAAATCCGGTTTCTTTGAGGGGGATATCTGGAAGGCATGAAAAAAGGGTTACACTTGCGTGTAACCCTTTGAACTTTCTGGCGGAGTCGAAGGGACTCGAACCCTCGGCCTCCGGCGTGACAGAGTGCCAGCTGAATAAAAGATTCAAGTACTTTAACCGTTTATATCATTCATCTGACACATTATTTTCATTGTTTTCACCTAGAAATGTGTCCGATGATGTGTCCGATTTTTAACACGTTGAAATTACAGGTGCTTTAGGATAACCGCCTGCCAGCCAGCGAAGCACCAGTGTTAATAGTCTTTGACTATCCTCAAATCTGTAGTGAGTTGTCCTACTAATCAATCCAACCGAATTTTAGTCGATCATAAATAGTCACAAGTTTTCGGTAGAGTGAGCGATATGAAGATTCTTTTGATCTCCATTCTTCGTAGGTTTTAAGAAATGCTTTTAATTCTTCCAAATCAATTTCGTCAGGCTTTAAATGAGGAATAACCATTGCGGCTTTTTGTGGCGAATATTTTTGTACTATATCTGACAAAGATAATCCTTCAGCAGCCTTTGAATAAGCTTGAGTTTGGTAATGGAATTCTTCAAAAGCTCTGTCATATGCCTTGTCTAATTCAAAGTCTGAAGCACGGTACTGTTCTTCATTTGTAATACCAAGCATGCATAAATATTTGAATATGGGGGTGTATGGTGACCTTTTTAAATGAAAGCATATAGCCCCTTTAACGAGTTCTCCAGTATCATCAAATTTTGAACTGTCGTCAGGTGATGTTAATATGTCTTCAAGGATTTCATCAATCTCTATAAGATTATACCCTTTTTGAGTTGCTTGAGCTTCAATACCTTTGTCATGAAGTTCTTTCACGCCAACCCCGACAACGAATTCAATGTTTTTGTTGTCTTCTATATCGTCAAAGTCTGAGACAAAGATGCGCTTTTCTGGTTCACTTGATTTTGCGATTTCATATATTTCTTCTTTCAGAAATCTCAATATCTTCGCAGGAACCTTTCTTTTAATGCTATTAATTGCATCATAAACAATACCAAAGTCATCAGTAGTAACTGTGGTCAGTGGAACGTGATGGTCATGAACTTTGACTCTTGTTGCTTCAATCCCTTCATTTCTTCCCTTACCGCACCGTTGAACAAGAATTAGGTTGTTTCTTAATCTCTCTTGGACGCCATCACCTAAACAGCGGGCCAGACTTTCAATTATATTAAGTATGTTCTCATCTTGGAGGCTGTAACCTATGAAGACTACCGGGTGTTCAATCAAAAAAGTAACTAATTTTGCTGCCAGGTATGCGTAGTTGCTTTCGAACTCAGCGTAATCATTGTTTGTTAGGACTAGACTGTCGGGATTTTTGATACATCCGTGAATTTTATATATTTCACCTACACCATATGGGTTTGCGACAACTATCTCATCTTGTCCAACATATGTTGAATACTCAGGAAAAATATCTTCAAGATAACAATCCCAATTGGTTGTTATTATGGCATCTACGCTTAAGCCTTCAAGCTTCTGTATTTCATCTGGATGAGGGCTTTCAAATGTTCCATTGTCATACTCTTGCGATATGAATTCAGAGATAAAATATTTAAGTACACCTTCTTTTGAATGTATCTCTTTATTTGCTAATATGCTTGACATCATTGGGTCAGACCAAGCGTGTTCAAAAAAGTCATCAGACATTAGTGAAGCAACTTGTGGAAGGTTTCCATTCGCCGACGATAGATAGTACTTATATGGTTTAATATTTTCACAAAATCTCTCAAGTAGACCATTCCAGCTAGGGAGTCCAAGGTACCGCTGAGAAAATCCTGAACCAACGAACAGGAATGGAGGAGCAGTCGCAGACGAGAGTTGATGCTTTAGTTGCGCTAATAAATCGTCTTTATAGTCATCATTCATAATTGATCCTCTACAAGAAATGGAAAACTATTTCGAATATCCAAAGAGGCAACAACAAGCGTCCTCTTTAAACAACCCTCAAAGAATTTCAATTGACCGGAATTATGAACAAGGTCCTCAGAAAACTAATTTTCGTTACCCTAATCCAATATACCTTCCAGTTCATCTAAGCTTTGGCATACTACGTTTGGCAATCTGATTTTGATCCTTTTCTACCCACCATTCGCTAATTCATGAATTTCATCAGCTGAGAAATGAGCCAAGAGTCTTGCAATCGTTGAATCAAATGTTCTTTCGAATGCTTTGTCGTTTGCGTAGCTTTTGTATAAGTCCAGTTCCCGTTTTCTTTCCGAGTTAACGGCAAGTTTGATGAGCTTCTTGAGTGCTAACTCGCTATTCTGCTGATCCGGGTTATTGGCGACTTGTTCAGCGTATTTGGGATTATTCACAACGTGCCGGGCGATGTTGATCAGTTTGATCTTCTGCTCTTCCGGTGTTGCGTCCCAGCCATCGAAATGACGTTCGTTGAATATCTTGATGATTTCATCCAGCGCGTCCAGTTCTTCAACTCCGTGCATGCCTCTTGGTGTCGGGTTCTGCGGCGGGAGTTCAGATTCTTCCGGGTCCAAATCGATCTTTGAGCCTAGTTTGCTCCGCTGTAATCCATAGGTTGAAAGATCAACACTATTCAGCAATTCATCAATCTGATCGTCTTCCGGGTTATTGACTTTGAGCTTGGGGATTAAAAACTTCAGAAACCAGTGCAACATCTCCCATTCCATGTTTTCGAAAGGAATGATGCTGGCTACCTGAGAATAAATTTTTACGAACTGCTTTGCCTTGATCTTGAAGTCAATTTTTTCATCGTCATCAAAGTCTTCTTCAAAGCGTTTCACCACTGTATCGAGAATCGGTGAAAGCTGATCAGCATCAGCTTCCTCAAAGAAGAGCTTGTTGAACTCCTCAACTTCATCCGATTCATATACTCCGGTGATGTCTAGCTGTTCTTTGATGTCGTGCAGGACATTAACATCCGTAGGCTCAGATAGTGATGTCGCAGTATAAAATGGGTCAAAAGCTTTCTTGATTTCGTCCACCGAGTTGAAGAAGTCGAGAACGAATGTGTCCTTTTTGCCCATCTTATCGTTGCAGCGATTCAGACGAGATAAAGTCTGCACCGCCATAACGCTTTGGAGTCGCTTATCCACGTACATTGTATGGAGAAGAGGTTCGTCAAAGCCTGTCTGAAATTTGTTAGCAACAACCAGAATCTTGTAATCATCCGTCTTGAACTTCTCAGCTATCTCGCCTCCGGGAAATCCGTTCAGTGAATCTTCAGTATGTTTCACACCGTCCACTGTTTTATCGCCGGAAAAAGCTACAATTGCACCGAAGCCCATGTTTCGCTCTTTCAACTCTTTTCGGATAGCAAAGAAATAGCGGATCGCGCTCTTGATGGACTGCGTAACCACCATAGCCTTGGCCTTGCCCTTGAGTTTCTTCTTCTGCCATACGGAGCTGATGAAGTGGTCCACCATGACTTTGGCTTTAGCTTCAATGGTATCGGGGTGTGTTTCGACAAATGCTTTGAGCTTCCGCTGGGCTTTTGATTTGTCGAAGATCGGGTTGTCCTCTATGGACTTATGGATTTTGTAGTAGCTCTTATAGGTCGTGTAGTTGGCGAGAACGTCCAGAATAAAGCCTTCTTCGATGGCTTGGCGCATAGAGTATAGTTGGAAGGGATTGAACTTCCCGTCCCTATCCTGAGTCCCGAACTTCTCAAGCGTTGCCGACTTCGGCGTTGCGGTGAACGCGAAATAGGAAGCATTGTCATTCATGCGCCGTCCTTTCATGGCAGCAAGTATCTTGTCCTGCCAATCCAGCTCTTCTCCATTCTCTTGTTCTCCCAGACTTGTATTCATCAAGTCTGCTGACCTTCCACTCTGGGAGGAGTGTGCTTCATCAATGAGCACCGCGAAATTTTTTTCGGAAAGGTCTTCAATGCCTTCCACAATGTAGGGAAACTTCTGAACTGTGGTGATGATAAGCTTCTTGCCCTTCTCAAGATTGTCTTTGAGTTCTCGTGAGCTGAAGGCTGGAGCAACAATGTTTTTGACTTCCGCAAACTGCTTAATGTTGTCGCGTATCTGCTTATCCAACACCTTGCGGTCCGTAACCACGATCACGGAATCGAAAATGTTGTTCACCCCGTCTTGATCGTAAAGTTCAACAAGCTGATATGCCAGCCATGTAATGGAATTTGATTTGCCTGATCCTGCCGAGTGCTGGATTAGGTAGCAGCTACCAACTCCCTGAGCTTTCACATGGGCCAGAGCTTTTCGAACCACATCAAGCTGATGATAACGCGGGAAGAACAGCGTGCGGGTCTTCTTCCTCGTCTTCGGGTCTTTTTCTACGATTTCTTTGCTGAAGTGCTCGATAATATTGGTCAGGCTAAGTCTGGTAAGGACTTCTTCCCAAAGATATGCAGTCTTGTGTCCAAGCATGTTCGGCGGGTTGCCTTTACCGAAGTTCTGCCCTTTATTGAATGGCAGGAAGAAGGTCTTTGTTCCGTCAATCTTGGTAGCCATGAACACTTGGTCCGGGTCTACAGCAAAATGTACCAGACACCGCCTGAACTGGAACAATGTTTCTCTGGGATCACGGTCTTGGCAATACTGCTTCTTGGCGTGATTAACATTTTGCCCGGTCCAAGGGTTCTTCAACTCAAAAGTAGCAATTGGCAGCCCGTTGATGGAAAGCACCATATCTACCGACTTGAGCGGTTCGCTGACCGAGTAGTGGACCTGCCGGGTGATGGTGAATATATTCGAGTTGAAAAGCCTGACCACATCCGGGTTCAGGTCATTGTATGGAGCACGATAAAGAAGCGTCAGATGGGCATTGTCGATGGACAAACCTTTCTTGAGCACAGACAGAATCCCGTCCGCTTTGATCTTACGATCCAGCCTTTCAAGGACCATGCGTTGCCAATTGTGCTGTGAGGAAAGCTTGTCCAGCTCCTTGGGCTGGGTTGCCTCCAAGAATAGCCAGAAGACTTCGGTATCAAGTGCAAAGTGTGAATCAAAATTACCGGGATTCCCAGCTTCATATCCATCAGCAAGGAATGCATTTTCAATATGACTTTCAAGAGCTTCTTCGTTGGTTTTGCTGGGCATGGTGACTCCTAGACCTTTATTTTTCCTGTGACTGCTGAAGAGATTAGTGATTGTTTATATTCTTGTAAAAGATTGATTTGAGATTCATAGTTCAATGACAAAGAACTTTGCTCTTCTAATATTCGTTCAATATATGACACAATATTAATTTGTTCTTCATGTGGAGGAATCGTAATCTGATTTGAGCCAACACTTTCAACATTTAAGTTCATTTGAGTGTTTTTTGTTGTTGACCTAATAAATACATTTTTCATCGCAGTCATTGAGTAATATAAAAAATCTCTATCCATCATACTATGTGGCGAAAATCCTACAACACTATCTGGGAAGCAAGCGTCAAAATCAATAATTGCAACATCACCAATGTTTGCAGCAATTGTAATGACGACTGTGCCTGATGGGACGAGTGTTGAAACTCTCAATCCTTTTTCATTAAGTGTCTGCTTGAATGAGGTAACAAACTTTCCAGCTCGAGCGACATCTCCTGTTTGAATGAAAGGATATTCGCCATCATATAATCTTTGGTCATTGCGTGGTCGGTGTGTAAATTTACCTCTGAAAATTTTTGATGCATATTTTAACCTCTTCACCTCCCAATGCGCCGGAATCTCCCCAATCCATTCGACTCCGCTATCTTTCATAGGCGCATCAGGGTTCAGACCTTTGGTCACCGCCTGATTGATGAGAATAGACTTCTGCTCTTGAAGCAACTCAATGAGCTTCTGCTTCTTGGCAATGGCTTCATTGATTTCGGCTGTTTTTTGGTCGAGGAAGGAGACTATACGTTCTTGTTCTGTTTTGGTTGGAATTGGAATGGTTATCTTCTTAAAATCTTCATATCTCAAATCCCATTGCCCAACCCTAACACCATAAGAAATGGCATTGTATACACCTACATACGTTTTTGACCGGAGCAGGTAATGTAAATATTTCGGATGAAAGTCCTCTTGGTTCGTCTTGCAGGTGATATAAGCAGGGCTGACGATTCCTTCGTGTTCACTCACACCCATTGAACCTTGCCATGCCTTCATTTTGTTGACTACAAGATCTCCGGGTTTCACAACTTTATATGCAGAGGTGTCTAAAGATGTCGCGTTGTGGTTGTCATCACGGGAATCCTTGGGAATGACTCCATATTCACGGTAAACGGAAAGAACTTCTAGATCAGGTTGGTTCTTTTCGCTTTTCAAAGTGGTTGCGGCTCGAATACAATCACACTCCCAATGTTCAGGAATCTCCCCAAGCCACGCAACACCACTATCTTTATATGAATCATATTTAGGCAGCTGCATCGCTATTGAACTCCCTCAAAGCTTACCAGCTTCTTCAGCAACCCATCGGTTTCCGATTCCAACTGAAGAATGTCGGCTGCAACGTCTTCCAGAGAGCGCAGCGGAGTATGTTTGTAGAAATGCTTGTTGAAGCTGATCTGGTAGCCGATCTTGGTCTTTTCCAGATCAATCCATGCTTCTTCAACATGCGGACGGACCTCGCGCAGGAAATATTCGTGAACGTCTTCTTTAAGCGGAACTACCTCGGTGTCCCGAAGGTCGGAGTCTGCTTCGTATTCAATGAACTGGTCTTTTTTGCCTGACGGATAGTATCCGTAATCAGAGAGTTGATCTTCGTCTGCACGAAGTCTGTCCAAAAGCTGGTCCAGCTTATCCCCTTTGAGCTTATGAACTTTCTTGATGACCTTTTCGGCTTCTTCATCCTGCCAGCTCATGGCACTCAGGATTTGCTTCTTCTGAGGTGCGCCCAGCTTAATTTTCAAGCTCTTGAGCGTGTTATCAACTACATTAACGAACTTGTTGTAATCCATGAACAGTTCATCACCGATTTCATCAGCAAGTTGCCCGGCTATCTCCATAAGTTTTTTCTGATCCCGCCATTTGGCTACCGAAAGTAATGTGCTTTTGTTCTTGGCGGTGATGCTGACCTCTTCCCGGTCTATGTGTCGTTCAATGCTGTCTTTGTGCTGCTTCAAATCGGAGTAAACGTCATCTCCGAACTCTTCATAAGTCCATTCCGCCATCTCTTTGATTACCGGGATGAAACGTAATGATGCGACACGTTCGGGTGTAAATTGTGCTGCAAGACGCAAGGGCCTGTTGACCACGATCTTGTAATAGCCGAAGTCCTTGTTCTCAAAGACCTTGGATACTTCATCCTGATCCATGCTCAAATAGAGCTGAGTCAATTGCTCGATGTGCTCATCGGAGAGTTCACAGTTCTTTTCACCTAGATTCTTCCGTAGCGGACGAAACATTTCAGAACCATTGATGAGCTGGATTTTACCCTTCCGTTCCGGAGACTTGTTATTTGAAAGTACCCAGATATAGGTGGTGATGCCTGTGTTGTAGAACAGGTTGGTAGGCAGCTGGATGATGGCTTCTACCCAATCATTCTCAATGATGCACCTGCGAATGTTGCTGGCCCCGCCTCCTGCATCTCCGGTGAACAGGGATGATCCATTATGGACGGAAGCTATACGTGATCCTAAAGGAGAGGCAGACGAACTTTTCATCTTGTTGACCATCTCCATCAAGAACAGAAGCTGTCCATCTGAAGAAGCTGGTGTAGCATCTACGGTGTTCTCATCGCCCCAATAGTCCTCCAAGCGCACCATAAAACGGGGATCAACTATCTCTTTGCCGTCCTTGATGAACTTTGCGTCCGCACTCCATGACTTTCCGTACGGAGGATTGGAGAGCATGAAATCAAACTTCATACTCGAAAATTCATCGGTAGCCAGAGTTGAACCGAACTTGATGTTCTCAGGATCATTCCCTTTAATCATCATGTCAGACTTGCAGATAGCGTAAGTTTCGCCGTTAACTTCTTTTCCATATAGATACACATCAGCGGTGGTCTTCACCCCGCCTTCCGGGTCTTTGATGTACTTTTCAGACTCGGTAAGCATACCACCTGAACCACAAGCTGGGTCATAGATAGTTAAGACTGGAGGCAAGTTCCCGTTCACCGGCTTGAACAATATATTGGTCATCAGGTGGATAACTTCACGAGGCGTAAAGTGTTCTCCTGCCTCTTCATTGTTCTCTTCGTTGAATTTGCGGATCAATTCCTCGAACACATAACCCATGCCGAGGTTGGTCAAAGCCGGAAGCAGCCTGCCATCTGAAGCTCGTCCAGCTTCGGGGCTTAGGTTGATCTCAGGAGAAACGAATTTTTCAATGACATCAAAGAGCACATCCGCAACAGCCATCTTTCTGGCTTGGCTGCGTAGGTCAAAGTGCTGGATGATCTCTTTTACGTTGTCGCTGAAACCATCCAGATAGTTTTTGAAGTTGGCTTCCAGCTGGGACGGGTTGTTCAGCAGAGACTTCAGCGTAAATTTTGATATATTATAGAAGACATATCCAGATTCTTCGCACAACGGGCTGGAGTCCAGAACTGCCATTTCAACTTCTTCCCGCTGATAGCGAACTTCTTCCAGAACAGCGTCTTTGGTGGGTTCAAGCAAACAATCAAGTCGTCTGAGTACGAACATAGGAAGAATAACATCTCTATATTTGCCTCGAACAAATACGTCTCTAAGGCAATCGTCAGCAATTGACCAAATAAAAGCAACCAGCTTGTTATGCGCGGTATGATCCATGAATTTCCCGTTATATTTCAAGAGTAATGTTGAGAGCGAAAGAAGACTTCGAATAGTCTCATTTTTTATGCGGGATGATATAGAGTGTTATTTAAAATAGCAAACTCACTTTTGGGTATGCATGAAATAAACTCACGATATGCCCTGACCATTTCACCACCGCCTGAGCCACAGAATCACCAAAAATAAAATCAAAGTTTGGCGTGACCGAATTTCAAGCATCAGGATAGCCTTCAAGTTTTACAATATACTAAAATTGAAGGAGATTTATGATGCAGGTATTTGACGATCCGATGTTTAACATGATCTTTTCGTACACCAGAAAGCAGGCAATTGAAGATGGCAACCTAATCGATGTAACCGAACAAGCTAAAGAAGCTGGATTCAAGATTCCGGTCGCAGTTTCGTTAAATCTCTACGATGGATACATCAAACCACCGGAAGGTCTTGAAGGCGAAGGGCAGAGCATAGAAGGGCGGCTCCATGACCTTTTTACGATGTGCATGTTGGCAATGCAGGAGAATCTGGACCAGAGTAGGATCAATTTTCAGGTGTTGTTTCTGATGTCAGCAGAACCCAGAAAACTGGAAGAAGTGGAAGTGATCTGCCAGTGCGGTCCAGATGATGATATGAAACCATGTATTACGCTGATGCTACCGGATGATGATTAAAAATGCCGAGGTCCCGGACTTTTTAGGGACCGAGGTGTATAGAAATTTTTTTGGACGTGGTGTTGCCGCGAACCCAAAAAAAAGTGGTTATCTAGATATGATCCTAGTTATCCCACACCTCTGTCTACTGCCTGCCCTTCTTGTCTGGATCGTTAAAGGGAGTTTTGCTATGTTCCCTTCATGTCTAAGAAACTAAAGAAACCCAAAAAGACAAAGAAAAAAGTAAGCGATAGAGATAATATTGATCGTCTTGAAACTATAGCCTTTTGGCTCTGGGAGTATACACGAAGGAATGCATCGTACAGACGAAGGGTAAATGTTATTTATCGAATCTGGGACAGGTTCGAGGAAATAGGCGAGCTGGATAATTTATTAGAACTTACTCTCCATGATTTTGTAGATGACTTAAAAGACGAGCAGGAGGTTGACCTAACAGAAAATTGGTTCACAGAGCGTCTTGAAGATTATGGCGAAGAGTATTTACGATATTATTATAAATACATCATTATTTCAGGTAGTTTTGCTCGTTCATTTGGCCGGGTATTAAAAGACTATGATGAAGGGATAGATACCGAGGAAGTTCTGGAATTGCTCCTCAAAGGTGAAGAGTTTTCTTTTCGAAGCTCGGATAAATATGATCAGTATGCGGTAATGTGGCTTCGCGACAAATGGGTTTTATCTATAAATGGTAAGTCTCCGACTTTTTTTAATTCGATGTTAGATGATGGTGATCAGATTGATTCTGACCCAAAACAAATGGTTACGCATGCTGATGATTTTGCAGAAGAACTTAATGGTCTGAATATATGTAAACAACTGTTTGAAAATATTCTTTCTGAAGAAGAAATAGACTATGAGACAAAGCAGCAAGTTTATGAGTTCGGTGGGCAGGGATTGAATATTGATCCTAATGGAGATGTCATGCGTTTGGTCGTGCTCTGGCTTTGGGACAAAATACATGAGGGCATTGAAAGAGGAGACCAGCCGAAATCTTTCGATGAGATTTATCCGTTACTGAAAGAACGGTTAAGAGAAGGTTATCTTGTCAATGTTTCCTACGATTCTCTGTTTAAGAGAGGCCGGATTAGAAATTATTACGAAGTAACGAAATATTGCATAGAAAATTTAACAGTTCTTCCTCTTAATTTTAAATTAAAACAGTAGCTTGGATTGGACACGACTTTTATTTCAACCTGTGGTTATCAATAGTTCCTAAATTTTGGTTTCCTTGGATCAACGGCAACATCAAGGTGATCGGCACCGTTGCCAACTTAAAAATATTACCAAGGAGATTATATCATGGAAAATTATACTGTAAACGCTGCAGTTGAATCGGTTGAACTTCAGGAAGAATTTAACGAATCTTTTTCCGGTGATGATGAAGATTTTATGGCTCGTGCAGCAGCAGATGCTGAGAACAGTGTTAAAGCCAAGTCCGCCAGCAGCAAAAAAGACAATGCCCAGAAGAAATCTGAGCCTACTGAAGTTCAGGATGATCAGACTTCTGATGATGGGGATGACGGCAGCGGTGGCAATGGTGCCAAAAAAGCCAAAGCAAAGCAGGTACGGGCACGGGCTGTCAGTGCCTCTGAAAAAGCTAAGTTTGCCAAACTGCTGGTAGAATCTTTTTCTACTGATGATAGCTGGAATGGTGTGGTTCGTGCCAGTAAGGCTTGTGGTTTATTCAATGTAAGTAAGCAGGTGGCTAAGGATATATATCTTGCAGCAGGTGAATCTCTTTTCGAGAAAGCAAAGAAGTACGTAAAGTGGGTAGATGATGAAGTTGCAGCTAAAAATGATTTGCCGTACGTCAATGCCAAAGGAACATTGACTATTCCTACTGAGGCGATGAAGAATCTTTCAAATTATGAAGACCTGAAGAAAAATATGGTTAAATTTAATATGACCCATGATGAAGATGGAACTATCGTTCTCGAGCCGATTATGTAGATTCATTCTTAATCAAAAACTGTTTTCAAAAGGGTATCCTCCGGGATGCCCTTTTTCTTTTTGGCGATAAAATTATTGCCGACCATTCGAATCATAATCCTGATATTTTTCGTGACCATCATTTCTGCCTGAGGATATCCTTTAAGTCCCATAACCGTCTAAACTTGAAGGAGATTAATATGGTTATCAATTGCATACCTGAGGTTTTCCTTATTCATTCCTATCTGCGTAAGCAGGCTATAGAAGATGGATACCTTATTGATGTTACCGAAAAGGCTAAAGAGTCAGGTTTCAAAGTACCGGTTTGTATTTCCCTGAACCTACATGAACGATACGTAACCCCTCCAAGCGGTCTTGAAGGAGAAGGACAAAGCTATGATGGACGGCTTCATGATGTTTTCGAAATTTGTAAGGCGGCGGTATACGAACGTCTTGATGAAAACAGGGTAATCTTCAATGTCTTTTTTTTAATGAAGACAAAGCCGAGGACCCTCGAAGATGTGGAGATTGTATCAGTTATAGGCCCAGACGATGATGGCAAACCTTGTCTTACGTTGATGCTGCCCGAAGACGACTGATCATTTCTCTGCTGGGGAACTACGAGAACTAGGCAGTGTTTGAGCAGAGGTCTGAAAATAGTCTCAATGCTGATCTAGTCAGAAAAGGGTAATCCGGTGAATATGAGCCGAGTTTATCCTTGCCGTTCTTGGAGAGTCTATTCATTCATAAGTCGTTTTCTCCAATCTTCTGTTATTTGGGCTAATGATATTTTCCCAAAATTCTAGATAGATATATGATAGTAAAGGAGGATTAGATTATGTCTGAATCAAAGAGATGCCATAAGTGCGGAACTGAAAATCTTTTGAAGGCTAAACGGTGCTATAACTGTGGATCAAAGCTTTCTATGGGAGCAAATATCCTTTATCTCGTAAAGATGGGTGTCATACTTGCGGTTATCTATGCGGTCAGTAAGCTTGTCATGAATTGATGTAGTTTTCTCCCGGGACCTCGGCGTTCCGGGAGAACATGAATAATATTGTCGAACGGCATGAAGGCCTTTTTTCTGGAGCTTCCGCTATTTCTTTTTAATTTCCTGTCAAAATATCTTTCAAAATTATCCCTTCCTTCAATTTTAATCCTTTTTCTGGAGTTCCCTGCGCCTGCAACAGACAAATCGCAGGAGAATTGGAATGTACGAAAAAATAAATATTCACCGTTAACGACGGTGATATTCAGAATTTCCGTTAACGTCCTTTTTGATTGGTTTATAGGTATATATAAACCAAACATTTAAGGAGGTTGTTTATTATGACCAAGAAGAAGGAAAACAAGGCAAAGAAAGGTTTTGTCGAGTCTAGGTACAACGCACCGTTATTGCGGAAGATGTGTGAAGATGGTGTTGATGCTCAAAGTGCGAAGAATCAGCTGAATCTGTGCTCTCTTCAGAGTCTAAGGCAACATTTGATGCGGTTATCTGTGGAAGATAACCAGTTGCGGACATTGCCGGGATTGTATTCACGTTCTGTGAACACAGTTAAGTTGGGCAAACAAGGTTTGAAGATAACATTGAAGAAGTTCGAAACTGCCGGAATCAATTTTCCTGAAGGATCGGAGTTTTCCATCAGTTTTGATGGAGAGAAAAAGATCATTCTGGAAAAGCTTGGCGGTCCCGAAGTTGCTGTTCCTACTGAAGCTGTTGTTAAAGGTGAAGATATTCAAGGATAGGTTGTCCCCTATCTCCAAAAAGTCGTGGCCTATTTGCTGCGACTTTTTATTTGTCTGGTCAGTGCGGTACCTGGCCCCTCAAAATTATTAAAACAAAGACTCCAGCCCCTCTCATTTATTTATTTCAGAACTTGAATCCTACGTTGATAGATACCCCTGAATCTGGTCTGAGGCTAAACTAACGGGTGTTTTATCGAGAGATAGGCCGGGTTGGAGAAGCCTCCCGATATGCTCCTCCTTCCCGGTTGGGTTTAGTCTACCCCGTCACTCACTGAGTGACCTACTCCACGCACCGCATGGAGGTGGACCTTGCGGTCTCGAAAATTATTTAAACCTTCCTTGTCTCGAATATCTATTTTTGATAAAATACATATAATTCAAGCTGTTAAGCAGTTTTAGGTGTATGAAAAGAGTATGAAAAAATACTCGAAACTAACCCATAAAATTGCAGACCAGATGGCTACGGTACTGGCTATTCTGCCGCAGTGCCAAATTTTAAAAATGTCATGGCAGAGACGATAATTCCGGGCAACCGGAACAATGTTGGAGGTTGTGATGGGTACGTTGTCTTCCTCGGTAAACCTGCCGCAGGTCATTCCGATGTCTGCGGAGGCAAAAGTCATCCACGATGATTTGTTGGCTCAAGAACAGTTAATTAGGGCTAAATACCGATCTTTTGAAACCGCTGATGCTTTGAGGAAGCTCAAAAGTGGTCGCGACTTAATCAAACTCAAGGATGTGGTGAACAAAGGCAGACGCAAGGGCTATTTTGAAACTGTGGTTGGCTTAATGTTTCGTGATGAAAACGGAGTTCAACTTATTAAAAAGACCGCTAGATGTGATCGCATGAAAGTCGCACGGTTTAAAGATGCCGAAGATTTTCATTTTCTCGGCTGGACTAACCTTGTGACTGTTTCAGAAGTAGCCAGCAATAACTATAATAAGATTGCTGACTTTTTTAAGAAGATTTCTTTTGATCCTATGAAACACAAGAAGCTGACCTCCAAAGAGTTTTCTGTGGCTGTTAAGTCTGCTGAGATCACATTTAAGCTGAAGGAAGAACAGGTTGGTCCTATTAAGGAAGAGTTCGTTCGTACAGCTGTTCGCAGGAAGATTAATTTCGATAGTAAGTTCATGAAAGTGTTGAGCAACTCTTCTAATCCAGAAGCTTTGCTCCGTGCGAAGGTTGAATACAATGCCACCAAGGTTCCTAACTATACAAAGAATACCGAACCGGATGTAGGTGATATTGAAATCCTTTTCGACAAACTTCACACGTTGTTGAAATATACGAACTTTCTAGGAGATGAAAAAGGCAAGCTGGATCATATCCCCGGTTACTTGTTTGAAGATTTAGCACATGAGCTTGGCTATGCTTTTGTCAAAGCTGGCTATTCAGGAGAAAAAGCAAATGCGAATGTATTTATCGTCCATGACGTATGAAGCTTTGCTTCGTCTTCATGAATTACGTCCTGATGTAAAAGTCCATATCCTTAGGTCATATCTGAATGATGGACCCGGAACATTCAAGGTGTTGCTGAACATGCCGCCAAATGTGCTCTCAGTAGCATGTGACTCGAACACATACCATATTACGACCAATGACAATGAACATAATCAGGACATTGAAACTCATGCCCACTTTGTGAAGAATAACAGTTCATTTTATCCCATAATGTTTAATTTTGACATCGAACATGGAGACGATGGAACTGAGGCGTGCTGGGAAAATCAGTATGAACTGGAACGACGCGGGTTGAACATTGTTCCGGTGATCCAGAATTTGGAATATGAAGTCCCACATGTCATTGAAAGGGGGGATGAGCTTGTTGCAATTGGTTCGACCCGGATGAAAAAAATGGATGAGATAAATGACGCCACTGATGAACTCTATCGCAATAACATTTGCACCCATTTATTCGGAGTGGGGTCAATGGCAAAACTTCTTGGAACAAAGGCATGGAGTTCAGATTGTAGTTCTTTCGGGAAATGGATTGCAAGCGGAAGAGCTATTTGGTTCGATGAAGTCAGCCAAAAAGAAATATCCTTTGCTTTTAGAAAATATAATAAGAAAGGAAAAATGAATCCTGATTACATTAGGGAGCATATCCTTGGTAAAAAATATCAGGAATGGCTTTGGGAACATCTTGGTGTTGAAATAGAAGACCTCTTTAATGATCATAATTTGAAACTTGCCGTTAATGCCTATTATTTTTGGGAACTTGAACAGCGCGTCACCCAAAGTCAGAAAGATGCTGGAATTCATTTCAAACATTGGTAGTATTTCATGTTGCTCTTGAGACAAGAAATTAAATTTTAGTCGATATTGAACGGCAGATTATACGACTTCATGAAAAGGGAAGGGACAATAAGTTCCTTCCCTTTTTTACGTACTTAAACCAGTTTATGCCACCTTGATCGCATCTTCATACATTGACAGGTAAAACGGTTCAGAAATGAACTGTGTGAAGCTATCCATGAAATAATGATCATAAAAATAGTGGTGAGGATTATTTTTGACGGTACTCACAGCTTGTCTTACAGCAGCAACTCCACCACAATTCACGCTTCCATTCAAAAGAGTGAAGAAGTCTTGTTCATAAGGTTTTTCAAAATTGGTGTTTTTGTTAAATTTTTCATGATCAAATACCATGAACTGGTGCCGACCAAACGGGACTATAGGATGGACAGTGACGACATCTTCAATTGTCGTAAGGTATCTTGATTTCAATGCCTTCCTTGCCATGGTCGCTTCAAGCCGAACAGGACATTCTTCCTTGTTCAATTTAATGTAAATTCTACTACCGATTCCAGAAGTAGTTCTGACGCTATTTAAATATCTCGTCCCAGAATACTGTGGATGGGTGAACAACTTCCCATGATACTTCAGTAGCGCAGTCGAAGAGAGAAACTCATAAAACTTGCCGTTATCAGAAGTATAGAAATCCAACGAATATTCAATTTTTGAAACATGATTAGGAATCCCTTTAAAGATACTGATTATATAGGGGATTGATAAGTGGTCGATGTCCTTGAACTGAAAAATGGTCCATTTAAATTTGTTTAAACTGAAACAGAAGATTCTGTATGTTTTGCCATTGATAGTAAATTCAGCTTCATAAACTCCTTTTTTCTTATCTGAATAGTATTTGCTTGATTTGATTGAGAAATGTTTTTCCAAGAATGATTCAACTTTACTTGGATGTAAGTTGCCAAAAGAAACTGCGACATTGACGAAATCGATGCTGGGTTCAGCCCTGTGAATCGTCAGTTCTGGCTGCATGACACAGTTGATAAGCTCTTCGTAATCGTAAAAAGATTCTGGTAATGAAATAGTCATAAAAAATCCTTTGAATAAAATTCTACAGCAATAAAGTAATCATTCTTGCTGCAACAAAAATATAAACAACTAGTAACACTGTGAAGCAAATCAAACTGTATAAAAGTATTCATACATATTAGTCTAAGTAATATATTTTCATACTTGACTTAGTTAAGATCATATAATTTATTGTTTTAAATTTAAAAAATAACCACATAATTATATAAAATATTCTGTGATCTTTTTTTATATGCATTTGTTTTTTTTAAATATGATTTGCTTACAGAGTTATTATATCTATATTTTTTTAACTTTACTAAAGAGACTAACATTTATGATGTTTTGATAGAGATATATGAACCAAAGGAGTGTAGCTACAGTTCTAGGAGGCTTTAATGACCTGTTATATGAAATCCGGTGTTTACATTGGAAGGAAGATAATAAGAATTTTAAGATCACCTCTAACCAAAGAGATCATTCTTAGGTCTATTTCTATCATTATAAAACATAGATTATAGGAAATGTATCTTAAGAAGAGAGTGCTGGGTTCCGGTGCTCTCTTTTTGTTTATTCTTTTGAACGGCAAGATCGTTAATCTGCACTTTTGTCATTTTCACAGACTTAACAGAGATATTGTAACATACCGATTTAAATGTACGTTTTTATCTAAAATCGTACATTACTTCCTTTCCTTTCAAAAAATTAAGAACTTAAACGAGTTACCACTGGGGCTGGATATTCAGTTTCAGTCGTGCCGTTTTGAATGCATGGTTTTATCCTTTCCAAAGTAAATTCAAACATTCAGGAGGTTTTTATGAAGGTAGAACCGTTTACGAATTTAAAGGACATTCGGAACGTAAAGAGGTTGTTGCGAACTAAGCCAAGAGATTTGTTGCTCTGGGTTATGGGGATCAATTCAGGCTTGCGAGTACAAGACCTACTTTCCCTTCGTATAGAGGATTTGAAGGATAAAAAAGTTGGGGATCGTATCGCAGTAAGGGAGAAGAAAACAAACAAGGAAAACGTGATCGTCATTAATAAGGAGATAGCTTCCTGCTTCAAGTTCTATATGGATAAGTTTGAACCTGACGATAACCATTTTCTCTTCCGTAGCAGAAAGGGCATTAATTACCCGATTACGACCTACCGGGTAACGGGTTTGGTCAAAGAATGGGCATCATCACTGAACATACAAGGTAACTATGGAGCACATAGTTTAAGAAAAACATTCTGTTACGTACAACGTGTTCATTATGGAACTCCTTGGGAAGTGCTATGTCAAAGGCTTCGACATTCCTCTCCTTCGATAACTCGAAGATACCTTGGAATTCAAAATGAAGAGGTAGAAGAGATTCTTTTGAACACCATTTAGATAAGAAAGTATCTGTTCTTAACTGACTTTTAGAAGGGGCCTCCAGCAGGTCCCTAAATTTTTTTTAAAGTCAACCTATTTTTGATGATGCAAAAGTGTTTGAGGGTGTTGCAGTGTTGATGGATAAAATAGAAAATCCTCCTAACATAGAGGGATATAAAGATTTTTCTTGAGTTGGTATTGCCTCAGAATTTGTCTGAGCGTATTTTAAGGGCATGTCTCTGACGGAAAAATTAGGCGTACCTCTGACGCCAGATGAAGCTGGCAAAATACTCGGCGTAAGCGGAAATTCCATGCGCAAACATTACAGGCGATGGGGTGGCGTTGAAGTTGTTCCGGGAAACATACGGTTTTTTGAAAACATATTGGAGGAAAAGATCAATGCCAACATTAGACAAACGGCAGAAGTCGGGTCCTCGTGTGAAGGCGGTAAAACAATACAAGGGCGAAAGAGTCGAGAAGTTGTTTCCAGACGCAAGTCCCAAAAGTTGGCGTGCAGCCAGACGTTGGGAGGACGAAAAGGAGAAAGAATTGATGAAGAAATTCTCGATGAACATGGTCTTCTCTGCTAGGCCCACGTTGTTTTCTTCGCTCACCAAGTACTTGACCCACTGTAAGTCGCAGTATTCTGAAAAAACATACAAAGAGAAAACTTCTCATGCGAAGTTGGCGATTAAGCACTTCGGTAAAGACCGAACATTGGAAACTATAACACCGTCAGATGCCGCAGCATTCTTCGACAAGCTATTTAAGAAGCAGTCCGGTTACGCGGTAAACAAGGTCCGCAAGAACCTGAACGCATTTTGGAAGTGGGCTAGTGTTTTTGTTGAAGGTTTTCCTCAGATTTTGAATCCGATTGATGCGGTACCGAAGAAACCTGAGGAACGAAAAGAAAGATACGTTCCGCCAAAGGATGATTTTGAGAAAGTTTTGAAAGTAGTCGAAGGCCAAGATTATGTACTGCTCAAGACCTTTTATTTTACCGGAGCTAGGCGTGGTGCAATATATGGTTTGAAGTGGTCAGATATCCTTTTTGACCAGCAACGCATTCGTCTTTGGACCATGAAGCGTAAAAACGGAAACAAAGAATATGCGCTAGTGCCGTTGCTTTCTGAACTGAAGGAGCTGCTGCTTGATTGGAAGTCCCGGCAACCAATTAGGTCAGAATATGTGTTTGTAAACTATGCCCCCCAATCAAGTACGTATGGCGGGCCATATGTAGATAGGATCAGGTTTATGCATAAAGTCTGTGAAAAAGCAGGAGTTACATTCTTCGGGTATCACAGCATTCGTCATCTTACCGCAACGATGCTTTACCATGCCGGACATCCGATTTCAGTCATTCAACGCATTCTTATGCACAAGAACCCAAACACCACAGTTCGCTATCTTCGTGACCTTGGCTTGGATCGTGCCTTTGATGCGATTGATGGAACCATTTAACATAGGAGAAGACTATTATGGATTTTGTCTCTACTAGTAAGCCTACGGCTCCGAACATCAAATATGTAGATGTTGAGTTTCGTGGAACCGAGAAGCAGTTCAAGCAGCGGATCAAAATGACAAAGATTAAAGGAAAGTTGACAAATGAAGGAAGCCTTTATCGCTTTACTCATCGTAAAGGCATTTATTTTGAGTGGGATTCAGGTACCAAGTATGGCTGTTTCCATGGAGATTGGAATGAAGAGATGAAATATAATATTATCGTGAATCTGGGGAGGTCGCTTGCCTTTCATTATGCCTAGATTGGATTTGAAATATTGGTAAGCATGTTTGGGCTGGAGCGAAAGTTCCAGCCCTTTCTTTTTGTTCAGCTCTTGGCAATTTATAAGCTAAAGAGTATGACGATTCTAATAAAAGGTGAATCTAGTAATGAACATACCGAAATACCATGAAATGTTGATCCCCGCAGTTAAGGTCATTGCTGATCTTGGCGGGTCGGGAACTATCCAAGAAATAGCTGAAGGTGTTATCAAGCTTCTTGAGCTTCCTGAAGAAGTTACCTCTCATCCACATAATCCAGAAAAGTCGAGCCAGACAGAAGTAGAGTACAGGCTGGCGTGGGCCAGAACTTACCTGAAGAAGTACGGATTAATAGACAATTCTGAACGCGGTGTCTGGGCCTTTACGGATAAGTACCAGCGCGGGATGAAATTGGACCCTGAAGAAATTGTGCAGGCTGTCCGGGGTCAGGGTAAGAACTCCAAGAAAAAAGCTATGGACGATGCTCCAGAGGCTCTCCCTGATGACATGGGCTGGCGTGAAACACTACACCAGACCGTTTTGTCACTCGACCCAAGCGCATTTGAAAGGCTAACCAAACGTATACTGCGGGAGGTCGGTTTTGTGCAGGTTGAAGTAACAGGACAGTCCGGTGACGGTGGCATAGACGGCAAAGGGATCGTGAAGATTCAGGAAGTCTTGAGCTACCATGTAGTGTTTCAATGCAAGAGATATAAAGGTTCCGTTGGCTCTAGCGCAATCCGTGATTTCAGAGGAGCTATGGTGGGCCGAGCAGATAAGGGGCTTTTCATTACTACCGGAACGTTCACCAGAGATGCAGCCAAAGAAGCTATCCGGGACGGAGCTTCACCTATTGATTTGATTGATGGGGATGATTTGGTTGATATGCTCAAGAAACTCCGGCTTGGTGTGAATGTTCGGATGGTTGAGGAAGTTGAAGTTGATAACCAATGGTTCGAGAAAATATAAGAAAGCATACATGCCTAAATCAACCATTCCTAAAAATCCTGACATAAATAGCGAAATCAACAACCACGCAGCACGCCTTCGTGACTTGGCAGACTTGGATTACATATCCGCTAGAACATTATACAGAAATCAGTGCTATCTAGAGTTCTACTGGTACGCTCAACAAAGCATAGAAAAATATCTTAAAGCTATCTTCATATTTTGCAGAAAGCCTAATAAGAAAAAGACTCATGATTTAGGCTTACTCCATTGTTCGGTGAAAAATATCACAATTTATGATATGTTTTTAGAATTTCCACCAATTATCGATGATCTAGTTTTGTATTTTGACCTACTTGGGAGTGTGGATTGTCGCTATAATGAGCTTAGAAGGTTTAGTGGGGAACTTGGAGCGGACATACAGTTCTTAGATGACAGCGTTATTTACATCAGAAGATATTGTCGAAATCTATACCCTCAACAAAACGATCTTGATGATGAAAAAAATGCGAAAGCACTAATGAGAAGGCTATCGTTGGAAAATTCCAATAAAGAACAGCTTCGTTTATCATTATATACAGGATTACTTGGCAATATCCTTCGAGCTCCGGGGAAAACGAAAGACAAACTGAAAGAGAATCTTGTTTGGGCGAACAGCTACCTTTTAAATGAACATCAACCTGCTGACACCATCATTCAACAAGCAATAATTGACCTAACTCCATCAATTCATGACAACCCCAAATTAATAAAAGCACTTAGAGATTTGATTTCAATTCCCAAAAACATAGATGAAAAGCAAAAAGGATTTACCTCTAGGCTAATCGCCATCAAGCGCAGGATAGACAAAAATCTAACTAGCGCAAAAGTAAGCAACTGAAGGTAAAAGAAGAATCTACAACTTATATGAAATTGGTATGGCGAACTCAATTCAATCACCAAATATATATTTAGATTTAGACTTAAGATTTCTTGAAATAGAGACCAGTCTAAGCGACATTCTCAGCTTATATGAAATTCAAATCGCGCAGATGGACGCGTTCATAGGTAAAGCCCACGACGACATGCTCAACTGTGACGATCATGAAGAATATCAGATGTATAGTCAGATATATGAATATACAAAGGAAGTGTGGGCTCCACGTTTCTTTTTGCATGGAACAATTCTATTTACATGGTCTACATACGAAACGCTATTATCAACATTTGCTAGAAGGCTCGTTGAGGCCAAGCATCCTGAACTAAAGATCCGTCTTCAACAGCTGAAGGGTCCAATTTTAAAACGTATTAAACTGTTCTTTTCGGACGTACTAAAAATATCAACCATTCACTCTGATGAAGATTGGGCATTTTTAGATAATGTTTACACTGTGCGAAATGCTATCGCACACGAAAATGGCGACCTATACCTAATGAAAGATAAAACGATTCAGGATTTAAAAAAGATCGATAAGGACTCAACTCGATTCAACTTTAGCCAAAGCCATTTCAACGTAACCAAAGAATATACTGATGAAATAATTTACAACATGCATAGGATATTGTCCGAAGTCTTTGTCATATATAAAAATGAAATAGAAACCTGACACATCCCACTTCCAAAACAAATTCAAGTAGATGGGCACATTCCGCCGGAGGCCGTAAGAAAACGTCCTCCCCAACCCACTGCGATTACTACCTAAAATAAATATTGTGTCCGATGGATGTGTCCGATCAATTTTACCGGCACCAAAAAGAAAAAGGATACCAATCTAAATGATTGATATCCTTTCCAGAAAAGTGGCGGAGCCGAAGGGACTCGAACCCTCGGCCTCCGGCGTGACAGGCCGGCGTTATAACCAACTTAACTACGACTCCGCGCCTTTTTGGGGTAAAACGAGTTAAGACGTTTTACAGGCTTATTTGGTGGTAGGCGGAACAGGGCTCGAACCTGTGACCCTCGGCTTGTAAGGCCGATGCTCTCCCAACTGAGCTATCCGCCCAAAAGGTTTGGAAAAAACCTGATCGCCACGGAGAGGGATACTGCCGATGTCGCTCCGTTTTGTCAAACTTTTTTTTAGATATTTTTAAAATAAATTTTAACTATTTTAAATTAATTACTTTTATGGGTTACTTTTGCAAACTCGGCCATGCTCTCCGCCGGTACTTCGGTCTGGAAAATATTTCTGCCTATACAGCAGCCTCGGCAGCCTGCGGCAAGCCCTTTGCTGACATTAGCTAAAGTTCCTTCGATATCCTGTCCCAGCGGACCTCCTGTTACCAGAACCGGAATGGGACTCGCTTTTACAGCCTCATTGAAAGTTCCACCGTTATGCGGGTAAGGAACCGCGACTATATCGGGCCCTAGTTCTGCTCCGATGCGTATGCAGTGTGCCACAAGGCTGGGGTCATGTTCGTTTATAACTGAAGCTCCCCTTGCAAAAACAGTGGCGAGTACGGGGAGTCCGTATTTGTGAGCTTCATCAGTTGCTTCACCCATTTCAGAGAGCATTCTGTCTTCGAATTCATTGCCGATATTGACGTGGATTGAAACCGCGTCTGCACCTAAACGCAATGCTTCCTGAATAGAGCAGACAAGGCTCTTATTGTATGTAGGTGTTCCGTGACGGGTGCCTGCGTTGAGCTGAATGATAAGGTTCGCTTCCACAGGGACAATTTTGCTGTAATGGTTTGCCAGCCCTTTGTTGAGAATCACTCCCTGAACCCTGTGTCTGGGCATTGCTCTCAAAATATCAGGAATACCGCCAAGGCCAGGTATCATCCCTTCGTTGGCTCCGTGGTCAAGGGCCAGAATCAGTGAGTTGAGGCTTTCTGTATCAAACAGTCTGGCAAGCCTTCTGGAAACTCCGTTCATTTAATCCTCTGGTTTATTAAATTTCTGCCGCTTAAAAGGGCAGTTTATTTTTCACTCCAGACATAGCGTCTGCCTTTCTGGCTGACAAATCCGAGTCTGAGATTTTTATAAAAAAGTCCAACCTGAGTCTTGCCTTTATCCGCTGCTTCCAGACTTTGTCCGGTCAGAAGATTTTTGAGATCAGCACTGTTTTCTATCACAAGGGCCTTTTTATCCGGTGTTTCGGGTAAAAGAACTCTGGCAAAAGGATCAGGACGGAAAATATTTTTCACCACTTTGCCGACAGGAAATCCCATCCAGCGTATTTCACGGGGGAGATTTTTTAGAGCATGGCGATGTAAAAACAGAGCCTTACCGTTAAAATCGTATAGTTCCCCATCTGGAAGAGCTGAAAGATCTACGGAGTCAGGAGTTGAAATTTTGTTCAAATCAAGCCTTTTTCCCGGAAGATCGCACGGATCTGGTTTTTCAGCTTCAAGTCCTTCTTTTTTCCGCAGGGCGCATAAGTAAAATCCCTGTCCGCCTCCGGACCCATCCACTCTAAGCACTCCATCCATATTGGGCAATAGTGGTTCCGCTATGGTGAATCCGGCAGGATAAGGAAGTTTTAAAAGCTCAAAACCCAGTTCCTCGGTTGCAAATCGTGTCTGCTCTTCGTTTTCTTCTATATTGGTCGTGCATGTGGAGTAGAGAATCTTTCCTCCGGGCGCTAAAAGATCGTATGCTTTTTGAAGCAGCTGTTTTTGCAAGGTGACAAGTGGAGCTGTTTTACCCTCGCCCCATAACTCCATAACTTTCGGGTTTTTTTCAACAGTACCCCATCCGCTGCATGGAGGATCAAGCAGTATCCATTCCCAGCAGGATGACGGCAGGGGCAGGTTCTGGGATTCATAGTTTACTGTTGCGGAATTAACGGCTTGAACCCGGCGCAGATTCTGGCGTAATGTAGCCAGCCTGTCGCGTGACGGTTCACTGGCGAGAACAAAGCCATCCTGACCTGTGAGGAGAGCCAGCAGGCCGGTTTTACTTCCCGGGCTGGCGCACATATCAATTGCTGCGGCCCCTTTGTCCGGTGCCAGCATCAGTGGTGGCAGCATGGATGATCTGTCCTGAATATAAATTCGACCGAAGCGTGCAGCAAGTGAGTCACCCAACGGGAAAGGCTCGTTGGTCAGAACCCTTGCCATGGAATAAAAAGGTTCCGGTTCGAAATCAAAGCCTTGCGATCTGAGCAGATCTTCGACATAAGATGTTTCGTCTTCCCGGCAGACCAGTCTGAAAGTACGGAGTTTGTTTTTCATATTTTAAAAAACTGCGAGCAGCTGAGTTTACTTTTTTAAAGGTGTCTGCCGCAGGAAATGGATGGATAAAACAGCCCGCAGGCTTTGACAAGTATCGGTTGGTGTGCTCAATGTTTGTTTTGCGTCACACGAGGTTAGCTGGTAAAGAGTGTCTAATTAACCGGCATGATCGGCATCAGATAAAACCGATGTTATGACGATGTATTAAACTGTTGGAAAATATTGAATAAAAAACTGAATTTAAATGGTTGCCCAATAATTTTAGATGGTATGCTTTAAGTCTACCGGAGGTTTGATTAGAAAATGTTCGCAAAAAAAATTGTTTCAGTTTTTATAACTATGCTTTTCGTTCTTGCGGCCGGAGTCGCACATAGCGCTGGCTCTGCAAGGAGTTATGCTGTTTTTCCTTTTGAAGTGAACGGTCCTTCACAGTATCAGTATCTGAGCCGTGGAGTGCAATCCATGATGAGTTCACGCCTTAACTGGACAGGACATTTTGAACCTATTCCGGGTTCAAAAGATTTGTCCGAAAAGGATCGTCCGTCCGGAAAAATAGAGGAACTTAAAACTGCACAGCGTCTTTCTGCAGATTATCTTATCCTTGGAACTTTGATGGTAGCCGGTGATGATGTTTCTGTTGATGTCAAGATTACTAATAAAGATGGTAAGGTCTGGAATAAAAATTCCAAGACCAATATAAATGACCTTATTCCCAGTCTTGATGACCTTGCCAAAGATATACAGAGCGACCTTTTTGAAAAGCCGGGGCAGACTTCCGAGGACAGGGCTAAAGAGAAAAAGCTGGAAGCAGCAAGACCTGATGGCCCGAATAATCCGTTTATCGTGATGGCTTCATCTGCCGGAAAGCCTATGGAAAGTAAGATTAACCCGCAGTTCAGATATGAAGGCGGAGCATCAACTCCCGGTATGTGGCGGAGCCAGAGTGTAAATATTGTCAACCGCGGTGGATTCGTTGCTGATGTTACCGGTGATGGCAAGGCAAACTTCATTATTTTAACCGATAGCGAAGTTATTGTTTATGATATTATTGGGCAGCATTTGAAAAAAAATGTTGAATACAACCTGTTCGCCAGATCTAATCCCCTGCGGGTCAGCGGCATTGATCTTGACGGTGACGGCGTTCAGGAAGTTGTTGCCACCAGTCTCCGTGACGACAGGGCTCACAGCTTTATCATTTCCTTTAAAAATGGTGTTGCCAGAGCTATAAATGATGATCTCAAACTCTTCCTGACTGTTGTGCGTATGCCGCCGAGTTTCACTCCTTCTCTGGTTGGTCAGAAGGTTAACTCCACCAGAACATTTTATTCTAAGGACGTAACAGAGTACATGCTTTCCAAAGGCAAACTGATGCCGGTCAGAAAGCTTAGAGTTCCTCAGTTTACAAACGTGTTCAACCTTTCCTATCTGCCTCAGAAAGACGGATATAAAGTTCTTGTTATCGGTAAAAGAGGTAATATAGCTGTTTATAATAAAGATCTGGAACCGCTTTACCAGTCTGAAGAATCATATAACTCTACACCGGTGAAAGTTGAACTTGGTTCCAACTTTGCGGGTCTTAATCCTGACAGTGCGGCCACCAAAATGGAAAGCTACCTTTTCATCCCCATGCCGGTCCTGATCGCCTCAATAAGTGACCCAGCCAAGCAGGAAGTTCTGTTGAACAGAGATGTTTCCGTAGCTTCCCAGTTGTTCAGCAACTATAGGTCTTTTTCTCAGGGTGAAATTCATTCCGAATTCTGGGACGGCGTAGGCCTCAACCTCGCATGGAAGACCCGCCGTATCAAAGGTACGGTTACTTCTTACGGACTTGCTGATGTTGATAATGACGGTGAAGATGAACTTTATTGTATTCTCAACACCTTCCCCGGAGCTTTGGGCATCAAGTACAGGAAGACTTTCCTTGTTTCTTATGAACTTTCTCTTCCGGGTGGAAAATAGTATAATAAGCGAATCCGGCCTCCGTCTTTTGGACGGGGGCCTTTTTTTAATTAAAATTTAAGATGAGTTCCGGGGGAGTTGAAATGCGTATTTTTTGTATCTTCAGGTGTTGTCTTGTTGCTTTGGTGATGGTTGCTATTTTTGCGTTAAGCATTCCTGCTTCAGCTGCAACTACATTGAGCTATGCCAATTTTCCTCCAGCCAAAACATTTCCATGTGTTCAGATGGAACGATGGAAAACAGAGGTTGAAAAAAGGACAGCTGGTAAGATCAAAATTCAGACATACCCCGGATCAACGCTGCTCGGAGCTAAAAATACCCTGCGTGGAGTTATGGCCGGTCAGGCCGACATCGGTTGTATCAGTCTTGCTTACCATCCCGGAGTTTTTCCGCTTTGCTCGGTTATGGAGCTCCCTCTCGGTTTCACTTCTTCAACTTCCGCAAGCCTTGCTTTGTGGGAACTTTTTCAGAAATACAATCCTAAAGAATTTAAGAGAGTCAAAGTCCTTACAATGTTCGCTTCTGCTCCTTCAAACATAATGAGCAAAGTGCCCGTGCGCTCCCTTGCCGATTTGAAGGGCCTTGAAGTCAGGGCTTCGGGGATACTTTCCTCAATACTTGATTCACTCGGGGCAACTCCGGTTTCCATGCCCATGAGCGAAACCCCGGAATCACTCCAGAAGGGCGTTGTCAAAGGTTTGTTTTCCTCGTTTGAAGTTCTTAAAGACTTCAATTTTGCTGAAATATGCCGCTATGAGACTGAAACAAACGCAGCTGTTTATCCTTTTGCGGTAATTATGAACCTGCGTACATGGAACAGTTTGTCTGACGATGTAAAAAAAGTTCTTACCGATCTTGGCAGAGAGCAGGCTGAGTGGACCGGTAATTATATGGATAAGCATGTTGAAGAAGCCTTAAAATGGTCAAAAGAAAAATATGGAATTGAGATCATAAAACTCAGTGAAAGTGATCAGGCTGAAATGTCTAAAAGAACTGCTCCGCTGATTGAGGACTGGAAGAAAATCTCTTCAGCAAAAGGCGTTGATGCTGAAGCTGTCCTTAACTTTGTAGAATCTAAAAAAACTAAATATGAACCGTCCCGTTAGTTTTGAAGTCTTGTGGCATGCTTACCCTTCACAGCGTAGTGAGATAGTAGAATGATTTTAAACAGAATGGAGCAGGTTTCCAGAAAAGTATGCAATGTTCTAGCAGTGATCTCAGGTGTTGCTCTAACACTCATGATGCTGCTGGCCTGTGCAAATATGTTTTTCAGAGCTGTATGGGTTCCTGTTCAGGGGACTTTTGAGCTTATGGGATATCTGGGTGCGGTTGTGGCCTCTTTTGCCCTTGGAATTTCACAGATAAATAAAAGCCATATCTCTGTCGGATTGTTCTTTAACTCTTTCCCGCCACTGCTGCAAAAGATTCTGGATTTTCTGACTCTGCTTGTTTCATGCCTTTTTTTTCTGCTCTGCGCCCGCGAAGTCTTCAACTGGGGCAGTTTTGTTCTTGATATCGGTGAATTATCTGAAACATTGGGAATTGTTTATTACCCATTTGTTTTTGCAGTTGCCTTCGGCTACCTCTGCATAGCTTTTGTCCTCTTTATGGAAATGCTTCGGGTCTTTTTTGAACCTCAAAAAACAAAGCGGGCGTAACTGAATGGAACCTGTAACTATAGGCCTGATAGGAATTGTCGGGCTTCTTTTAATAATTCTCATGCTGCGCCTGCCGGTTGGTTTTGCTCTGGGTATAGTGGGGTTTATCGGTTTTGCCATTATCACCAACATGCGTGCAGCCTACGGTATGGTCGGTTCTGAAATCTGGAATGTTTTTTCATCTTATGGACTGACAGTTATCCCTCTTTTTATACTAATGGGGCAGATTTGTTTTTATTCCGGGGTCAACGAGCGGCTTTACAAAGCGGCCTATGCGTGGATGGGGCATATCCGTGGCGGTGTGGCTATGGCAACTGTTCTGGCCTGTGCCGGATTTGCTGCTATATGCGGTTCAAATACAGCTACAGCTGCAACAATGAGCACTGTTGCACTGCCGGAGATGAAAAAATTTCGCTATAATCCGGTCCTGAGCACCGGAGCGGTTGCATCGGGAGCAACTCTGGGAGTTGTTATTCCTCCAAGTGTCGTACTGATAATAATCGGTCTTCAGACGGGGGAGTCCATAGGCCGTCTTTTTCTGGGAGGAGTTCTACCGGGATTGCTGCTGTGTATATTGTTTTTATTAACAATAACCCTGATGTGCAGAATGAATCCTGACTGGGGTCCGTCCGGTCCAAGACTGTCGTTCAAACAGAAATTGCTGACACTGCCCGGATCTGTGGAAATGATAGCCTTATTTATACTGGTCATGGGCGGACTGTTTGCAGGCTTTTTTACTCCTACTGAAGCCGGGGCTGCGGGATCTGCTCTTGCATCTGTCATCAGTATAGTTTCCGGCAAACTGACTTTTAAAAAATATGTAAGTGCTGTCAGTGATACTATTAAAGTATCCTGTATGATCATGGTCATCATTGTCGGGGCGGTTATTTTCGGTAAATTTCTTGCCGTCACCCGGCTTCCGTTTGAAGTTGCGGATTTTGTCTCTACTCTTCCTATTCCCTCAACAGTAATAATCCTGCTGGTCTGCGTAATTTACGTTATTGGCGGCATGGTTATGGATGCCCTTGCACTTTTACTGATAACGATACCGATATTTTTCCCCATGGTTTCGGCTATGGGTTATGATCCGGTCTGGTTTGGTGTTCTAGTCACAGTAGTGACCTCAATGGGAGCGATAACACCTCCTGTGGGTGTTAATACCTTTATCGTCGCTTCAATGGCTGAAGATGTAGCCATGGACAGGGTTTTTCTCGGAGTTACCTGGTTTATGGGGGCTTATGCGGTGATGGTTGCCATACTTATGGCCATACCTCAGACAGTTACTTTCCTGCCCGGATTGATGGGCTGATATTTTTATACATATTGATATGCCTGCAATATTTGTAAAGGTTGCCAGAGAAGAAGCCGGACAGAAGTTAGTTCGTTTTCTGGAAAGAAGGGTAAATGGCGGGGTTCCGCGCTCTGCTATCATGCGCTGGATTCGCAAAGGTGACGTGCGTGTTGATAAAGGGCGCAAAAAACCGTTTGATATCGTAAAGGAAGGCCAGACTGTACGCATTCCTCCATACCGCTTTTCTGCTGATGAAAAAGAAGCTGACATTCAGACTTTAGAACATCTCGATATAATTTTTGAAAATGATGATATCCTTGTCGTGAACAAACCCGGTGGCTTGCCGGTTCAAGGCGGATCAGGTCACTCTGACAGTGTGGCTGACCGCTTAAAAGCGATGTTCAGCGGTAAAGTTTTTATCCCTGCTCCGGCACATAGGCTGGATAGAGATACTTCAGGCATAGTTTTTTGTGGAAAATCTCATCGTGGTTTGAAGGAGCTTTCTGAGTCTTTCAAAAATAGAAATGCGGATAAATTTTATCTTGCTGAGGTTGAAGGCCATTGGTCCAAAAAAGGGTGGACCCTTATGGAAGATAAAATGATTAAGCAGGGTGCTCCGGGAAAGGAACGCATGGCCACCGGAGCTGGCAAAACAGCACTTGCCGAAGTTAAATCTGTTAAAAGTTCAGACAGGAGTCTTTTAATCATCAAATTGCTGACAGGCCGAACCCATCAGCTAAGGGTTCAGCTGGCTGAACGTGGTTTTCCCATTGTCGGTGATATGAAATACGGTCTTAAATCAAAACAGAACTGCATGCGGCTTCACTGCTTTAAGGTAAGAATTTGCGGAGTTGAAGTCAGCTCTTTACCACTGTGGATTGATTCCACTGACGCTGAGCTTGATTTAAAAGTATAAAATATTTTATTTATATATTTTGAATGGTTATTAGTTTTTAAGAGCACAGGATATGAAATGACATCACCGGAGTCAGGATCTCAAAATAAAAATATTTCTTATGCGAAGCTGGATTTTGACGGTGAAGTCTTAGAAGATTGTGTGTTTTATGATTGCAGCTTTTCAAGATGTAATTTTCAGTTTGCTGAAATAAGAAATTGTGATTTCAAAAAATGTAAATTTATAAATTGCAATTTAAGTCTGGCTAAATTTGATAACACTAAAATTATCAATGTAGATTTTATTGAATCAAAATTATTGGGAATTAACTGGAATACAGCCGGGGTTGTCATAATAGCTGTCTTTAAAGGCTGTATACTTGAGAGTAATTCTTTCAGTGATATGAATCTGACAAAGGTTAAATTTGAAAAATGTTCTCTGAAAGAATCTGTTTTCAGCAATTCAAAATTGCAAAAAGTTAAATTTTCTGAATGTGATTTGGGTCAGTGTCAGTTTCATCAATCTGATTTAAGTTATGCTGATTTCAGTACCTCCAGAAACTATTTTATGAGTGCTGATTCAAATAAACTTCATCAGGCCGTCTTTTCTCTTCCGGAGGCGGTTTCTCTGCTTGCCAATCTGGATATTAAATTGAAATGACTTTGTTTTAATTTTTAGGATCGTGAATTAAAAAAAATCCCGTCAACAAATGTTGACGGGATTTTCAGTCTTATGGGGGAAATGGAAGCCTATTTCTCGGGATTTTTTTTCTTAACTTTAATTTTAGCTTCCATTTCGATCATCTGCCTTTCCGTTGCCGGTGCACGATGTTTGGGTTTCATATAAAGGCTGTTGGTGGGGCATGCGTCGACGCAGATTCCGCAATATACGCAGGCAAAAGGATCGCAGATCCACTTGCCGACTCCTGCCTCTTTGTCTTTGGTTACGGTTATGCACTGGGAGGGGCATTTCATCTGGCATTTTTTGCAGAAAATGCAGCTGTCTATGTCGTTGAAAAGCTCACCACGGTATTTCTCGAAAGGTTCACGCACTTCCACGGGGTACATGCGTGTCGAGCTTTTTGAGATGAGGTTCTTTAATACTGTTGGTGTCAGGTTCAGCATGTCACGTCCTCCTAGCGTTCAGTGCAGCTGATGCACGGGTCGATTGACAGTACTATGACCGGAACATCAGCCAGTTCGCAGTTAGGCAGCATTGTCAGCAGAGTAGGAATATTTGCGAATGTTGGTGTCCTGATGCGTACCCTCTCAAGGAACTTCTTGCCGTTACCTTTAAGGTAATAGAGGCATTCACCGCGGGGCTGTTCCACGCGGGTAACCAGTTCGCCTTCAGGATTTCCCTTAACCGGGACAGAAATGTCACCTTTGGGAAGTCCTGCTATTGCCTGACGCACCAGATCTACTGACTGGAGAGTCTCACGGAAGCGGACTGTTGATCTTGCCCAGCAGTCTCCGGAAGTTTCAACTATTGGTTCAAAATCAATTTTATCGAAAGCGGCATATTTCAGCAGACGCATATCCGAAGCAACTCCGCTGCCGCGAAGAGTCGGACCAGCAGCTCCAAGGTCATAAGCCTGTTCTTTAGTCATTACTCCCACACCCTTGGTGCGTTTGCAGACTGTGTAATCTTCGAGCAGGGTTGATTTGATCTGCAGAATGTCTTTTTCCGCTTCTTTTACTTCAGAAAGTATCCATGCAATCTGTTCGTTGGTAAGGTCCTGACGGACACCGCCAACAACATTAACGGATACGATAACGCGGCTTCCTGTGGTTGCCTCGTTGATATCAAGAATACGTTCACGAATGCGCCAGAGCTGCATGAAAAGGGCTTCAAAGCCGAATGCATCGGCAAAGAGTCCGAGCCACAACAGATGGCTGTGCATACGATGAAGTTCAGACCATATCGTGCGCAGATATTTAGCTCTTTCCGGAACTTCAATACCCATCATTTCTTCAATTCCCTGACAATAACACAGAGAATGAATCATTGAGCAGATTCCACAGACCCTTTCAACGATCTGAATCATCTGATTGTAGTCACGAATTTCAGCAAGCTTTTCAAGTCCTCTATGGACATATCCAAGCGCAGGAATGGCTTCCTTCACTATCTCGTCTTCCACGACGAGCTTCAAGTGCAGCGGCTCCGGTAGAACCGGATGCTGCGGACCGAAAGGTATGATGGTGCGTGCCATAGTTTACCCTATTATTGTTGTCGTCTAGCTTCCATCCGGGAAGACGAATTATTTTTTAACTGTCATCGCCTTGGTGTTGTTACACAAGGGGATGGTCGTGATCTCCGCATCAAGGTAAAGGGTGCGTCCGAAATCAATTGCAAGACCTTCAAACTTCATTGCGAACTGGTCTTGAATTTCGTTTTCCACCAGCAGGGCAGATAAAAATACTCCGCTTATGGAAGGTACCGGAACATCCTTTTGGGCTTTGAGCCTGAAGTTGGTAATTACTTCATCTTTATCAAAGTGATAAAGTATATCCACATATTCTGCATCCAGTTCGGTGCAGGTCATGGTTACGAATCGCTGTCCGTCGGTTTTCATTTTGCTAGCTTCACCGACTACAGTGTCCAGAGTTATTTCTTTTAGATTTTCAAGCACGTCGTAATCCTCGCAATTTTATGGCTTTAGCCTTTAAGACCTTCGAATTTTCCGAGGGCTGCGACAACGCCGTCGATGATGGCTTCGGGCTTGGCCGGGCATCCCGGAACGTAGACGTCAACGGGTATTACTTTGTCCACTCCGCCTAGAACGTTGTAGCATTCACGGAATATTCCGCCTGAAAGACCGCATGCACCGATGGCAATAACACCTTTAGGATCGGGCATTTGATCATAGATATTGCGCAGCACCTTGGCATTGCGGTGGTTTATAGTCCCGGTAACAAGCAGGACATCAGCGTGCTTCGGGTTACCCACGTTAACTATGCCGAAGCGTTCAACGTCATAGAGCGGGGTAAGACATGCCAGAACTTCGATATCGCAACCGTTGCAGCTCCCGCCGTCAAAATGCATGATCCAGGGAGATTTGGCGCGTGATTTGCTGATGAATTTCTTAAACATAGTTTAACCTGCGTACAGCCAGATGAGGTTGACGAAAGACATGGCCAGACCAATGCTCCAGACGTATCCGAGCATCCAGCGCCAGGTCATGCGCGCCATAGTATTATCAATGAGTATTTCAGCAAGGTAAGTTGTTACCAGCAGAATTACCATTCCGATAAAACTGGTGTGCCAGAACAGAGCGCAGATTCCGAGAATCAGAATGGTTTCATACCAGTGGGCAATTTCAATAAGTCCGAGGTATGGTCCAGAGAACTCGGTGAGAACACCTTTGACCAGTTCCTGATGCGCATGATGCGAAGTGGAAAAGTCAAAAGGAGATTTTCTGAGCTTGATGGTAAGAGCGTAGCCGAGCACAATGAACATAAGCGGCAGTTTGTGCATAAGCGGCTGGCTGTACTGTAATATTTCATCAATCCTGAAGCTTCCGGTAACCAGATATATGGATACGAAAACAAGGATGATTAATGGTTCGTAGGTCAGGATCTGAATCAGTTCACGCTGTGCTCCCACCTGACTGTATGGTGAGGGAGTGGAAAGCGCACCCATGACCAGAAAGACTGCTCCGATAGCCTGAACAAAGAAGATCAGCAGCAGGTCGGACTGGGCAAAAAACAAACCTACTGACAGGGCTGCGGCGATTACATAAATCCAGGCACAGAAAACCTGCCAGAAGTTGTTGACTACTTTTACCTTGCCGAACAGTTTTGCCACATCAAAGAAGGGCTGTACGATCGGAGGGCCGAAACGGGACTGAAACCTTGCGGTTATTTTGCGGTCCAGACCGGCGATCAGGCCGCCGAGAAACGGAGCAACAACAATTCCGAGTATGATCAGTATCAGTGTTTTCATTAGAGAGCTCCTCCCAGCATAAGGACGATGAGGAACATCGCTATGAAATTGACGGCAACAGTGAGTTTGTCTTCACCGAAGACTTTCTCAAGGTAATAGTTGCTGGCACTTATTTCCACAGGCTGGTTCATAGGGCCGATAAAGGCCTGAGAGTCCTTGTCCAGAACGTTGGCACCGCACATGTAGGTGGCGGAGTTCTGCTCTGTTGAAGACTTTTTGGTTTCCATCCATGCATAGATGAAAGCAGCGGCAAGAACTATGAAGATAGGATAGACGGCAAAGACACCGGCGGGAGTCGAGAATATTCCCATGCTTATGTCGAAACCTTTTCCTATCATCGGTTTGATCAGACTTGAATAAATGACAGGTGAAAGCAGTGAAAGAATCACTGATCCTGCGGCAAGTCCGGTGAGAGGTATTCTGGTCAGTATTGACTGCTTTTCAGCCGGAACACCCTTGCGGATGGGAGCTGTAAGCAGAATTCCGGCCCAGCGTACCCAGAAGATCACCGAAAGGGCACTTCCCATAGCGAGCATTGTTACAACAAACATATCCCCGGTAGCGGATTCAATAGCCATCCACTTGCCGAGCAGAACTCCGAAAGGAGGGAGTACCATTGTCATTATGCCGATAATGGTGATTATCGCGGTGCGGGGCATCTTGAGATAGAGACCATGCATGTCTTCAATGTTTCGGCTGCCGATACCATGCTCAATTGTTCCAACGCAGAGGAAGAGCAGAGCCTTCGAAACAGCGTGGAATATGATCAGGATAATTGCCGCGGTGATAGACCAGGGAGAATTTATCCCTGCGCAGCAAATAATAAGACCAAGGTTTGAGATGGTAGAGTAGGCAAGAACTTTCTTACCGTTACTCTGACTGATTGCAATGGCAGCGCATGCAATAAAGGTGAATGCTCCGCAGAGTGCTATACCTTCACTAAGGAAAGTGCCCGCATATGCCGGGGCCAGGCGCAGTACTATGTAGACTCCGGCCTTTACCATTGTGCTTGAGTGAAG
Source organism: Maridesulfovibrio bastinii DSM 16055 (assembly GCF_000429985.1). Taxonomy (NCBI): domain Bacteria; kingdom Pseudomonadati; phylum Thermodesulfobacteriota; class Desulfovibrionia; order Desulfovibrionales; family Desulfovibrionaceae; genus Maridesulfovibrio; species Maridesulfovibrio bastinii. The sequence goes on from NZ_AUCX01000015.1 coordinate 84,239, forward strand.
CAGGGCTGAGACCGGTGTCGGTGCAACCATGGCTCCGAGCAGCCAGCTCTGGAAGGGAATCTGCGCCGCTTTGGTGAAGCCTGCGAGGCAGAGAAGTCCCAGAGGAACCAGCATAGCTCCAGCCATAGGGCCGGCGGCAATGATTTCCTGTAGACTGAGTGTCCCGGAAACAGTGTAGGCGTAGATCATACCGAAAACGAATGACACACCGCCCAAAGAGTTTAGCCACAAAGCGCGGGTAGCGTTTTTAACAGCGATTTCTGTCTGGTCATGTCCGATGAGCATGAAAGAACAGAAAGTTGTGACTTCAAAAAAGAAGTAAAGCCACAGGATGTTGTTTGCCAGTACGAGTCCGTTCATTGCGCCGATAAAAAGAACAAGATAGAAGAAAAATTGCGGCTGTCTGGATTTTTCCAGATGCAGGTGTTCTTCATGCTCTTTCATATACGGAATAGCGAAGAAGCAGATCAGAGAACCGACGATTGAGATTATGGCGACCATTATCAGCGAAAGATTATCGGCAAAGAAAGCCGGGACCTCTTTAGCGTGGTCAACCATAAAGAATTCGAAGAAAGCCAGCGGGACAATCTGCAGAACTGCAAAAATCTTGATGAGCTGGTTCTTCAGCCTGAACGCGTAATATAGAATTACGAACAGCAGTACGAAATCCGCCAGGGTGACAATAGAATCCCAACCGATTCCAAATGCTGTGCCGGGCGAATAAGTAAACGATCCCTGACCGAATAGAGCCAGGGATGCTATAGCAACACAGACTCCGGTTACGAGCACAATCAGCGAACGGATAGCACTCACGCGGAGAAAGTAACATGCTACAGCTGCCACCAGGGGTAACAAGATGGCAATAGCGATTATCATGGGCAACATGCGGACCTCACTTGATAAAGCAATGTTGTACCAGATTTAGGAAAACGTGCCTCTACCGTGTTAACAATTAGGAATACGTGCAACGCATTAGAATGGTTCACAATAATTTCCCTGAGAACCATTTTTTCTTCAAATCTGAGCCAAAAGTCAATAGTTAAAACTTATTATTTTGTTGATCGTATCTATAGATGAAATCTATTTTTGTGTTATTTTTTTCTCAAGCGTGTTCTCAAAATAGGGGTAACTAAGGTTTGATCTATTGTATAACTAAAAATCTAGAGATAATATTAAAGGTGATAAAAAGCATGCTATCAAATTCATATCCGTATTGTTGATTTTTTGGGCTTTTTCAATGCCAGTTGTACGGTCTGGATGTGCCTTTAATGAAGCTTATATACTATTGAAAATAAAGGATATTAATCTAAATTAGAGATATGTTTACACTAAAAGAATTGCAATAGTCAAAACAGCTTGGTCACAGCTCTAAAAAGGGTATAAATGGGGAGGAAAGTCCCCTTGAGCCTGCTTGGATTATTCAGAGTATAGTTGGCGTGTTTATAAGAGTAGAAGAGTAATTTCTATTAGAATAATATCATCAAAAATCGGAATAGAGGAAAGATTGGAATCTGATATTCTCAAACCGGAAATTTGTTTCTTTAATGCTGGTTTTGAGCAAAGAGTTTGCATCAGGAGATATCTTCAGGGAAAAACAGATTTTTTATGTATAGCCCGAAGAACTGCAAAATGGTGAGGGAAGAGTCTGTTGATTTCAGTTCCTTAAGAGATCGCTTTCTTTGTGATAGAAGTATTATTCAGTCTATTTCAAATATAGAAAAGGCCGGATTGCGTGAGCTGCAACCCGGCCTATATATTAATGTATAATGGCGATTTACTATTATTGAATGGTCTGTGTTCCGGGAACGGTGAGCATTTCAATCTCTTTTGAATCTTGAAGCTTGGCAATATAATCCTGAACTTCTTTCTGGCTGATCCAGCCTTCATAGAGTTCTTTCCACTCTTCGAAACTCATAATCTCTGATTCGAGATAGGATTCATGTCCTTTAATCCAGAGATTGAAAAGATACATATTGATCTTGAACTGCTTGGAGTCGAAAACACGGGGAACGATTTTGGAACTGAATTTGGTTCCGTCAAATCTTGCTCCAACATAGGAACAGACAGAATTTGTTGATTTCTGCTGATCTATCTCATCATTGTTCAGCATTTCAACAAGACCTGTCATTGCAGGATTTTTTTCATCAATTTCCTGCAATACTTTGTCAGGAACTCTCAGGTATAATTTATTATTTTCTTCAAAGATGTAATAGAATCTCATCCAGAAATCGAACCTGAAAACTTCAGTTATGTCTTCAATCGCTTTAATAAAAGCACTGTTCTTCATTTTATCTCCTCAGCATGGCAATTCTTTGTTTTGAAAGGTGACCTCTTATATGGTCATCATAATGGGTGTCGTCAAGAGTGGATTTCTGGCGTTTTGAAGGTAAGTAAACTTTTTATGCCCTTGCCATGTCAGTTTCATGTATTATCATCATAAGGATATCGCACTGTTTTCTCTGGTAGGTATATTAAAAACGTACCTCTGATTTGTGATTACCGGTCTTTACAAGTCGGTTCATTTTGGGGTAGTAACACCTTCTTTGTTGCATTTAACGTGTAATTCAGAGCGAAATTAATATAAGGAGGAATGCCGTATGAGCAGGCACAAGAAAGTTGAGCGTACTAAAGAGATTGATCGCAGACGTAAACGTCGTGAAAAAAGACTGAAAGCCCGTATCAAAGAAGCAAAAGCTGCTGCAGCTAAATAATTAAGATTTTATTATTGGGATAGGAACATAGAAGCTGGACGCATATCACTGCAATAAAGCGCCCCTCGTGTTTTCTTTTCCGGTTTCATTCATAGTTTAAGCTTATGAATGAAAGCGTTTTTTATTCGGAGGGAACTATGCCTATATATGAATATCAATGTCATGAATGTCAGCAGATATTCGAAGAATGGCAAACTGATTTTGAAGACAAGGAACTTGAATGTCCTGTCTGTGGCGGAAAAGCCACTAAAGTAATATCCAACTCCACCTTCGTTTTGAAGGGTGGAGGCTGGTATGCAAGTGGTTATTGCAAGACAGACCAGGCTGCCGGTAAGAGTTCTTCTACCGGATGTTCCGGGGCAGCTGATTCAACAGCTAGCAAGCCCCCAGTTAAAGAGTCCGCCAGTTCAACTAAAGAATCCGGCGGTGCTACCACCTGATCGGTATGGTCAACGGCCCGGTTTTTTTCCGGGCCGTTTGCTTTTTGGGCAAAGCTAAAATTAATAACCTTATGAGACGGATTTTATAAAATGATTGAAAGATACACCCGCCCCGCGATGGGAAACATCTGGACACTTGAAAACAGGTTCAGAGTATGGCTTGAAGTCGAAGTTGCCGTATGCGAGGCCTGGCACAAGCTTGGCAGAATTCCCGCTGAAGATATGAAGAATATCCGCGAGAAGGCTGACTTCGAGCTTGATCGCATTCTTAAGATCGAAGAAAAAACAAAACATGATGTAATCGCTTTTCTTACCGCTGTTGAAGAAAAAGTCGGACCTTCATCTCGTTTTATTCATCTTGGCTGTACTTCCTCAGATATTGTGGACACAGCAAACGGCGTTCTTCTCCATCGTGCAGGCCGGATGATTCTGGATGTGTTTGACACTTTTCTTGATGTGCTCAAAGAAATGGCACACAATAATAAAGGTCGCATGTGTATGGGCAGAACCCATGGCATACATGCCGAACCTACCAGTTTCGGCCTGAAAATGGCTGGATTTTATGCTGAATTTTCACGTCATCGTGAACGTTTTGAAGCTGCCGTAAAAGGTGTTGCAGTTGGTAAAATTTCAGGAGCAGTGGGAACATACGCAATGCTTGATCCTGAAGTTGAGCGTATTACATGCGAACTGCTTGATCTTCAGGTTGATCCCATCTCAACACAGATTGTTCAGCGTGACCGCCATGCGGCATTCTTTACCGCTCTGGCCCTGATTGCAGGTGGTATTGAACGTCTTGGCGTGGAACTGCGCCATCTCCAGAGAACTGAAGTATTGGAAGTTGAAGAAGGATTCAGCAAAGGGCAGAAAGGCTCTTCGGCAATGCCTCATAAAAAGAATCCTATTTCCGCTGAAAACCTGTGCGGCCTTTCCCGTCTCGTCCGCACCAATGCTGTTGCTTCCATGGAAAACATGCCTCTGTGGCATGAGCGCGACATCAGCCACTCCTCTGTTGAACGTGTGATCATGCCCGATTCCACTATACTTATGGATTACATCCTTGCCCGTATGACCGGCGTTCTGAAACGTCTTAAGATTAACGGTGACAATATGGACCGTAATCTGATGGCTTCATACGGACTGTTCTATTCTCAGCGGGTACTCATCGGTCTGGTGAACAAGGGACTGGAACGTCAGCGCGCATACGAAATGGTCCAGAAGGTTGCAATGCACTGCTGGGAAAACAAAGTTTCCTTCCCTGACAGTATCAGAGCCGATGCCGCTATCGGAGAGTATCTGAATACAACTGAGCTGGATGAAGTTTTCGACCTCGGATACTATACCAGATACGAAGATATGATCTTTAAACGTGTTTTTGGAAAATAATTTAACATAAATGTTTCTTATATTTCACCCGTCTGACACTTTTGGCAGGCGGGTGAACTTTTTTTGCAGATATTTAATAATCATGATAAATACTTCGTAGTATGGTTCTTTGTGCGCATAGTAATCATTGTATTTGCTAGTTCTACAAAATATATCACTATGAAATTTGAGCAGAGTTCGTTTCAGAGTGTAAAACAGCACTTATATTATTTAAGAGGAGGGGACCTGTTTTGCCATGACTGCATGTAACTATTTTAAAGTGCATCTGGTAAAGCTTATGGTTAGGTAAGTATTATATGAAGCTGAATTTTAAAGTATATTTTTTTACAGCCGTTATTTTACTCGGTTCTTTGAGCCCGGTGGCGGCAGCAGGATGGAAAGCTCACATAGAGGGAAGTGAGTTTACCCCTGAATCAGTTATTGCAGTAAACAAGGACGAACAGAAGATGTTTCTTCTGATCCATAAAAGTCCGATCAGACCTGTCAAAACCTTCTCATGCTCCACTGGTAAAATTAAAGGCGACAAGCTCGTTGAAGGTGATAAGAAAACTCCTGAAGGAGTGTACTTCACCAGCGGCAGAAGGACAGGGCTGAAAAATTATGAGCTGTATGGTGATATGGCTTTCCCGCTTGATTTCCCTAATCCTGTAGACAGGATAAAAGGTAAAACAGGTTATGGCATCTGGATTCACGGGAGAGGTAAGAAACTTGTCTCAAGGGATACTCAGGGGTGCGTGGCTATTGCCAATAAAAACATAAGCAGCCTTGATAAGGATATATCCGCAGGTTTTCCGGTTGTCATAGGTAATACTGTTGACTGGTCTGAATCCGGCGGCGGAAATGCTGCGGAGGCTTTACGGTTTGAAAAGATAGTTAAGAGCTGGGCGGATAGCTGGAAAAACGAACAGTCTGCCTTTTTTGATTACTATGATGCCGGACTTTTTGAAATTTCCGAAAATACCTCGTTTAAGGCTTTTAGAAAGCACAAAGAGAGAATTTTCAAGAGCACTCCATGGATTGATATTGAGCTTTTCAACATTAAAGCTCTTCAGGGTCCTGATTACTGGGTTACATGGTTTGACCAGTTCTATCGCTCCAGAAATTATGTTTCTTCCACCAATAAAAGGCTTTACTGGCAGAAAATTGGAGACAAGTGGAAGATTGTCGGAGTTGAATTCGGGCCGAGACCTTCGGATTTACACCGTAAATATCTGGATCGCAAAACTCCTGCTATAGAAAAATTTGTTGAAGACTGGCGGGAGAGCTGGCTTTCTGCTGATTTGGAAAAATATCTGACTTTTTATGACGAATCTGTGTTACAGGGAAATAGAAAAGGTCTCGCAGATATCCGGGAGCAGAAGAAAGAGTTGTGGACTGAGAGGAAGCCGTCTGCAATCAAATTTAAGACCCTTAATATAAAAGAATGCCCGGAAGGCTTTAAAGTAAGTTTTCGGCAGAATTATAAGGATTCTTCCGGATATGAAGACACCGGAAGAAAAGTTGTCGTGCTGAGGCCCGCAGGAGAAAGTTGGCGCATAATCGAAGAACAATGGAGCAGGCTCAGATGAGCAAAACTAAATACAATGTTCTCTTCATGCGAGATGATGACACCGTAAAACGGTATCGTTTAAGCCCGGTGTTGCTTAAATTCTTTTTATGGTTTCTCATCGTTATGATCGCATGCGCAGGCGGTGGAGCCTGGGCAGGGTATACCTTCTGGAAGAGTAATAAAGAACTTAAAAAAGATAAGATTACACTTCGTCAGGAGCTTAATAAGTCAGCTGTCCAGCTTGAGCGGTTGCAGAACGTCAACAAAATTCTTGATTCTTACGATCCTAATGAACTTCAAAGTCTTCTTACAGCTGTTCCTTTGGAAGAGAAAAAAGTTGAGCCTAAAAGCAGACTTAATCTCAGCAAACTGCTTAATTATAAAAATCTTATGCGGGCCGGAGTTGAGAATATCAAGCTGCGCAAGTCCGGTAACGGTCTGGCTTTAAGCCTTGATCTCAACAATCTTCAAACTTCTTCATCACTCAACGGACTTATCGGTCTTGAACTGGTCTTGAATGATGGTGAGGTTGCAAAAGTAAAATCAAACCATGACGATCTGTCTTTTCAGATTCAGCGTTTCAAAGTTGTCAGAACCAGATTTCCTTTTCCCGGGGATGTCGATCTGAAAGATATTTACGGCTTGCGTCTTAAAATTAACACTTCAGACCACGAGTTGATTTTCAGTGAAGTTTATCCGATTTCAGGCATATATAACTAGTCTGCTGCTTTGCCTGCTCTTTTGCGGAACAGCTGCGGCACAGAAGGTTAATGAGTACACTTTTTTTAAAGGAACTCAGTATCCATTGCGTGTTACATGGATAAAGGGTGATCTTCCCGGGCCTACTATTATGGTTCAGGGAGGAATTCAGGGAGATGAAGTCTCTGGATTTTTTACGGCTCAGCTTTTGACAAAAGCACGGCTTAAGAAGGGGAACCTTATCATTGTTCCCAGAGCCAATGAACCGTCTATTCTTAAGCGCAGAAGACAGATAAATGTCGATCTAAACCGCCGTTTTGATAGGGACTACAACCATTTTTATGAAGACAGGCTTGCCCGGGCTATTCGTTTTTTAGTGGGGCATGCTGACGGATTTATTCATCTTCATGAGGGTAGCGGTTTCTATTGTCCGACATATAAAGGCGTACTTAGAAATCCTGACAGGTATGGCCAGTCATTTATTATTGATACTGAAATCTACAAGGGGAAAATCCATCTTGCAGATATGTGTACCAAGGCCATAAAAAAATTAAACAGCCAGATTCGAAATTCCGCATATCATTTTACCCTTTTCAATACCGATACCTTTGCCAAGGCCACCCATTATCCTGAGATGCGCAAGTCTTTGACTTTTTATACTCTTGTGGAGAGAGGCATCCCGGCAATGGCTGTGGAAGTCAGTAAAGATATAATGAATGTGAACTGGAAAGTTCACCAGCAGTTGAAGGCCACTGTTTTTCTATTAAAAGAATTCGGACTGCAACTTGAAGTCCCTGACTTTTCACTTCCCCGAGGCAAAAACAGTGAAAAGATCAGTATCTCTATCAATGGAAGGCCCCTTGCCGGAAGTTCACTTAACCTTGCCAGAGGGTCAGTTGTAGAAACTTCAGAAAGAGAGCTTAAAGATAACGGGCTTGATCCGGCTATTGCCGTATATGCTTCTGACAGACCGGGGCTTAATCTTTTAAATGCTCCGCGCATGGCGCTTTCTCCTTTTCCATCGATTGAAGTAAATATGGATGGAGACAGGCTTTCAACTTCAAAAGTAAATTGGAAAGGATTTCAGCGTGTTGAGGCAAGCCAGCAGGACCCGGTTTTTGTGTGCTGGTTGAACGGCAAGGCTGAGTTTATTCCTGCTTCCGGTGTTTTGAAGGCTGTTGAAGGCGACCAGATTATACTCGAAGGTGTATTGGGGAGTCATAAGGAAGAAATACTTAACCTGAAAGGTTTTGTGGCTTCATTAAGCTCCAACAATGGTCAGGATGTCGGATATGAAATTATCGCTGATCCCGGTAATTTTATGCAGAAGTATGAGCTTGACAGTTCTGGTAATGAAACTTCAGTTTTTCGTGTAGTGCGGGAAACTCCGGGTGTTAAAAGGACTCACTTTGATATTTCCATAAGCCCGAGAAAAATTGAGGCATTGAAGCTTAAAGATGCTAATGGCGGCATTTTTCTTATGGGCTGGCAGAAAGGTTCAGGCAGGGTTCTGCCTGCTGGAAGTTATACTCTTGAAGATGTGTGGAGTAACGGTAATACTGCTAAAATTCAGCCTTTTATAGGTGGTGAACCTGTCGCGTGGGGGCAGAGCTTCAACATCAGTAACGGCCAGAGTATGAATCTTACCCTAAGACAGGGAACAACTTTTTCCTTGTTGGGAAGTATGGAGTTACGCGGAAGCGGCTATATACAGAGTGCTTCGAAGTCTGTATCTTTCGGGAAAGAAAAAATTAATTAAGCAGAAGTTCCCGGTGAGAAAATATGACAGCTGTTCCAGAGTTTTTTGTAAACCTTCCTTTGCGATATATACACAGTAATCCTGAATACCTCGACATCTTTATAAGTAGAAGAATCAATCCGGAGCTGGGCCTTGACTGTCTTGATGGTGAATGTCTTAACAGGAACTGGCTGGAAACAATTAAAAAACGGATTTCAGATGCTGGGCTTTCCTGCACGGTCCATCTACCTTTTCTGGATTTAAAACCGGGCAGTCTCAACAGGGCAATACGTCTGGCCACTATTGAAATAATGAAATCCGCAATGGATGTGGCTGCCATGTATTCACCATTGCGCATGGTTATGCATCCTTCATTAACAAGCTGGCTTGAGCCTGACCTTTTTCAGAGAACCGCTGATTACTGCTGCGAAACTATCTCAAGTATAAGTGATTACTGGCCCGGTCATCCTGATTTGTGTCTGGAAAATACTCACGAAATTTCGCCTGAAATTATTACGGGCATGGTTAAAGATATTAATCGCAGTAATGTTGGAATCTGCTTTGATATTGGGCATTGGCATTCTTTTTCAAAAGGATACAAGAATAACGATTTCGATTTCTGGTTTGATACATTTCTGCCATATCTTCGCCATCTCCATCTGCACGATAATAATGGAAATGCTGACTCTCACTTTGCCATCGGGGAAGGCTCAATAGACTGGGATCATGTTGTTCAAAGGCTCAAACAGATTACCACTGCCCCGACATATACTCTTGAGCCCCACAGTCAGGTTGATTTTGAAGAGAGCATTAAATATTTCAAGAGTAGGATTCTGCCGAATATCTAAGAAGAAACTCCTAACTACCTGCCGGCAGTATTTGTTTAACAGCAGAGCTAAAATAAAGATCAACGACTCTATGGCCTGATTTATAAAGGTTTATCAGGCAGGGCGATAGCAATTCTGCTCGGGATAATTTCTTTTGCATAGGGTAAGGGACGACTTGTTCCTCTAACGCCATAAGCATGTGCGAGTACCACAAACTTAGCAGCCTGTGCTCCTGAGATATTTCAGAATCTTAAATCTGGACTTTTATGATGCTCAGGACATCATTTTCATAGGTCCCATTGTTTTTGTATTCCCTGTATCCTGATGAATGGGCGCAGCCTACAGCGTATAAAGCTTCTTCGGTTTCCTGAAGCCTTACACATGATTCCCCGCAATCCAGAGAGAAAAATTCTCTGTCAATTTTGATTATATCACCGGGTTTGTAGTTCGAACTTGTTGATGAAATTACTGTTCCGTTGGCTTCAACAAATATTCCCTCGGAATTTACAATATTTCCTTCAGAATCGCGTGGAAGAACATCCTCTATCATAGCTTTAAACTGAGGTTCGGAGTCAAAAACAATTCCTATTCCACCAAGTGTTAAGGACTCATCTTCAATATCTGTAATCGCGGCATTGTAAATATAGGTATATCGCTGCGAACCTTCCGCTGAATATAGTTCCGTACTGAAAAAGTCCGAAACATGGTAGAGTTCAGGATCAGTTGTTCTCAAGGTTCCTGTGATAAAAGGATGATCCAGAACAATGCCTTCTTTGTCATATTCATCCGGATTCGAGCAGGCGATGATCATACCTTTACGGTTGTATATAAAAAGGTTTGTATAAACTGTATACAAGTCATTGATATTCTTAAGTATAGAACGCATGTGGTTACGGTTTTCATCACTTATTTCTTCATAACCGAGTATTTTTTTAAAATCGGAATTAAGTGCCCACCAGCGGCAGTCGTTAGCTCTTTCATATAAGTTCCTGTCCATTATATCTATGGCGAGTCTGGCCAGAAACTGGGTTTCATGCATTCTTGAGGATGCTACAAGCTCCAGAAGCTTGTCAGTTGAATTCTGAAAAACGTTCTGAACGTTGTCACCGATTTTTTTAATTTCTTTTAGGATATGGGGTAAGGCCCGGCCTTCCATCTGCTCAACCTTATTGGGCGAGATGCTCTTTTTGGCTGCCATTATTTCGCCATTTTGAACAACCAGCTCCAGATCTGAAAGTACGTTTTCGGAAGAATCTTCAACGTAAGTCAGCTGTCCTGAGAAAAAAGCTTTTTCACGGATGGATGCTGCGTCTATGGAAAGGTTTTCATTTTTTTTGAAAGCGGTATTTATCTTTTTTAAAACACATCCATACCATGTAAGGCCGATAAAGCCCTGATAACCTTTGGTCTTAACGGTTTTAACCAGATATTCGACGTTATTTATAGTTTGGATGGTGAAGCTTTCTGTTAAAGAAAATTCAGCCCGTTTAGAGATTGGAAAACTATTGTGGTCGCTTGAAGCAATTGCTCTACCGTGATCATCAAGTACAAGAAGGATAGTATCATTGGAGAATTCAGCAAGGTTATGGAATATGCCCTTCATTTCGTTTGAAAAATCGAAAATAAGGCAAAGGACTCCCAATGGTCTTCCTGTCTCCGGTAATTTAATTGCCTGAGAATAAATCAGTACATTGTCATGGTCGGGATTAAGATCACTATGGCGGTATGTTTCAACATACTCTTCAGCTTCAAGGGTTTCAGCAAGCAGTGGATCTGATGAATGGGTTATGTTGTTAGTGCTGTCGAGATGGGCACAGACGTTGCCATCAAGGTCCAGCACAACAATTTCTCTATAGACTGTATATTTTATCCGGTACTCTTTTAATCTTTCTTCAATGATAGCGATGTCATCTTCCGTCCGGTCACTTTTTTCAAGAAATCTTACCAGATCATCATCCATTGCCAGAAAACCAACATCAGCGGTTCTTTCAAAGAGATTTCTTTTAAGAATATCAATAATAACCTGTGCTACCGCAGATATTTCAAGAATGACCTTCTGAGTGTTTTCCCTGATCAGAACCTCAATCAGATTCTGTTTCAAGCCGGAAAAGTTGTCCTGAGTTTTTATAATGAAATCAATCAGGTTTTGGGCAATTCTACTGCAATTAATTTTGCCGGTGAGTATTGCCATTGTCCATAGCCTGTCCAGCCGTGTTAACACACTAAGACAATTCGCAACTTCAGGCATGAACTGTAAAAAGTGAGTTGAATGTTTTTCTTTCTGATTAGATTTCATCATGACCCCTTGGGAAGTACAGCAGTGTTTTTCTAATTTTAGAATAATAGTGAATGCTGTATATATAATTTATAATGCAAGTTTTAAATGTTGCAACATTGTTAAATTTTATTCTTTTTACAATAGTAAAATGCTATATGAATATATAAAAAAAGTAAATTCAATTGATTTTTAAAATAACTCTACTTTTGTTCGTTAATAAAACTGATAATACAACCATATTATTAGTGTAAAATTGTCCTGCTAGCGCTTTTTATTTGATGTTTAAAATATATTAAAGTCATGAGTGTTCACTACAAAGCTATACTTGAGCTGTATGCAATTAGTACAACAATTACTTAAAAAATATTTCAGGTTAATTTAAAACAAAACAATATTAGTTTTAAAATATGTTTAAATTTTTAGTTTTAATTGATTTATAAGTTATATTATTGTGCATATCGCAATGATGTGAGCTTTATATGTGCTTATTCATTATTGCTTGTTTACGATTTTTATTTTCAGGTAAGACTGAATAGCGGATGGCTTTAGCTCTGGACAATCCCTGAAATTATTAATAATTCGCTCTTGTACCTCTGAAGGTTCTTAATATTGTTGTGCTCTGTTTTATGCTTAAAAAAATCAAATGTTATAAAACTTTATATGTTGAAATATGCTTAAAGGAGACTCTTTGTAATGATAACAAAAGCGATAGTCAGAACTCCTGCCGCTGATATGGCAAGCGGCATCACCGGGGCAGACCTTGGAAAACCGGATATGAAACTCACATTTGCCCAGCATGAAGGTTATGTGGAAGCTTTAAGAAAAGCCGGAGTTGAAGTGACCGTTCTGGAAGCTCAGGAAGATTACCCGGATTCAGTTTTTGTGGAAGACGTAGCCGTAATGATTCCTACAGCTTCAGGAGTGGCTGCAATCATAGCACGTCCGGGAGCCGGACCAAGACGCGGCGAAGTTGAAAATATGAAATCTTATCTCAAAACATTCGTCTCTGAACTGTTCGAAATAACAGATCCCGGTTTTATGGAAGGCGGAGATGTAATGCTTGTGAAGGATACTTTTTATGTCGGTGTGGACAAGCGCACCAATCAGTCCGGCTGTGATCAGTTTGCGGCTGTTGTTGAAAAATTAGGTTATAAATGTATCTGTGTTCCTTTTGAAAACGGCATTCCCCACCTTAAAACAGAGATGTCTCAGGTAGCTGAAAATACACTTCTTATTGCCGAAAGATTTGCTGATAGACCTGAATTTAAGGATTTTAAAAAAATTATTGCCCCGAAAGGCGAAAGTTACGCAGCGAACTGTCTGTTTCTTGGTGAGACTCTTTTAATGCCTGCCGGTTTTCCTAAAACCAGAGCGGCACTGGTTGAAGAAGGATTGAATCCAGTTGAAGTTGAAATGACTGAGTTTAGAAAAATGGATGGGGGACTTACCTGCCTGTCTTTAAGATTTTAATCTTAGTTCTTATTTTTATAAACTAAGAGGGTTGCCGACAACTGACGGCAACCCTCTTAATATTTATGCTAAAAATATAATTTAAAATCAGATTGCTATCTTTTCAAGTGCATCCTGAATCATTTCTTCAAGGCTCTGATCACCCCTGATAATATGGTGGGCCGTATTCATAAAATTAGGCTCAAAACGGTTAATGAGAATTGTAATCTCGCTGCGAGCCTCTTCACTGCCGTCAGTTGCTTTCAAAAGTGATGCGAAATCACACATTATAAATAGAACTTTCCCGTTATTTTTCAAAATTTCGCGATTTTTGGAAGCAAGGGCTGCTCCACGGGGAAGGCTTACAATCTGGTTGTCTTTTTCAGCTGTTGCAATAATTGCAGGAGTTCCGTCTTTTCTGCTTATTTTTACAAAAGTTTTATCAAGCTTTTGGGAAAGAGCTTCGGCAATTTCATCGCGCAGGTCATCGTTAAGGCAAAGTATGAATACGTTACCTGAATCCCTGCCGCCTATGATCTGGTCTTTGGCTGCTCCGGGTCCAAAAACTTTCTTTTTGCCGCTGTCTTCGACCCCGATCTGATCCATTATGAATTCGTCTGTATTATTTTTCATCACTGCGCTCCGTTTTTGGAAAAAACATGTTGGGGGTACTGTTAAATCCGGCTAGGAGCAATAGCAAGCCGGATTGTTATTTCTTTCTGAAAAAAACGGTATGTTTGTATTGTTCCCCGGCTTCATCCTTTGAAGAGACATATATGAGATTCCAGTCGGCAGCGAAAAGGTTGCAGACAAAATCCAGCAGTTTGAATTTTCCGTTTTCAATTTTTGCTTCGGGGTAAATTTTTTTGAAATTGTCTATAGTCATATTGAAATGTTTCTCAATATAATACTCAGGACGGAAAGTGAGCAGCATCTCTGATCGGGAACGTTTTTCAAGCCCTTTCAGTATAGGCACCAGAAGACCTTTACTGATGCTCCTTTTGCCGAGGATATCAATAAGCATTCCCATATCATGCATTTTTTCGGGAGACTCTTCGGCAAAGTTGCAGACCTTGAAATCTACAGAATCAATACCATACAAGCGGCAAATTTTTTGTGCTCCGGTAATTACTTTGGGCTCTATATCGTACCCGGTAACTTTTGAAGCACCGCGCCTGCATGCGTAAAAAGAGTAATGACCGAGGTTGCATCCCAGATCACATACCGTTTTATTTTCAAAACTTAATTCTTTGAACTCCGGGTCTATTCCATCGATATCATAACCTATTCCATCAGCTATCTGATTCTGACTGAAGTCTGTAACAGGTCTCCAGATAAGTTCACTGCCGACTTCATCAATAATTTTTTTAAGTTGTTCATTGTGTGTGGTTTGCAACTGTAGCTCCGTAAAATTATTCTTGAATCTATGAGTAAAACTAAGCGGTATGGTTCACTATATGTATATAAAGGTCAATATACATAAAATTAAATTCATTTATACGCTACATTTAAAAATGTTACTGATTCTATTTAAATTAACCGTTATACAACCTCTAAGTGTCCCGGATTGCATGAACTCTGATTGCGTGTTACTCCTTCTACGTCTTTTCAGGAGGGAAGTTTGGACACAATCAGGGAACCTTTTTCATCTGGCAGTTCACCAATTCATAATGTGCATCCCGGCATGAGAATTGTGTGCGCCTTCCTGTTTTCTGTAGCCGGGGCAATTGCTTCCAACATCAATTCAGGTTTGAGTATTCTGATTTCCGGGATACTTTTTGTGATACTTGCCCGTCTTGATTTCTGGCTGCTCCTGCGCAGGCTGCTCGCAGTAAATTTTTTTATAGCCTTTCTCTGGATATTCATACCTTTTTCACACGAAGGGCATGAGCTTTTTAAAATTTACGGATTAACGGCGACCAGAGAAGGTGTCGAGCTTGCGCTCATCATTACCTTGAAGTCCAACGGTATTGTTCTGGCCTTGACCTCTTTTCTTGCGACCATGCCCGTTCAGACGCTTGGGGCAGGTATGCAGTGCCTTCATCTGCCTGATTCTTTTTGCCGTCTCTTTTCGTTCACTTACCGATATGTGCATGTGATTCGTGAAGAATATACCAGACTGCACAGGGCGGCTGTCATGCGGGGCTTTGTTGCCGGTAATAACCTCAGAACATATCGAACTTACGCATGGCTGGTTGGAATGCTGCTGGTACGCAGTTTCGACAGAGCGCATAGAGTCTGGCAGGCCATGCTCTGCCGTGGTTTTAACGGCCGTTTTCATACCCTTAGAAAATTCAGACTTTGCAGCGCCGACTGGATGTTGCTGGGATTTGTTGTCTGTGTAAGTCTAGGTGCTGTTTTTCTTGACTATACCCGGGGGGATTTCCGGTGGATGATGCAATTTTAAGTCTCAGAAATATATGTTTTGGATATATGGGTGGTCCCAGAGTTATTGAAAATCTTAATTTTGATCTCTTACCGGGAATGAAGGCTGCCTTGACCGGACACAACGGCAGCGGAAAAACCACTATGCTGCATATCATGATGGGCCTGCTTAAGCCTGAATCAGGTGAAGTGCTGTTTCATGGTAAGGTTATGAAATCAGAGAAGGATTTCAGACTGCTGCGTCAGGACGTCGGACTTCTTTTTCAGCAGGCTGATGACCAGCTTTTTTCTCCTACTGTTTTAGAAGACGTTGCTTTCGGGCCGCTCAACCTCGGCAAAACAGCTGTGGAAGCTGTGGATATATCCAGAAAGACTCTAAAAGAGCTTGGCCTTGAAGGTTATGAGGACAGGGTTCCCTACCGCCTTTCAGGCGGTGAAAAGAAACTTGTCTCCCTTGCAACGGTTTTATCCATGGAACCGCGCGCGTTAATTCTTGATGAACCCACCAATGATCTTGACCCTGATATGCGCAAAAGGTTGTCTGATATTTTGAAATCTCTTGATATTGCTATGCTCATTGTCTCCCATGATTACGATTTTCTTGAAAGTGTGGCTGAAAGTGAATTCGTGTGCCGGGACGGCGCAATTTTTGAAAAGTAAACATATTTATGTTATTGATATAAAAGTTGAAGCCCCGCTTTGCAGCTTTTTGAAATTATTTACAGGGAGATTCTATGGCCGGAAGATTGGTTGTGCTTATGGCATTCCTGATGCTCTCAGTTCTCAGTGCCTGTTCAGGCGATGATGTAAAAACAAGACTGGTCAATGCAACCGCATATAATTCATTTAAATGGCAGACTTCCGACACTCCTTTTGTGGGCGCATGGGGAGATAAGCTCAAGCCGGGGATAAAAGCTATTGCCGTCTCAAGAGATCTGCTTAAAAAGGGGCTGACTCGGGGTACTAAAGTTAAGATAGAGGGCTTGAAAGGCGAATATACTGTACTTGATAAAATGAATAGACGCTGGAGAAACAAGATTGATATTTATTTCGGTGTCGACCTTGAAGCTGCAAGGGAGTGGGGAAAACGAAAGGTTGAAATCAGCTGGACAGAAGAATAACAGCCTGATTTAAATATGTTTTGTGTCTTTGTCAGCTTATAATTAAGAAAAAAAGTATAAATTGTCTTGATCTCAAGAGGATAAGTGTTGCAATTACTGTCGTCGAAATTAATGTCATATGAATTTTGGCAAAATCTCAAAGTGAAGCAACGGAGTTATCTTGAGTCAGAATAAGAAAAATCCTCAGCAGAGCGTGCGCGCCCATTGTTTGTGGTGCATGGGCGGAAGCCCGGCACTTGTGCGCGAATGCCCGGATGAAAAGTGCCAGTTTTTTTCTTTGCGCGGCCCCCGTCCTGAAGATGAGCAGCGGGTCTATCTGAGGGCTATTCGCAGGTTCTGCCTTTGCTGCACTGTGGGAGACAGGTCAGCTGTAAGGGAATGTCCTGAAAAGGACTGTGCCTTGCACAGATATCGTTTCGGAATCCTGCCGAAGACATTGAAGCTGCATCGTAAAAGAAAGCAGGAAAAAAAATACATCATGCTTCCCGGAATTGAATTTTCTAAAAAATAAACGGGGTTAGCAGAGCAGACCGTAGAGAGTCATCTCGTCTATCAATTTTTCCCTTGTGATAGGTTTTGTAATGTACCCTGTGGCATTACCTTTTAAAAAAGCTTCTGTGATGTGCATCTCGTCATCAAGAGCGGTTATCATGGTTACAACCGTGTCATGCTCAATGCTTGCTCCATCTTTTCTTTCAATTTCTCTGATTTTACACAGAGCTTCCTGACCGTCCATACGCGGCATTCGTATATCAAGGCAGATAAGATCAAAAGGATTTCCATCCTTCAGGGATTTTTTAAATTCTTCAACAGCAATAACCCCGTCTTCTGCACAGACGCATTCTCCATATTCTTCCAGAACTGACTTTATCAGCTCCATGCTGAATCTGTTGTCGTCTGCGATAAGAAATCTCATTGTCTAATCCGCCTGTTGACTGTTTACTGCTGCTAATTACAGCAGCATATTCTGAACAGAGAGCCTTTATGTTTTAACCGCTATGAGAATCATAGTTCATAAAAATCAGGCTCAGGTAAATTATATCTTAGTTAGCTTTGGGGTTTATGAAGTCCTTTCATACTAAGAGAAATTCTTTTCCGAGCTTCGTCAACTTCGAGCACCTTTACCTGCACATTCATACCGGCGTATACAAATTCAGCCGGATTTTTTATGAAAGTGTCCGATAACTGACTTATGTGTACCAGTCCGTCCTGATGAACTCCAATATCCACAAAAGCACCGAAGGCTGTCACATTGGTCACGATGCCGGGAAGAACCATACCTTCACTGAGATCTGAAATTTCTTTCACCGATTCATCAAAATGCATCGAACTGAATTTTTCTCTGGGGTCGCGTCCGGGCTTTGCCAGTTCAGAGATGATATCCTTCAAGGTCGGGAGACCTACTTCATCACTAATATAGCGGTTGGGATCTATTGATGACCTGGCTTCAGCGGAATCCACGAGTTTTGAAACATCAACACCGCAGTCCGCAGCCATTTTAGCGACAAGTTTATACCGTTCAGGATGGACTGCACTTTCATCAAGGGGATCAGCAGCTCCTTTTATACGCAGAAAACCAGCGGACTGTTCAAATGCTTTAGGTCCCAGCCGCTGAACTTTGAGCAGTTCTTTACGTGACTTAAACGGACCGTTTTCATCTCTGAATTTAATTATATTTTTTGCCAGAACAGGGCCAAGGCCTGAAACATACTGCAACAGTCTTGAACTTGCCGTGTTGAGTTCTACACCAACTTTATTAACGCAGGACATAACCACTTCATCCAGCGAGTTTTTCAGGCTGTTCTGATCAACGTCATGTTGATATTGCCCGACTCCGATGGATTTAGGATCAATTTTGACCAGCTCGGCAAGAGGGTCCATTAGCCTGCGCCCGATGGAAACCGCTCCACGTACAGTGACATCATAGTCCGGGAATTCTTCTCTTGCTGCTTCGGAAGCTGAGTATACAGATGCCCCGGATTCGTTAACCATTACTATTTCTATATCCGAGGGCAGGTTTAGCTCTTTTACGAAACTTTCAGTTTCACGTCCCGCAGTGCCATTACCGATTGCAATTGCTTCAATAGAAAATTCAGCAACAAGTTTTTTTACCGTTTCAGCGGCTTCGGCTTTTTTGGACTGTGATGTGGTCGGGAATATATTGTCGTAATGCAAAAGCTGACCCTGAGCGTCCAGACAGACCAGTTTGGCTCCGGTTCGGAAACCGGGATCAAGTGCCATAATCCGTTTATTGCCAAGTGGTGCTGCCAGCAGAATTTTTCTAAGGTTTGATGCAAAGACCGAAATAGCCTGAGTCTCGGCTTTTTTCAGCAGCTCCGACCTCAGCTCTGTTTCCATTTGCGGAGCAAGAAGGCGTTTATAGCTGTCGCTTAAGGCCATGGAAACCTGCTGTGATGCCAGGGAATTACCCCGCACAATAGTCTTTGAAATAAGGTCGATGGCGTAATCGGCGTCAGGGCGTATTGAAATTTTAAGAACTTTTTCCCGTTCTCCCCTGAGGAGTGCGAGAATTCTGTGTCCGGGAGCTTTTGCAGCCGGTTCGCTCCAGTCAAACCAGTCTCTGAACTTTGCGCCCTCATTTTCCATCCCTTTGGAAACTTTGGATGAAAGAGTTGCCCTGCGTAGGAAAATATTACGTAATTTCTGGCGGATTGCGCTGTGTTCACTTATTTTTTCGGCAATAATATCTCTGGCTCCGGCTAAGGCCTGCTCTATATTCTCGACGCCTTTTTCAGGAGAAATATAATTTTCAGCTTCTACCAGCGGATTGCATTTTTGAGCAAAAATTTTAACTGCAAGCGGCTCCAGACCTTTTTCCTGAGCCATTAATCCTCTGGTTTTACGTTTCGGACGATAGGGCAGATAAATATCTTCAAGCTCGGCAATTGTCTCAGCCGCTAGTATTTTCCGGCGCAGCTGATCGTCCATTTTATCCTGATCTTCAATGCTGGTGATAATAGTTTCACGCCGTTTTTCAAGTTCTTCCAGTCTGGCTAAGGTATCACGGATGGATATGATGGCTACTTCGTCAAGTGAGCCTGTAGCTTCTTTG
The DNA here is from genome assembly GCF_000429985.1 of Maridesulfovibrio bastinii DSM 16055. Lineage (NCBI taxonomy): Bacteria > Pseudomonadati > Thermodesulfobacteriota > Desulfovibrionia > Desulfovibrionales > Desulfovibrionaceae > Maridesulfovibrio > Maridesulfovibrio bastinii. The sequence continues at coordinate 103,895 of NZ_AUCX01000015.1, forward strand.
CGGTAACGTGAAATAAACGGGACTGTAGCACCTTCATTCAGAAGATTAGCAGTTGATTCAACGCTTTTCAGCGGAAGGTTCAATATATCGGAGGTCTTTTTAATCAGTTCTTTGGTCATATATAGATAGTTATTACGATATGTTGTTATAGTTTTTTAAGATAGACTTATTCGATAAGCTGTTGCTGGATAGTTTATTTAACTGCCCAAAGCGGGGTTCCGTTTTCAGGTTTGCGGAATTTGTACTGATGGTCTCCGTCTTTTTGAATTTTTGAGCACATGTATGCATACTGCCCTCCTATTTCAACAAGCACCCCGTAAAATTTAACCATTGTTCCGGGAACAAGATCCTTTATTAACGGGCTGACAAAACTTTCAGGGCCAAGGTGAACCACGACCTGTTCGCCATCTTCACAATCTTCAGCAATAATACCAATGCCTTCACTCATGCCGTTCATGGGTTTTATTTTGATTATCTTTTTTATGTAACCTCTGAACATGTCACGGTTTTCATAATCATAAAGGCGGTTGTAAGTGCTTCCTTTATCCCATCCTGAACAATTGCCTTTTGAATCGGCAAAGGTCATTGCCGGGAGGGTCAGAAGTATGAACGTAAGAGTTATGATTTTTATAAAGTTGCTGAGCATTGTTTTAAGTCCGATTGAATTAGGCAATATGGCCGCAGTTGATTGTTTCCGGCTGACTAAGATTTATTTAAGTGAATTCATTAACTCGTCAAAACCATTGAGAGTTACCTGTTTAGCATCAATAAATCCCTGACCTCTCAGGAAATCTGTTCTGATAAAGGCTGATACAATTGTTTCTGACGATGCGTCCACAATAAAAATTCTTATACTGTCTGACTTGGTATTGGTGGAGTCTCCGCCATCAAAACTGCCGTTGTCTGCGCTCACATCGTACAATATTCCGAGTTGCGCCCCGGAGGCTTTGACAAGGCTCAGAGCGGTCTTTTTATCCGGCATATACTTGCCATACTTATGGCGGACCCAGAGTGTTGATTTCAGCTCACTGCTTATGTCCTGTTTGCTGATGCCATAACCGGGGTAGGCGTAATAAGCCGAACTGATAACCTTGAAGTTTCCGGCCTGTGCTGCGGCCTTTATGAGGCCCTGAGTCATTGTCCATGTATATTTATAGTCAAAATTCATTTGGGTGGTGTGCCATGGCAGCAGGGCAACAGTGAATGTTTGAGCATTTTCTCCATATCTGTTTCCGGCTGAGGGCAGGGCGCATGCCGAAAAGAATATAGTAAGAGCTAAAAGTAAAAGCAGATTTGTTTTTTTCATGTTCAACCTCTCAAGTAGGATTTATAACTGTTTATAGCCCCGGATGGCGTTTCGGTAAAGCGGGGATTGTATAACCTCTTGGCCTTATGTTGTTTTATGGATACACTCCGGCCTCGTAAAAGAGGAGGTATAAATGGCAGATGAAAAAAAATCCCGCAGACTTTCCAGAAGAGGATTCCTTTTCGGGGGACTGCGAAAGCTTAAGGAACGTGAAAATCCCAATACCGTATCGAAGCCTATCGCTGCCCGTGAACTTGACCTTGAGCTGCTGGCCGAGGGCAATGTAGCTTATGAAAACGGCAGATATGCTGAAGCTGCTGAAAAATATAAGACCTTTGTCAGGATTGAACCGGAAAATTCTGATGCCAGAAAACGCCTCGGACATTGCCTGTATCTGGAAGGCAAATATATTCAGGCTCGGGTAGAACTTAGCAGGGCCTTGAAAATTCTTGGCAAAGACAATTTTTCTTCGCTCTATCTGGGGTTATGCTTCTGCCGTATGGGGCGTGGCTCGGACGCCGTTGCCTCATGGAAAGGGTATTTCAATCCTAATAAAATTGAAATCCAGCGTGAAGTAAACCTGCAACTGGCTATGATTGAAACTGATCCTGAAACAGATTTAGCCGTTTGTGCCGATATGGTCGAGAAAGCGTTGTCCGATTGTTCCCCGGCTTAAACCTTACCGGCGGCCAACTGTCCCAGAGTTTTTATACCGGCTTTAATTTTTTCAGACCACAACGCTCCGGTACTTATGCGGATGAAGCGGGAATAGTCATCTCTAGGTGAAAAAATGGTTCCGGGTACTATGCCTATACCTTTTTCTCTGGCTTTGAAAAAAATATCAACGCCATCACAGCCCTCAGGGAGTTCAACCCATAAAACAGAACCTCCCTGCGGGTTGCTGACTTTAGTCCCGGCCGGGAAATGCCTGCCAATGGCCGCCCTCATCAATTCCATCTGTTCTTTTAAAGCCTTTCTTAATTTTCTGAGATGGCGGTCGTAATGCGCCTCGCGCAGATACTGGGCTATGGTCATCTGGGTCGGGGAAACACAGGCCACATTTGTTGTGGCTTTAATGTCCATGGCTTTTTTCATATACCTCCCCGGAGCAAGCCATCCAATTCTGTATCCCGGAGCTATGGTTTTAGAAAACGAAGAACAAAGAATTACTCCGCCCGTTTTGTCCCAGCTCTTAAATGTTCTGGGGCGGTGTGAGCCGAAAAATATTTCTCCGTAAACATCATCTTCCACCAGAGGAATTTCCTTTTTCGCAAGCATGGAAACTATTTCCTGCTTGTTTTCATCCGGCATCAGGCTGCCGTCAGGATTATTGAAGTTTGGTGAAAGGATGCAGGCTTTGATATCAAAAGTCTCTATGGCATGGCTGATATCCTTGGGAGAAATACCTTTTTCAGGACACGCAGGAATATCAACGGCTCTGAGTCCCAGAGTTTCCAGAAGCTGTAGGAAACAGTAATATGTCGGTGACTGAATCAGAACCATGTCTCCGGTTCTGGTCAGAGTCCGCAGTGCAATATAAAGGGCTTCCATAGCCCCGGTGGTGATAATAATTTCATCAGGACTTATATCGGAGCGGCAGTCAATGGAGCGGAAAGCAATCTGTCTGCGCAGTTCAAGGTTGCCCGCGATGGGCTGGTAGTCGAGCATTTTATCGCTGTAGTCCCGGATAACCCCGTTCATTATTCTAGCCAGTCTTTTGTAGGGCAGCAATTCCCTGCCGGGGCAGACGACTCCCAGCGGAAGCAGGTCATCATTACCCACAGTTTCCAGCGAAGTTCTGATAAGAGTACCTTTATTTACGAGACTCGGTTCAATAGTTGCCGGAACCGAAATAGACGGGGTAGGAATACGTCTGAACTCTCCGCGGACATAATACCCGGATCTCGGACGTGATTCTATTATGCCTTTGCATTCCATTTCCTCATAGGCATGGGTGACCGTGGATATCGAAACCCTTAACGATGAACTGATCTGCCTTAATGACGGCAGCTTACTTCCGGGGTGCAGTTCTCCGGATTCGATTCTTTCTGTAATGGCCTGTTCGACCCGCCTGTATTTATATTCATCTTCTGTTGAAAGCATGCTCATTTCAGTGGCTCTGATATTAATGGCTACAGATTAATCTGTTATGATCAAAGTTATAAAAAACTGTATCTGTACTGATTGCAGATTTAGTGTAAATTGGCAAGTCTCTTAAACGGAAATGTATATTTCCTTCGGCTTGTTTAAATTTTTATGGAGTGACAAGTGGAATCGACTTTAACAGCTCAGAATTACAGTAAAAGTAAAAGCCTGATTTATGCACTTAAACAGGTCGCACCCATTATTCTTGGTTTTCTTCCGGTTGGTTTTGCCTATGGCGTTCTGGCTCGCAAGACAGGGATATCCATAGACAACACCCTGCTCATGTCCATTCTGGTTTTTGCCGGGTCATCTCAGTTTATTGCTGTTGGACTGCTCGCTGCCGGTGGCTCTTTTATCTCCATAGTAATTACCACTTTTATCGTAAATCTTCGTCATATGCTTATGTCTGCCGCGCTTGCCCCTTATCTTAAAAAATGGAGCAAGTTCGGGATACTGTGTTTCGGGTTTCAGCTGACGGATGAAACTTTTGCCCTGCATTCGACACGTTTTGCTGCCGGAGAAAATTCACGCCGTGAAACCTATATGATCAACTGTATAGCCCAGCTGGCATGGGTGTTCGGAACGGGATTGGGAATAATTTCCAGTACGCTCATAACAGATGTTAAACCTATGGGGCTGGATTATGCTCTGCCGGTAATGTTTATAGCTCTTCTTGTAGCCCAGCTTAAAGACCGCTCACATTTGCTTGTAGCTCTTGGAGCAGGGGTTCTTTCTACAGCTTTGAGTCTTGGCGGGGTCAACCAGTGGAATGTGATAATTGCAACTTTAATTGGCGCTACCGCCGGGGTGGTACTCTCATGGACCAGAAATTAATTCTGCTGACAATCGTGGGTATGATGGTTGTAACTTACGTTCCACGTTTTTTACCAGCGCTGGCTTTATCTTCGCGCAATCTACCGCCTGTGCTCACCCGCTGGTTGAGCTATGTTCCTTCAGCTGTGCTGTCAGCTCTGCTTTTCCCTTCACTGCTTATCCATGAGGGAGCACTCGATTTCAGTTTTTCAAATCTTTTTTTATGGGCAGCGATACCATCGTTTGCGGTAATGTTTTTAACCAGAAGTTTTTTCGGCACTGTAGCTACAGGAATGGTCGTTGTGGCCGCAGTCCGTTACTTTATTTCCTAGCTTCGCCAGCTATGGAAAGCTCGAAAAAACCCCGCCGTACTTATACAGTCCGGCGGGGTTTATCTATTTTAGAATCTTTCAAAGTCCTCATCCAGATCAAGATTTATTCCTGTCCCTGAATCAGAACTTGTGATTGAGTCATAGGATTCTTTTGTTTTCCTTTCAGCTTTTGGAACTGCTGCAGTCTTTTTACTGCCTGCCGGAAGTTTTGCAGTCTGAGGCCGCCTTTGCTGTGGGCGGTTGGAATTTCCGGTAGAATTTTCCACTTTGAAGAATGATATACTTCCTCTGAGCGACTCGGCCTGCGCGCTGAGCTCTTCTGATGATGAGGCCATTTCTTCTGATGATGAAGCTATCTGTTGAATTACTTTATCCAGTTCACTTATGGCTTTGTTTATGTTTTCAGATCCGGCATTCTGTTCATTGCAGGCTGCGGATATTTCCTGCACCAGTTCTGCTGTCCGTTTGATATCGGGAACCATTTCATTAAGCTTGTTACCTGCATTTTCGGCAATACCGACACTGTTTGCAGAGAGTTCCTTTATTTCGGTTGCAGCCATTCCTGATCTTTCCGCCAGTTTTCGTACTTCGGAAGAAACAACCGCAAAACCTTTGCCGTGCTCTCCTGCCCGGGCAGCTTCAATGGCCGCATTTAAAGCAAGAAGGTTGGTCTGACGGGCAATTTCTTCAATAATAAGTATTTTGTCGGCAATTTCTCTCATTGCACTGACAGTATCATTTACAGCCTTGGAGCCTTCTTCGGCATCACGCGCTGATTTTATGGCGATGTCTTCAGTCTGTCTTGAATTCTGGGCTGTCTGCCTGATATTTGCAGCCATCTGTTCCATTGCAGAGGAAACTTCTTCAACACTGGCTGCCTGTTCGGTCGCTCCCTGAGAGAGGCTCTCCGATGATGACGAAAGCTGCTCTGATCCTGCGGCTACGTTCATTATAGCCTGCTGAACTTCTCCGATAACTGAGCGCAGTCGGCCACCCATGCTGTTCAAATTTCCGGCAAGCTGTCCGATTTCATCATTCTGGTCGAGGTTCAGAGTGGCTCTAAGATCTCCAGAAGCTATAAGCTTGGTGAATTCAAGGCCTCTGAGTATAGGATTCACAATAGTTTTTGCGAGGAAGAAGATAAGCAGACAAAGTAAGATTATGGCTCCTGAAGCGAGCATTATTGAAAGATTTCTAATCTGTTTTGACTGGGCCAGCACAGAATCAAGCGGGGCGGAGACTGCAAAAACAAAGTTTTCATCAGTTTTTCCTGCTGTTATGGGCGTGAAGATAAAATATGATTTATCTCCGGTTGCGGCAGCAGTAAGAGTTAGTGAGGAGGGCTGGTCAACAGAGGTGGCATCAAAAATTTTTGCTGTTTTTTCCGAGCCTATGATTTCTGATAACTTGCTTCCGATTATGGATTTTTTGGGGTGATAGAGAATAACTCCGCGACTGCTCAGTATTACTGCGTATCCGTTACCGAAGGGGTGCAGGCCTTTTGCTTCCGCAGCTAATTCCTCAACCGGGAGATCAACACCTATTGTCCCGATTCTTACGCCGTTTTTTCTAACCGGTATACAAAGACTTATTAAAGTTGTTTCCCGGCCTGCTATATTTTCATTGTATGGTCTGGATATGTAGTCTTTTACGGAATTTTGGGCAGCTCTTAGAGTACGGCCCAGTTCTGATCCTCTCAGATCATTGATATTTTGAATTTCATTATTTCCGGGTTGTATATATGGAGAAAATGAACCCTGATCAGATTTACCAAATACCTCGGTATTAATATCCGCCCAGACTCCGGCAAGCCCTGAGTTGGCTTTTAGAAAATCACGCATGGTTTTTAGAACCAGATTTTGTGAACCGTTCTCATCTTCAAATATGGTTTTGAGGACAAGTGACAATGATCTGGCGGAATCGAAAGCCAGTTCAAGTTTGGTTTGAATCTCATTTCCGTGTCTGTAAGAAATCTCCTCGGCTGTTTTGAAGGCGGAATCTTCAGATATTTTCTGAACTTTTGAAATCAGCACAGTCATCATAACGGCAAGAACTGCTGCGACCACAACGGTTACAGGAATCATGATCTTGTTTCGCAGGCTTAAATTTTTATACACTTTCAAAACATACCCTCCAATGTCTGACGATGTGAAAATTTAATTAAATCTATTATAGACCTCTGTACTCTGAAAAGGCAATTCCCAAATTTCAGCTTCATTAACGATCAGACCTAACTCACTGATATTATGTTAATTGATTAAAGGCAGGGAGTTTCGTTACAGGATTAAAAAAAAGCAGAACCCTGTATGATTTTTTGCATACAGGATTCTGCTTTTTATTGGTTTTAATTTTGTTGCTGTTCTTTATAAGAACGCAGCTTTTTTCTGAATAGTTCCCCGGAGTTGCTTATTGAGGCATTTCAGAGTTCATGTTTTCCAGAACTTTATACAAAGCCTGTGTTCCGAGATTTTCATATCCCATTGCCATTGCGGAAATGTAGAACTGGTTAACAAGTGCCAGCCCGGGAAGTGATAAATTCATTCTACGTGCTTCTTCGAGTGCTATACCCATGTCTTTAACAAAATGTTTGATAAAGAAGCCCGGATCAAAATCCTTGTTGGCAATTCTAGGCCCAAGGTTGTTGATGGTCCATGAGCCTGCCGCACCTGTTCCGATAACATTAATTACACTCTGCTTATCAAGGCCGGAGCGTTGAGCGTAGAGCAGGGATTCCACCGCACCGATCATTGTTCCGGAGATCAGTATCTGATTGCACATTTTTGTGTGCTGTCCTGCTCCGGGAGCACCCATAAGCTGGATTGTGCTGCCCATGATTTCAAAAAGAGGCAGAACCTTTTCAAAAACATCGCTTTCACCGCCGACCATGATGGCCAGAGTTCCATTCTGCGCACCGAGATCTCCACCTGATACAGGTGCATCAAGAGCCTTAACACCCATAGCTGCTGCTTCAGAATGAATTTTTGCGGCAAGTGAAGGTTTTGAAGTTGTCATATCAATAATAGTTTTTCCTGCTGAGCAGCCGGCCAGAACGCCGTTTTCTCCAAGGATTGTTTCTTCCACATCTTTAGGGAAGCCGACAATTGAGAATATGAAATCTGCTTTTGAAGCAACTTCTTTAGGTGTCTCGCACCAAGTTGCTCCGGCAGCGATAAGATCATCCGCTTTTGATTTGGTGCGGTTGTAGACATAAGCTTCGTGTCCGGCCTTTATAAGGTGAAGACACATGGAGCGGCCCATGACACCTGTTCCTATCCAGCCTATTTTCATTAAAGACCTCGCTAGTTTTTATAATTATTAAAATTATTGAAGTTTTTTATCCGCAGCTTTCTGGTTTTCAGCGATCTGCATGAGTTTGGCTCGAATATACTCGCTTGCCAGATTTCCTGCCTCGTCATTCTGGGTGCTGGCATATTCAGAAATATCTTCTGCAATCTGTTTTTCCATCCGTTCAGATTCCATGAACATGATGTAGACAAGTATCAGTGCGCTTTTATTATCAGGTGTTCCGTTGCAGAGTTCCTGAATCTGTTCTTCAGGAATAGTTTCAAGCAGACGGTCTATGAACATGTTGGCCCATTTGTCATAAAGAGCGGTGATGGGCGGGATCATATCCTTAACTGTATTTATAGCGTTCTCATCAAGATTGGGCATGGTCATGGCTATAAATTCTTTTAAAGCGTCTTTTCGTGCTTCCTCGCTATGGGTGCATTTTTCCATTACAATTGAATGAATATATTCTCGAATTTGCTTTTCCTGCATGATTATTCCTTTCGGATTACATAATTGAAAAACGCCCATGGCGGGGCGCGGATAAAAACGTCCTTAAACAGATATAACTTATGTAAATAAGGTTACTTTAAAGAAGGTCTCTGTTCAAGCATGAAGGTTTTCTTGCCAGCGTTGCTGTTTATATCCGTAAATAATGATTTTTAATCCAATTGATTGCTGTAGGTATAAAACATAAATTTAATTTATGGAACAGTGTTTTATAAGTTGCCAAACCGCGGTTTAAGTGAAATCATTTTGTAACAAAGCAATTACCTCATCTGAAAATATTCCCTTTCATGGAGTTTTTTATGGAATCCTTAGCGGGGTTGATGCCCCTGTTCAAAATTTTCCTTGTTTTCTTTTGTATGCTTGCTGGAATCAGGCTTAAATTCGGTCTTGGAACATCAGTGTTAGGCGGCAGCATTGTGCTTGCCTTTTTAATGCGCATGGGAGCCGGAAACTGGTTTCATGCGGCAATGGGCGGACTTTTAAGCCCTAAAACTGGCTGGCTGGTACTGCTTGTAGGTTTGATAATGGTTCTGAGCGGTATGATGGAAAGAACAGGGCAGTCGGGAAGGGTTATGGAATCCTTAAGCGGATTTCTAAAAAGTCCAAGGCTTCGGCTGGTTTTTTTTCCTGCGCTGATCGGCCTGCTCCCGATGCCCGGCGGAGCTATCTTTTCCGCTCCCATGATCAAAGAAGCGGCAAAAGATTATGATATACCTAATGTTAATCTTGCCGTTTTGAACTACTGGTTTCGTCATATCTGGGAACTTGCATGGCCTTTATATCCCGGTGTCATACTTGCCTCCGCCATTTGCGGAATTCCTATCTTCCGTTTTGTCGGATATACCGCACCGGCTATGATCTGCTGCGCTTTTCTGGGATATTTCTTTTTTCTGCGTAAGGGAAAGCTGGTAATAGAAAAAAAAGCCTCTGATGACGGTAGTGAATTGAAAGGTGATGCCACGGCAGCTTTGAAGGAAGGACTTCCGCTCATAATTGCTATCGCAGGATCGTTTATTCTGGAAGCCATCCTTTCTTATTTCTTTCCCGATGTTCCTTTTGAGGCTGGAATTGTAGCGGCCCTTCTTGGAGCTACTGTCTGCGTGGCTGTCAGGAATCCCGGTTCGGCCGGAATCGCCAAAGATGTCCTTACTGAAAAGAAGTTTCTGGGCCTTGTCTTCATGATTCTGGCAGTTTTCATGTTCAAGGATGTGCTTGGGGCTTCCGGGCTTATTGAAGAACTTTCGAATGTTGCAGGCGGTGGTACCGCAATGATTGCGGCAGCAGTGCTCGTTCCATTTCTTGTCGGGGTTGTTGCCGGTATTACAATGGCTTTTGTTGGTGCGGCAATGCCTCTTGTGGTCGGACTTATAAGTTCCATGCATCTTGAGGCTCAGGCTCCTGCATGGATAGTGCTCTGCATGTTTTCCGGTTTTTCTGGAATTATGGCTTCGCCGATCCATATCTGCTTTTTATTGACCTGCCAGTATTTTAATGTGGATATGTATAAGGCATGGAAGAAAATCATGGTTCCCTCCGGGTTGATGCTGACTTTCGGAGTGGCTTACTTTCTGGTTTTGTTGTAAAGAGCTGAGTTCAGTTATCAACGCTGATTAATTAATTCGGAGGAAATAATATGTCTAACCCCCAGGTTCTTATGGAAACCGCCGAAGGCGAAATCCTTATTGAGCTTTACGAAGATAAGGCTCCTAAAACAGTTGAAAATTTTTTGCGTTATGTTGATGAAAAATTTTATGAAGGCACCATTTTTCATAGAGTTATCAATAACTTTATGATTCAGGGCGGCGGCTTTGATTTTTCCATGCAGCAGAAAGAAACCCATGATCCAATTGAAAACGAAGCTAACAACGGCCTGAAAAATGAGCTTGGCACTCTCGCCATGGCCCGCACTATGGACCCTCATTCCGCAACAGCCCAGTTTTTTATCAATGTTAAGGATAACTCTTTCCTGAACCACACTGCCAAAAGCATGGATGGCTGGGGATACTGCGTTTTTGGAAAAGTTGTAGACGGAATGGATGTTGTAGAAAAAATTAAAAAAGTCCGCACCGGAAGTTATGGTCCTATGGACGATGTTCCAAAGGAACCTATCAGCATAATTTCAGTTGCCCGTTTTGATGACTAAGCACTGAGCTGAATTGTTTACTAAGGCCGGGAATGCGTTGTCATTTCCGGCTTTTTTTATTAACCTCTTAAAGTCCAGTGCTTTTAATATTACATAGTCAGATCACTATTAATAATAACCGGAGAACAGTGTGCAGGCAGACGAATTAAAAATACTAGTTATTGATGACGAAGATTTTGTTCGTGACACTATAAAAGATTACCTCATGGACTCCGGTTTTGAAGTCTGTTCTGCCGGAGACGGCGAGGAAGGACTTAAAGTCTTTAATGAAGAAGAACCGGATGCCGTGCTGGTCGATCTAAACATGCCGCGCATGGATGGTTTTGCTTTTCTTGAGCAGCTTAAAAAAATTGATGAAGATGTTCCCGTAATAGTTGTTTCCGGTGCCGGACTCATTCAGGATGCTATCAAAGCGGTCAGATTCGGTGCCTGGGATTTTGTCACCAAGCCTATTCTGGATATGAATATATTGGAGCACGCTTTGAACAGAGCTTTCGAGCGTGCCGGTCTTATCCGTGAAAATAAACTGTATCGTGAGCATCTTGAGTCCGAAGTTCAACGCCGCACTGAAGACCTGCGTCAGGAGGTCAGGGTTCGCCGTGAGGCTCAGGAAGCACTGCTTGGATTGCAGAAAGAGGTTATTGATACCCAGAAGGAAATAATTCTGACCCTCGGCGAGGTTGTCGAAACCCGCTCGAATGAGACCGCCAACCATGTTCGCAGGGTTGCCGAGTTTTCACGGATTCTGGCTTCAAAGCTGGGTATGAATGATGAAGATGTGAATCTTATCAGAATGGCTTCACCCATGCATGATGTCGGTAAGATCGGTATCCCGGATACCATACTGAATAAGCCCGGAAGACTGACTGTTGATGAATTTGAAATAATAAAGCGGCATACCGTGCTTGGATATGAAATTCTCAAACATTCAAGCAGGCCCATAATGAAGGCTGCTGCCATTGTTGCCCACGAACACCATGAAAGGTGGGATGGGAAGGGATATCCACGGGGACTTGCCGGAGAGGATATTCATATTTTCGGCAGGATATTATGTATTACCGATGTGTTTGACGCCCTTGGAAGTGACAGGGTTTATAAAAAAGCATGGTCTCTTGATAAAATTCTTGAACTTTTCAATGCTGAAAGGGGCAAACAGTTCGACCCTGATATTGCAGATGTTTTTTTGAAGAATCTGGACGATTTTCTCGCGGTTAAAGAAGCTTATCCTGATGGCGAGATTGCAACAATCCCTTTGCAGGGAGAGATTAAGTTATCCTGATTTTTATTTGCATTCCACTCAATGTATGAGCTGGCGTGTTATTGTGTCCTCATTAAGCGGCGGCAACACGTCTGTTTCATAATCTTACCATCAACTATTCCAATTTAATTAAGACCGATTTACTAATGATTTTTTTATTAAAATCATATAAGTACGCTATTGAATTTGTGTCTTTGTTGCCTTTATGTTCCCTTAATGCCTCCTGATTGTGACAATTGGTTTACGGATTCTGTTTAACAACTACATGTAGTTGTTAAACCATACCTGTGACTAGGAGATTCCTATGCGTAAAATATTTTCTTTTATAGTTTTGGTGCTGCTCGCAGTAAGTTCTGCGGCCTATGCTGACAATAAAATTGTAGTCTACACCTCCCAGCTGGAGCAGGATGCCCATCAGACGGTGGAAGCATTTAAAAAAGCCAATCCGGGGATAGAGGTTGAATGGACACGGTCAGGAACAACTTCGCTTATGAATAAGCTCCGTGCGGAGTTTGCTGCCGGTAATCCAAGACCTGATGTCATCCTAATCGCGGATATGGTTACCATGGAAAGCCTTAAAAAGCAGGGAAGACTGCTTCCTTATAAAGAGGCTCCGGTTAAAGGTTATGATGAAAATCTTTATGACAAGGACGGCTGTTACTTCAGCACCAAAGTTATCAGCACCGGCATTGTCTATAACAATAAAGCGCCTTTCGTTCCTGAATCAATAAAAGATCTGGAGCGTCCTGAAGCAAAAAATCTGGTTATAATGCCCAGTCCATTGTATTCCGGTGCGGCTGCAATCCACATGCATACTCTTGTACAGAATCCTGATTTAGGCTGGGATGTCTATAAAAAGCTGGCTTCAAATGGAGCTGTTACCAGCAAAGGTAATGGTGGTTCATATAAAGCTGTGGCAAGCGGTGAAAAGCTTTATGGCTTTGTTATCGATTATCTGCCGATTCGTAATATGGCAAAAGGAGCACCGGTTAATTTTATAATCCCTAAAGAGGGAGCCAGTGCCGTCACTGAGCCTGTAGCCATTTTATCAACTTCAAAAAATCCAGAGGGAGCTAAAAAGTTTGTTGATTTCATGCTCTCTGAGCAGGGTCAGAATCTTGCTTCTTCTCAAGGATTCATGCCGGCAATGAACGGAATTTCAGCCCCTGCTGGTTTCCCCGATAAAATTAAGCTTATGCCTCTTGATACCTCTGAGGCGCTGCGTAAGGATAGAAAATATAAAAGAGAATTTTCTGAAATATTCGGTGGTTAATTGATGCTGAGGAATAAAATTTCCCGGGTTGGTGTTCTGCCTGCCCGGGGTAACGGGGCCGGACTTTTCCTGCCCCTCTTTATTGCAGTATGCTTTCTGGCTCTGATGCCAACAGCACGACTGCTGCTTGAAAGTGTAATCCCTGACGGCCATTTCACATTTGGTATACTTCAGGATGTTCTCAATGATTCAAGCACATGGAAAGCTCTGGGGCATACTGTTTTTGTAGGTTGCTGTGCAACAGTGCTGGCAACCATCCTCGGTTCCTCCATGGGGCTTCTGGTCGGTCTTACTGACATCCGGTTCAGAAAAGCTCTGACTTTCTGTTTCATGATGCCGATGATGATTCCGCCACAGATAACAGCTCTTTCGTGGATTCAGCTGTTCGGTCCGGCAAGTGTCCTGCTTAATACACTTGGTATCGCTCCGGCTCCGGGAACGCCCCATCCCATGTATTCCCCTGCCGGAATTATACTGCTTCTGGGAATTCAGCAGGCTCCGTTGATTTTTTTATCACTCAAAGCCGGATTATCAGCCATGCCCCGCGAAATGGTCGAGGCTGCCAGAGTCAGTGGTGCAGGAAATTCAAGAGTTCTGCGCGATATTGTTGTTCCTTTGATGACTCCCTCACTTACGGCAGGTATGGCTCTGGCCTTTGTTTCCTGTATCGGTAATTTCGGTATACCAGCCATGCTTGGCATTCCGGCAAGGTATACCGTGCTGACCACTCTTATTTATCAGCGTCTGGCTGACTTCGGCCCGGAAGTTATTTCCGAAGCCGCTTCATTGTCTGTTCTGATCAGCCTGCTTGCAGTGTTTGGTATTATGCTCCAGACCTATATGCTCAAGAGAAAGGATTACAGACTTGTCGGAACTCCTTCGGAAATTCTCAAATACAGACTGGGAGGATACCGGCTGCCTGCTGAAATCTGTAGCTGGATAGTCATCGTACTGGTACTGGTAATCCCGCTCTGTGCTCTTTTCTTCTCCTCGCTCATCCCCACATTCGGGGTTCCGCTTAATGCGAAAACATTGACTTTTTCAAATTATATAACTGTGCTTTTCAAACATGATGCGACAGTAAGAGCTTTTATCAACAGTTTTTCCCTTGCTGGAGGAGCGGCCCTGATCCTTTGTGCCGTTGCTGTTCCCCTCGGATATTTCCTTGTCTGGCAGAAAAACTCTCTGCTTAGATTTTTGAGTCCTTTGATAGAACTTCCTTACGCTTTACCGGGAGTAGTGCTGGCCATAGGGTGCATTCTGCTTTTTCTTAAGCCGGTATTCGGCGTCAGTATCTATGGCACGATATGGATTATCTTAATGGCCTACCTTGCACGGTTCCTAACCATGGGAATGCGACCTGTGGTAGGTGGCTTTTCACAAACGGACAGAGTCCTTGAAGAGGCCGCCAGAATGTGCGGGGCAGGTTTTATGCGCAGAATGCGCGATATTGTCGTGCCGCTCATTCTTCCGGCTGCGGCAACCGGTGGCCTGTTTATTTTTCTGGCTGCTTTTAATGAGCTTACGGTTTCAGTTCTTTTATGGTCTTCAGGATCAGAGACTCTCGGGGTTGTCATTTTTAATCTGGATGACAGTGGTAATTCCGTTCTTGCGTCTTCTGTTTCCATTCTGGTTATAGTGGCTATCCTTATCCTGATGGTCATTCTTTCCATGCTTGGTAAAAAAGCTCCCAAGGGATCAATCCCCTGGCAGTGTTAGTTTATGAATTTTATATGGTGCAGATATGGCTGATTTTTTTATTGAAAATGTAGTTAAGAAATATGATGGGACAACAGCCCTTGACTCAGTGTCGCTTAATATAAAGGACGGGGAACTTGTAGCTGTTCTTGGAGCTTCCGGCTGCGGAAAAACCACTCTGCTGAGAATTCTTGCCGGCTTTGAGGAAATCGATTCCGGTCTGGTCAAGTCAGGCGGAAAAGTTTTTTCGTCCGATACTGTCCATGTAAGTCCTGAAAAACGTAACATCGGTGTGGTCTTTCAGTCTTATGCCTTATGGCCGCACATGAGTGTCGCCGAGAATGTCGGCTATCCTCTTAAGATAAAAGGGATAAAGGGAGAGGAGCTTGCGCAGGCTGTTGAGGATGCCCTCTCCAGCACCGGACTTTATGGTATGGGTAACCGTAATCCGGCTGAATTGTCAGGAGGGCAGCGGCAGCGTGTCGCGCTGGCCAGATGTCTTGTTATGGCTCCTGATGTTGTGCTCCTTGATGAACCGCTGGCAAATCTTGATGTGCATTTAAGAGAATCCATGCTGGTTGAGTTTAAAGCTTTTCAGGAGAAGACCAAAGCTACAATGCTTTTTGTGACCCATGACCAGTCCGAAGCTATGGCTATTGCCGATAGGATTGCAGTGATGGACAAGGGCCGTATTATTCAGTTTTCAACCCCTCAGGAGCTTTATGACTGTCCTGCCACTCCCGAAGTTGCCAGATTTATAGGTAAAGGGTGTGTGGTCCCTGTGAATGTGGATACCGTAAAGAATGGTCAATGCGGCATTTCACTTGATGGCTGTTCGTTCACGGTCAGACATTGTGATGATGTTGTTGCCGGTAAAGGGTATTGTGCTTTAAAAAGTGAATGGATCTGTGCCGGGGAGGAAGGAATTTCCTGCACGGTTGTGCGCAGTATCTATACAGGAGGGCAGACCTGTCTGGAAGTTCGCCTTGACTGCATGGGTGGAGAGCAGGATTGTCTGCGGGTTTCCATGCCGGGGTTTAAAAAAGTTGTTCCAGGCGAGAATGTAAGCATAACCATTCATGATGGTTGGATTTTTAATAACTGAGAAAGTGCCTGTACCATTTGAAATTACATTTCTTCCGCTAAAAAAAATTTTCTGTTTTTAACTGATTTGATGGAAATTTGAATTCAAATTTTAATATATCTTAATATTTATTAATATAAGGTATATTTATTGCATATTTTGCTCCAAAAGGAACTTTTTTCCCGGAGTAAATTATGGATATGTCAATCGGTGGAGGATTTAGTACTTCAGCTATATCCTATAAAAATGCAAAGGATTCCACTGCTGAGGCCTTATTCGGAAAGACAACAAAGAAGAAAAAAGACAGCCATGATTCTGCTGGTATTGCCTTCCCCGGGCAGCTTTCCAGAGAAGAACAGCAGAAAATTGATAATTTAAAAAACGAAGCCATGCAGATTGCTTCAAACTCGCAAGGAGGGCTTACACCTGCAGAAGAAGGACGGATAAAGAGAATAGAGAATGAGATCGGCAAAATAACCGGAATGCCGATGCATGAAAACTTAACTAATAAAACCAGAAAAATTGCTGAAAACAATAAGTTGGAGCAGCAGGGAAAGGCTGATGAGAAGAAAGATGAGCAGAAAAGTATGCAGATGCGCTCTGATCCTGCTTCTCAGTCTGATGCCGCTGCCGGGTCAGGTATGAATGTGTTGCAGCAGAAAGCTTTTTATACAAATATAAAATTAATGAATTCTGGCTCTTCGTCTTTTTCCGGTACCGGAAAAGGTTAAAATTTTTCGCTAGACTGCACAAAAGCTCTTTCACGGATTGTGGGAGAGCTTTTTTTATGTACAATAAATTAAAGCTTATCAATTTCAAGCGGTTCACTGCTTTTTTTATTTCTGTGCAGTTTAATCGCGTCTTTAAAACATTTATTTACACATATACCGCAGCCCATGCATTTAAGCGGGTCAACCCGGCTTTTTTTATCCCTGATGTTCAGGGCTTCAAATGGACAGTATTCGATGCATTTTCCGCATCCAACACATTTTTTTCTGTTTATAACAGCTATGTATCCTGATGCAGCAAGCATAGGCACACCATTTTTGGTGGCCTGCATTGCCCCGCAACAACATTGGCAACAGTTGCAGATAGCATAGAATCTGCCAAGCATTACATCCTTGAAAAAAGCGTGGTGGACATGACCGCGGGCGTCTTCCATTTCCAGAACTCTGACAGCATCTTTGGCGGTTATTCTTTTTGATTTTTCCGGGTGATGCTTAAGTACAAAACCTACAAACGGTTCACCTATTATAATACAGACATCAAGCGGTTTGCACGGATTTTCAACTGAAGCTCTGCAAGGGCATTCCATAAGGGCGATGTGCTCAGGGTGATCAAGAATTATATCCCGGGCTTTTGAATACGGCAGTATTTTTTCGGGAATAGTGGTGTTGATTGTTCTATTAAGAGTTACCAGCTTGGAAGCTTCTTCAAGTGGAAGGACCTTACCGTGGTAGGAATCGGCAAATTCTTTTTTTAATTCCTCAAGCCGCTCAGGTGAACTGTCAGCCCCCATAAGTTTTGCAAAAAAATCAAACATCGGGCTCAGGCGGTTTTTTCCCATTGCTCCGCCGATATATTGTTTGGGCCAGCGTAAATAGAAATAGCCGTGCAGAACATCAATCAGGGACATTCTTTTATCATTTAGAGCTTCTCGTACGTAATTTCCGTCTTTTTTCTTCGAGGTGAATAATTCTGCTAATTTTTTCATCCGTCAGTCCCTGTAATCATGGGTATCTCAAAGTTGATTTTTTCAGTACACTTAGCCCGAATGGTTCCCGAATTGCTATTTATTTGTCAATCTTAAATGTTATGCCTGATTATAAGACCATCGCAAATCAATTTTTACGGAAGGGAAAATGGAAGTAAATATCAGCAGACATGGAGACAGTATCGTCCTTGACCTTGACGGAAGAATTGATGCCTACGGTGTAAAGGAACTTGACTCCCGGCTTGATGAGCTTCTTGCCGGTGATAAACCTCTCTGCCTAATTTTCGAGATGTCAGGGGTCAGTTATATAAGCAGTGCCGGGATACGTTCCATAATCAAGACTCTTAAAGCACTGCACAAGCGCGGAGGCGAGCTTGTTCTGGCTGCGGTTTCATCCTATTGCCGCAATGTCCTTGATACTGCCGGGATGGCTGGTTCGTTAAATATGTTTGCAGACAAAAAAGAAGCAATAGCATTTTTGCAGAATTTTGAATGGGAGCGTCAGGCACTGGCTAACTGGGATAAACTTGAAAAAGCTGAATCACCTTTAGGAGAATTTCGTTTTATCTCAGGTGAAGCAAAAGAGGCGGAACTTAACATTACCGGAAATCTTGCCGATATCGTCCATTCCAGAATAAGACCGCATGATCTTTATTCCCGCAGCTTCTCCCAGACAGAGTATTCAATCGGAATAGGTGCTCTGGGGAGTTCTCCTGAAGATTATATGGATATCATGGGCCTTATGACAACTATAGGCGGGACTATGGCCTGGCTGCCGACTGACGGTCATGATCTGGCTGATTTTCTGGTTCCGAGAAATGATACCGGAAGTGTTCTGATACGCACCCCATACAATATATCCATAAAGGGAGGATTTAATGAGTATATAATGTTTGAGTCCTCTGATCCTGAAGGAACATCTCTGTCACAGCTTTACAAAGGGCTCTTTCTGCTATCCAGAAGAAGGAGAAAGGATTTTAAAGGAATTCTGGGAGTCTCAGCCATTGCCGAGGTTAAAGAACTTTACTCAAGAACATTATTGAAATCTCCGGTAATTAGAAATTCTCCTCCGGCAGGGAAAACAATTTTTGATCCTGAGAATTCCGAACTCTGGTTCACTAGGGATTCAACCCCACGATATCGTGATATCACCTGTCTTTCCTGCGGTTTCGGACTTGATCTTTCCTGCGATCTTTCAGTCTTTGATCCGGGCAAAATATATTCGGCCTTTTATCTTGATCCGGCAGAGGCCGAGGACAGCGGGCATATTCTTATAAATCATGCAGCTGTTTTCAATAAAACGGAAATGCCGGCAAAAGCAGCTTCACTTGACCGGGAAATAATAAATATTGCAGAAAAAGGGGAGTTTGCCGATATGCGCAGCCTTGATGACCGAACTCTTGTTTCGCGGGCCTTCATCGGGGTCAGTTATATCCAGAGTCTTTCCCGTGATCTTTCGGGCTGGCATGGTCGTCCCGGGCTTAATCATCCCAGCCGGCAGGTGGCTGAAAAAAGATACAGGGAAGAAGCTGAATATGCCGATATCCCTAGAAAAAGGGATGAAGAAATAAATAAGTTTCAGCTTTTCCTTGAAGCTCAGAAACTTAAGAACATGAATAAAAAGCAATAAGGATAGTTCAGATGAGAGTATTTATACTCACAGTGTTTATGGCAGCGTCTTTTATGGTTTCTTCTGTTTCCCCGGCATGGTCCGGTGATAGCGCTTTTAGAATTGGAGTTCTCTACAATTTAACCGGGGCTGATGCAGCAAGAGATACTCCGGGATTTCATGGTATGGAACTCGCTTGTGACAAGATAAATGAAGAGGGCGGTATTTCCGGGCATAAATTAATTCTTGTTGCCGCAGACTGCCAGTCTGATCAAACCAAAACAGCTCTTGCAGCCGAGACTCTGGCTGGCAGAGGTAATATAAAAGTACTGGCCGGGCTGAACGATGCTTCGGACGCCATGATCGCGGTGCCTGCTGCCACCAGTGCTGAAAAAATGTTCGTAATTTCAGGCTCAACCATGCAGACCCTTCCCTATATGTTTGGTAAATTCTGCTACATGACTTCATTTGGAGACAGCATGCAGTCCCGTGCAGCCACAAAGTTTGCGGTCCGGGAATTAAAGGCCGGGAAAGCATGGATAGCGACTGATATAGTTAACAAGGGAACTAAGATTATCGGTAAATATTACAAGAAAAGCTGCCGTAAATACGGGATAAAGGTGGTTGATAACGTCTGGTACAGTGCCGGTAACGGATCTTTTCCCGTACCATCTAATAATAAAAATGAAGATGGCCTTTCTGCCGGTGACGCGGATGTGCTTTTTCTAGCCACGGATATTGCTGATGCGGTAACCGCCGTAAGGGGGCTCCGTAAGGCAGGATTCAACCAGCCGATTCTGGCCGGTGATAATTTTGACAGCCCTGTTCTGGAACAACTCGCCGACAATAATTCAGGCAAGATTTATATAACCACTCCGGTGTCATACGATAATCCCGATCAGGTTGTTCAGGATTTCGTAAAAAGCTATCGCAGCAGGTTTGGAACAGATCCTGAAAATGCATATGCCGCGCTTGGATATGACACGGTGATGATGATCGCTGAAGCCATGAAAAAAGCCGGAAGCCATGATGCAGAAATGATCAGGCAGGCTTATTCCGAATTGCAGGGGTACAAGGGAGTAACAGGAGAAATCAGTTATCCTGAAGGTCTTCGTGTTCCACTTAAAAATCTGGATATTGTAAAATTTGAAAATGGTATTTTTTCTTTCATCGATAGAATTTCACCTAATTAAAAGAGTTCTATTCAGATCAGCTTCACAATCCAAATGTGAAGAGGAGGAATTATGGAATTTTCATTTGTTGTAGAACCAGCTTCAACATGGGCCGCCGATGTTGTTGTTTTTTTCGCATTCAAGGACAGTGAAGAGTATCTTCCCGGATTTTCAGCGTGGATGGCCTCTAATGCGGACTGGGTTTCGGCATCAAGAGCATTAAGGGATTTTAGTGCTGACCTTGGCAGTGTCAGCGTTATTTATGGTCCACCGGCATCTTCTGTTCAACGAGTCATGATTGCCGGACTTGGATCAAAGGAATCATTCGGGATAGAACAGTTCAATCATGCCGTTACCGCAGCATTGCGGAAATGCAGAGAATTAAAGCTGCGTCTGGTCGGATTGCCGCTGTGTGCTTTTGAAGGTCTTCAGGTTGATGAGGCTTTAACCAATGCTGTTATATCCATCATAGACGGTTTATACTCTTATGATGCCTACAAAACGGAAAATTCCGGAGAGAGCAAACTGCCTGAACGAATCCAAATTTTTGCGGAAAAAGAACCTCAGCTGCATGTTAAGGATTCTATAAAAAGAGGGCAGTCTGTCGGCGAAGGTCTTACATTTGCCCGTGATCTGGTTAATGCTCCTCCTAATCTGGCTACTCCGGTGTATATGGCGGAAGAGGCTAAAAAACTTGCCAAGAAGTATGGTTTCAAATTCAAGGCGCTGAAACGTAAGGAAATTATTGATAAGGGTATGGGGGCTTTTGCTTCTGTTTTCAGGGGAAGCACTGATGAACCCAGACTTGTCACCCTTGAATATGCGCCAAAGGATAATGAGAATGACCGCCCGCTGGTGCTTGTCGGCAAGGGAGTAACCTTTGACTCTGGAGGAATTTCTCTCAAGCCTTCAAATGCAATGGATACGATGAAGTGCGATATGTCTGGAGCTGCGGCTATTCTGGGATTTTTTGCCGCAATTGGAGAGCTTGCTCCTGAGATGCATATCGTGGGCATTCTTCCATTTGCTGATAATATGCCTGATGCTTCTGCAACACGGCCGGGCGAGGTGGTAACTTCGTATGCTGGCAAGACCATCGAAATTCTTAATACCGATGCGGAAGGGCGGCTTCTGCTGTGTGACAGCCTTGCCTACAGTTCAGAATTTCAGCCTGCGGCGATTATCGACCTTGCCACGCTTACAGGCGGGTGCATTGTAGCCTTCGGGACAAAAGTTGCTGCTGTCATGGATAATAACCATCAGCTGGGCAGTCTTGTAAGGGAATGCGGAATGAGGGTCGGTGAAAGATACTGGCCGATGCCCCTTTGGGACATGTATAAAGAAGAACTCAAAAGCAGTGTGGCGGACATAAAGAATATCGGCTCTAGAGAAGGTATGACCATTCACGCAGGAATGTTTTTAAAGGAGTTTGTTCCGGAAAATGTTCCGTGGGTGCATCTTGATATCGCCGGTCCGGCATGGGCCAAGTCAAAATCTGCTGTATCTGAAGCAGGTGGTACAGGCTTTGGAGTAAAGACTTTGGTGGAATTGATCTATACAGTTGATCTTGATGACCTGTAGCAGACCGCACAGGAATATGTATTTATATATTGGTGTCCGCTTTTCGGTAAATTCGAAAAGCGGACATTTTTTATGACAGCTTGATTTCTGTATCAATAACCAGCCACTCTAACCAACATGCAGAGGCCGTATAAAATGGTATGGAGTCTGTGAAATATTAAGTTCTGAATTTTAATGAAGCGCTGAATCAGACACTTTCTTCCGAAAATACCTGCCTGATCTCATTTTCAGTGCAACCGCTTCCCACAAGAAGTTTCAGGAGCAGGGTAGCTTTCAGGGCAGAAAGTCCTCCTGCTGTGATCACTCCAAGGCTTTTCAGATTGGCAGCTCCACCGGGGTATGCGTAAATAGGCCAGACCCCGCCTTCAATACACCGCGTGCAGAGGACTACAGGAATTTTGTCTGCAATACACCTTTTGATTCCGTCAACCAGTCTGGGAGGAGTATTTCCTGCTCCGAATCCTTCAAGGACGATACCTCGGGCTCCTTGGGAACGCAGGAAGTCGATAACAGTGGAATCCATGCCCGGATGGCAACCAATAAGGTGAACATCAGGGTCAGCTTTGAAAGTTTTAAAAGGCAGTCTTGGTCTTCTGCCGGGGCGTGAGCGGGTCAGGATAACTGAATCACCGGCGACAAAGCCTAATCGTCCGGTATTTTGTCCTATAAATGGGTCTACACTGAGTGAACTGAATTTTATAGCATTCTTAGCTGCAAAAAGTTTGTCTCCCATTTGAAGCATTACATCAGTCCCTTCTTCCGGCGGCAGAAGGCAGACTTTTACTGCGTCCACGAGGTTGCGGACCCCGTCATACCCGGATTCATTGAAGTAGCGCATAGCTCCGGTAAGGATAACCGGTTTGGGAGATTTTACTGTCAGGTCCAGCATATATGCTGTTTCAGCCATAAGATCCGTGCCGTGCAGTACAACGGCCCCCAGAACACAATCTTCGCTCAGGTAGTTCTCAATATCGTTTGAAAGTTTCAGCATCATGTCCGGAGTCATGTGCGGGCTTGGAACATCAGACCATAATACCGGCCGAACTTTTACATCATGACCTTCAGGTGTGACCTCGGAAAGGAGTTTTGAAAAGTTATCGTCCGGCACGACTCCGCCAGCATCAGGATTTTCACTCATTCCTATGGTGCCGCCGGTAAAAATGAGAATTACTTCTCCACAAAGATTGTCTGAGTTCATGATGAATATCTCCGAATATTGATTAAAGCAGCTTAGCAGAAGCGGGAGGGGTGGTAAAACAGAATGAGAGGAATTACAACTGAGGTTTTGCTTAGATGAAAAAGGCCTTCCACAATTTGTGGAAGGCCTTGAGATATTATTTTTTAGCTTTTATTTCTTTTCCGCGCGCCGCATGGCGTTTGGTTGCGGAAAGCTCAACTTTGCGCAGCCTGATTGATTCAGGAGTAACTTCGATAATTTCGTCTTCGCGGATGAAGTGCAGAGCGCGTTCAAGTGTCATCGGTCTTACAGGAGTAAGGATAACAGCTTCATCTTTACCGGAAGCACGCATGTTGGAGAGCTTCTTTTCTTTTGTCGGGTTGATATTGATGTCGTTGTCACGGTTGTGTTCACCGACAATCATACCCTCGTAAACCGGGTCGTTGGGAACTACAAAAAGTTCTCCGCGCGGCTCAAGGTTGAAAAGGGCGTATGCAACAGCTTTACCAGCACGGTCTGAAACCAGAGAACCGGTATAGCGTGAAGGGAAATCGCCTTTATATTCATCATATCCGGCAAACAGGGTGTTCATGATACCTGTTCCCTTGGTGTCGGTGAGGAACTCATCGCGGTAACCGATAAGGGATCTGGACGGAGCAGAGAACTCAATGCGAACACGGCCTTTACCGTTGTTTACGAGGTTGTTCATCTGAGCTTTTTTAGAAGAAAGTTTTTCGGTTACAATACCGAGAAAATCTTCTTCGCAGTCGATGAAAACCTGTTCCATTGGTTCCAGCTTCTTGCCGTTTTCTTGTTTGTAAATAACTTCAGGTCTTCCAACAGAAAGTTCAAAGCCTTCACGGCGCATTGTTTCAATCAGGATAGCAAGCTGGAATTCGCCGCGTCCTTTAACAATGAAGCTGTCCTTTTCGTCACTTTCTTCAACCTTAACGGCAACATTAAGCAGGGTTTCCTTGATCAGGCGCTCCCTTATTTTGGAAGACTGTACAAGCTTGCCTTCAAGGCCGGCCATTGGTGAAGTGTTGATTCCGAAGCGCATGGAAACGGTAGGCTCGTCAACAGTGATTCTGGGCAGAGCTTTAGGATCTTCTCTGGTGCAGATGGTGTCACCGATGAAAACTTCTTCGATGCCGGAGATAACAGCGATATCACCGGGCTCGGCGCAGTCAGTTTCACTGAAAGTCATGCCCATGTAGGTCTGAATTTTAGTGAGCTTCAGGGGCAGAGCTTCACCTTTTTCGTTAATACAGCAAAGGGGTGAATTCTGTTTGGCTGAACCGTGTATAACTCTACCGATGGCAAGACGTCCGAGATAGTCTGAATAACCAAGATCGGATACAAGCATCTGGAAAGGTTCGTCAGGATCAAATTCCGGTCCGGGAACTTCATTTACAATCAGATCGAAAAGATCATGCAGGTTTTCGCCGCGTTCATTAGGATCGGCCATTGCGATACCCTCTCTGCCGATGGCATAAAGAAGAGGGAATTCAAGCTGGTCTTCATTGGCATCAAGGTCAATGAACAGATCGTAGACTTCGTCAAGAACTTCGTCAGGGCGAGCATCGGAACGGTCAATTTTATTGATGACAACAATAATTTTGAGACCGGCTTCAAGAGCCTTTTTAAGTACGAAACGGGTCTGAGGAAGCGGTCCTTCAGATGCATCGACAAGGAGTACAGCTCCGTCAGCCATGCTCAGTGAGCGTTCTACTTCGCCACCGAAATCGGCATGGCCGGGAGTATCAATAATGTTGATTTTTACTCCGTTCCAGACTACGGCGCAGTTCTTGGCTGCGATTGTAATTCCTCTTTCACGTTCAAGGTCCATGCTGTCCATGATTCTGTCATCGACATCCTGTCCTTCGCGAAAAAGTCCGCTCTGCTTGAAGAGACCGTCCACGAGGGTGGTCTTACCGTGGTCAACGTGTGCGATAATTGCAATGTTTCTTAATTTATCGTTTTTCATATTAATCTTTGTGGATTGATCCTGCGCTGACGACATGGTTTTTTTTCACAAAAAAATTCGGCCGCAAAGGTCGTTGGTGTGTCAGCATGCTGTTTATTTTGGTGAGGCGCTGTTAGTTAGAGTAAAATACCATACTAGGCAAGTAAAATCACGGTGATTCAAAATTGTTTTTCCAAAAAATAACAATAACCGCCATAAAATTGATCTCATTAGTTTCTTTAAAGTTAATTAAATTTTAATTATTAGACAATTACAACAACAATTATTCAGGGAGAAAAAATGCCTGTAAAAGAACAAAGAGTAGAATTTCTAGCCATGACTCCGAATGCCTTGGAATTGCTGTATGCTTCTTTCCGCCAATGTTACCACGCCGGGTTTGTTGCCGATATGTGGCCAAAGCTTTTGAATGGGGAAGTGGAGCGTGATAAACAGGCTTCTTTTGTGTCCGGGATTCTTGAATCAGGTCATACCAGCCCGATAGAGCATGTCAGCTTCACCTTTGCCATAGAGGGAATCTCCAGAGCTTGCTCACACCAGATTGTGCGGCATAGAATAGCTTCTTATTCCCAGCAGAGTCAGCGTTATGTTACAGAGAACGATATGGATTATATCCTTCCTCCGTCCATTGCAAAAATTCCTGAAGCCAGAGAGCGTTTTGAAAAATTTATGGATGAAGTAGGTGAAACTTATAAAGACCTGCGCGAGATTCTGATAGCAAACGGAATGGAAAAGAAAGCCAATGAAGATGCCAGATTTGTACTTCCACAGGCTGCTGAAACTAAAATTGTTGTAACAATGAACTGCCGTTCCCTGATGCATTTTTTCAATCTGCGCTGTTGCACCAGAGCCCAATGGGAAGTTCGCTCCATGGCTGATAAAATGCTTAAAATCTGTCGTGAAAAGCTGCCTGCTATTTTTAATGTCGGCGGAGCGCGATGTGAACAGCTTGGATATTGTCCCGAATCAGAGCGTTTTGCATGCGGAAGATTTCCTACTCTGTCTGAAATTACCTCTAAAAGCCTGTGATCGGGATTTTTGGATATATTATATGATAAAGCTGTAGTAAGGACAGTAAAACACCATGAGGGCCGATTATTTTAATCGGTCCTTTTTTATTAGCATAACTTTTCTTTAGTTTTCAGATTCTGGTGTCTAGGTCATTTTTTGATTTTTTTAGAAAATCTTTAGAGATAAAATGTTTTAAAAATTGATTTTTTTTATCCATATAGCGAGCACTAAGATTATTTTTATTCCTGTTTAATATTAATACAGAACTAATGCTTTGGCTATATTTTTATTATAATTATCTGGAAAAAAATTTCAGGCAAAATCTATTATTCAAATTGGATAAAAAATACTGTGGGAAACACTTATTTCATTAATAGTGTGTAATTTAACAAAAAAATTTTAAATAAAATAATTTTTGAGATCTTAAAGAGCTTAAAAGATGTTCTAAATCAGTACAGCCATCAAGGCCCGTTTTATGCGGGATGATAAAAGTCAATTTGTTTTTTTTAAAAAAATATAACAATAGTGTTTAAGAGCATTATAATAAATTTTATTTTTTAATTTTAGATAGTTAACATAAATATTGTAGCCAGTGTTAAGGTCTGATGACAAAATGGAATAATGAAATCAGTTTATGAATAAATAGAGAATGGTGGCAAAATTTTTAGTAATTTTGAGAAATATACAAAATATTCTGTGGAAAAAGTTTTAAACATATGTTGATAAAATCTTTTGATTAACTTCTAATGCTTTGAATTATGGGCCATGCAGCCCGTTTCGCATGGTTGCCCTTAAAAAAAGCCTTAATAGAAAATATCAATTAATTTAACAAGTTATCCTGTAGATAAAGCATATGCCCTGCATGCTGTGATAGTGGTATATTTCGAGTTGATGAATGTTGCTGCCCTGCATTAGTAAAGCCTCCATGATGAGAGATAGCTGGAGTGAAATTTTACAAATTTTAGAGAAGTGCCTTAATCCCGGCCTGTTCAAGGTCTGGATCAAGCCGCTTACCGCTGAGGTAAACGGCAGCACTATCAACCTTTACGCACCTAATGAATTTGTGGCCGCGTGGGTGAGAGACCGTCTGACTTCCAATATCATGGAAGCCGGGGAGCAGGTCATGAGCACCCGCCCTAAAGTTGTAATCGGAGTTCGCAAGAAATCCAAAACTACCAAACCTTCTACAAGTCAGAAGCCTGTAGCAAGAAAGGTTGCCGCGCCAACGCGCATAGGTCTTCCTTTCAATGCTCCGTCTCTGTCTTTAAAGGTTCCGAAATGGAGATTCTCATTTAAGGACTTCATTATCGGACAATCAAATGAACTTGCATGTGCGGCTTCCCGCAGCCTGTGTGATAACGCATTGCCGGGCGACCAGCTTTTTCTCAGCTCTTCTCCGGGACTCGGAAAAACACATCTGCTCCATTCTATCGGGCAGGGACTTTGTAAAACCAGCAATAAGAAGCATGTGTCCATTGCCTGTCTTACTGCTGAAGAGTTTGCAAACAAACTTGTGCTTGCTTTGAAAGCAGGGGAGATGTCCCGTTTCAAATCCGAGTTTCGCGATAATGTGGATTGTCTTCTGCTGGAAGATATCCACTTTTTTCAGGGTAAATTAAAGATGCAGGATGAACTTCTGGCAACCCTTAAAAGCCTTCAGCTTCACGGGTCCAAAGTTGTTCTTACCAGTTCTTTTCTGCCCCGCGAGTTGAAAAAAGTTGATCCGCAGCTGGTCTCGCGTTTCTGTTCCGGATTTCTGGCCGTTATTTCAACACCGGATTTTGAAACCAGAAAGCGCATCGTACAGAGCAAGGCTCAACTTCTGGGAACCAATGTTCCTGAATCTATTTCCGAACTGCTTGCCGAAAGGATCACAAATGATGTTCGCCAGCTTGAAAGCTGTCTGCAGAATCTGGTCCTTAAAGCCCGTCTGCTTAACAGAAATGTTACTCAGGATTTGGCATGGCAGGTTCTCGAAAATTACTCTCTGGAGAATGTTACACCCGATTTTGATGCTATTGTGGAGCATGTCTGTCGCAGTTACGGACTTACTTCCGAGCAGTTGCGCTCCAAGAGCCGCAAGCGTCAGATTGTTCTTGCCAGAAATACCGCGTTCTTTCTGGCCCGCAAGCATACCGACCTCGCCCTCAAGGATATCGGCGAACGTCTTGGACGCAGGCATTCTACAGTTATTAAAGGCATTACAAATATCGAACGCGAAATTTCGCTGCAGACTCCTCTTGGAAGGCAGCTTCAGGATACTATAGAAAGACTCAATCCCTAGCAGTCTTAAGAAATATACGGTTCGGCCTTCATTTTTTGAAGGTTCAGGGCGGTTCTGATTTTATACCGGATGATATTGGTCCGGTTGTTTTTTTTAGAAACGCTTATTTGTTTTCATGATGGTTGTGAAACATAAGAGTGTAATATTCTAACGGGTTAAGATTCTTGTGCCGATTATTGCGGGCATGGAATTTATAGAGTATTACCCCGGTCGTGTATTTTTTAGCAAAAACTCCCGGAGGGAGCGATGAGTATCTCTGTTTGGCAGTCCATTAAGAAAAGATTGCGGGTCAGGGTTAATCCGATACTGATAAGAGTTTGGATTGATCCTCTGGAAGCCACCTATGCTGACGGCGTGGTCAGAATTGTCGCGCCTAATGAATTTGTGGAAGAATGGGTCCGTAAAAATCTGTTGGTCCGCATCAGAGAAGCTGCGGGTGAAGTCCTCGACGAGAACGTCGGTGTGGTTCTTTCTAAAGCTGAGCAGAGTTCTGAATTTTATCAGGCCGAAGCAGAGAACCCTCTTCTTAGTGACAGTGAGAAGATTCTTGGCAGCATTGCCCGGCTTCGTAAAAGGCTTAGAATCTGTAAGGGACTGGAAAGACCTGAAGAGTTGAGTCATCCTGAAGAATCCGGCTGGGGGCTTGAAAGCCTTGAGCATGAAGAAAATTCGATTATGGATGACGAAATAGGAGTATTTGAGCAGCCTGATTTCGATGAGATTCTTGATTCCGTTTTGGAAGCCTTCAGTCTTAGTTTCCGAGAAATTATGAGTGAAGACACTAAAGAGGTCAGACTAGCAAGGCGGTCTCTTTTTTATCTGTGTGCCAGATATGACATTTCTGCTGATGAAGTCGCCCTTAATTTCGACTGTACTGTCAGTGAGGTCATGGACGGAGCTAAAGAGATGGACAGGGAAATTTCAAATGCCATTGATTCAGGGGCAGATCTTGATCAGCTTCTGGTTCGGCTTTTTCATAAAGGCTGATCTTAATTTTTACATTGAAACAGTAAAACCGGTCCCTTTCGGGACCGGTCAGATTGATGACAAAGTCCTCGCCTTTTGGCGGGGACTTTTTTATATTATTTGCATGTTAAAAAAATCTGATCAAAAGCAAGTCACTGTTGAGCTAGTAACAATTGAAGAGCTGGTTCCTGAAAACCATTTACTTCGAAAAATAAATAAGTTTATCGACTTTTCATTTATTCGAGAGAAGACCAAGCATCTTTACTGTGAGAACAATGGTCGTCCAGCAATTGATCCAGTTGTTCTTTTTAAGATGTTATTTATTGGGTATATATTTGGAATTCGCAGTGAGAGGCGTCTTGTCAAAGAAATACAAGTCAATATGGCTTATCGCTGGTTTCT